>NZ_JACLQJ010000004.1:7006-151773 GCF_016648665.1 Streptococcus sp. 23.2
ATCATCTTTAATATTAGTAGCTGGCGTCTTTTCTCCTGCACCTTCAAAAACAACCGTTTGCTTGGTTGATTTCGTTACGTCAGAAGTAAGTGGTACATAAACAATTGGTGTATCTTTTGAGATACGATCTGGATCACTTTCATCATTGGGTTCAATTGTTTTGTCAACAATATTATAGCCCCATGCATGAGGTTGTAATTCTCTAATCTTATATCCTGCAGGAGCATCTGGAATAGCAGTTTCTACAGCCTCTCTTGGATTGTACGGATTGTTCTCATAAGTTACTGAATTTGAGTTAGGAATGACGTTAAAGTTCTCATCTACTTGAATAATTTTTCCCAACGGTTTGTATATAACCTTATCTGTCACCTCTGGTTCATCAAGAGTAACTGTCTTAAATCCAGCTTCCGCCTTATCTGCATAGTAGCCTGGAACCACTGGAACTGGCACACTGCCGTATGTATGCGAGCTTGTTTTCCAAGTAATAGCGTTTGTTGTTAAATCTTTCTTACCTGTGAAAACATAATCATCTTTAATATTAGTAGCTGGCGTCTTTTCTCCTGCACCTTCAAAAACAACCGTTTGCTTGGTTGATTTCGTTATATTTTCGTCTGGTGTAGCTAAAGTATTATTTTGATTGCTGGTTGGTATGGTGACCGTAGGTAAACTACTATTTATAGGAGTCCCGTTATTCGATTCAGACGTATTTAAAGATGACATATTTCTTCCTCGACGTCCACTACGTCGTATAGGTATTTCAGCTGGGATTGCTTCTGATGATAGTATCTCTGTAGAACTCTCGACTGTTTCTTCAGACGCTAAAATTCTCCCTCGACGGAGACTAGTTCTTGATATTTCAGATGTTATCGTTTCTGATTTTAATCCTTCAGATAAATCACTTGTAGCTTGACTTTGATTTACTTGAGCCACATATGATTCTTCAGAACTAGCAAAAGACGTAGAATTTCTACTAGTGTTTGTTTCAGATGACGTGTCTTGTTGCTTAGAAACTGTTTCATTCTGTACAGTTACTACTTCTTCTACTGGTAACTTTTCTATAGCAGTTGGAACTTCTGATATAGTAGTATCCGATATTGCGGATTCAGCTGCTTCTACAGATTTCACAACGTTATCATTACCTGTTATAACTTCATCAGCTTGTACAGCCTGTCCAGAAAAAAGAACAATTCCAAGCAAGACTGAGCAAACGCCAATAGAATATTTTCTCAATGAATAACGTTGACGTTGATTAAAAAAATCTTTCATAAAGTCTCCATAAAAAATTGTAATATTTGGTTTATTGCTTTAATTTTATTTTATTATGATGATGCACTTTAAATTCTAACATTCTGATAATTACACGTCAATATAAGTGTCAATAATTTTAATCTTTATTAAATGATTTGTTCTGCTTATTATAAGCCTATAGACCCGATTGAAATATTTTTAATAATCAGCTAAACAAACTAATAAACAATCTATTTTAAACTTAGCTATCATATAACAAGAATTTCACAAAAAAACTAAAACAACAATTGCTATATCAGACCACACTAAAAAACCCAAGTATTATAGACTTGGGTTCATAATCTTATGGGTCTCAGAGGTAAGTTCCTCTATTTTTTTCTGATATGGTTGTCATTCCAAGTCTGCAATTCTTGGTAGGACTTGACTTTCCCTTCTTCCTGAGTCGGTCTAAATGCCCTAACCGGTAACTCGTAGGCATCCTGGCCTTCAGGTGCCATCCAATGGAGTAAGGTATTGAACCAGGTTTCATTGTTAATCTTGCTTGGAATGGTGTAGATTCTAGCATGTTTGGTCTTAATCGCTTCATAAGCATCCTTATGCTCTTTGGCAAAGTTGGTACTATCCATATTGAGGCTTCTGTCTTTTTCAGAAATGTAATAAAGAGCAGGCAGACTCGCAATTGGTGTTTCTGTTGGATGATCTAAATCCCTACCATTAGTTGCACCTGTCCACATCTCAAGTCCAAAAGGCTCTAAAGTCTTACGCATATCAACATTGGCGTAATCCAATTCCGAGTCCAAAGTATTCGAGTTAGCTGGAATATTCATTTCCTCGATCTTTTGTGTCTTAAGATTGAGGTATTTTTTATTAGAAGCAAAATCAGCTGATGACGCACCAAAAGGCATTTGTAAGTAAGCTTGCTCATTAAGCATGAAAAGCCTTAGACTTGCCTGATTTAAATAATCTTCATCCCCAGCTTTTTTAGCCAATTTCAAGAGGTCAATTTGTTTAGGTTTTTGATTTGGTTTTTCCGTGTCATACATATAGATATTAAAGTAGTCATACTTATAAAGTGTCTCACCCTTGGCATTTTTCTTACCAGATTCACCCCCCTTGTACTCCTGAGTGACTAAGTATTGACCAGCTACCCCCACAATGTTAAACATGTTTCTATCATGACCAGGATTTGGTGTCACGAGTAAAAATTCTTTATTATCTCCGAAGGTTTTCAGGGTGATTTTGAACAAGGGATCCTCTACATTGCTGCCGGAATAGACAGTCGTACTCGACTTACTGGATGCAACTGAACCTTTGGTAGCCTTACTGCTACTATTCACAGCAAAGAAGAAAGCCGTCCCTGCGATTATAAAAAGCAATGCCACTAAGAGACCTATAAAAACAATTCTTGTGGACTTATCCCCCTTAGGTGTTGGTTTCTTTACAAACTTATTTTCCATAAATAATCTCCATTTTTAGTATTGCTTTTAGTATAGCATAGGTGGAGACTATTGATAAGGTAGATTGGCAGTCTAATAAGGTTAGATATTTTATTTTCATTTGACAAAATCTCTCGGATAGCGTACAATCAAGGCAAGTAACATTCGGAGGTAAATGGAGACATGAACAACTAAGTCTATTCACAATAAACCTGCTTTATTTGATAGATTGTTTTCATGTCTTTTTTGCGCTCTTTTTCTATAGAAAATTTATTGGTGGTATCTGAGTTTTTTTGCATCCACACCATCACTATCTCCTAGAGGGCTTTTTAGCTAGATTCAAGACGGTTCTATCTTATAAGGTAGAACTGTTTTTTGACCTTTGATATTGTTTGAAGTAAAAACTGTACTACCCATAAAACACTATCAACAAGCACTCAGACCTAGGAGGTCCTATGATACAGATTCAACATCTAACTATTACCCATACCAAAGATTTGCGTGAACTCGTTCATGACTTAAATCTAACGATAGCTACTGGTGAAAAAGTCGCCATCATTGGGGAGGAAGGCAATGGAAAATCTAGTCTCCTTGCCCTTCTTGTCAATCCTAAAGCACATTTCGACCATCTTTCTTACGAGGGAACTATTAATAAACCAGATAGCCCACAGGTCTATATTCCCCAACAGATTTCGGATGACTTACAATCCCTAACCCTTAACGACTACTTCTTTGCGGATACTTATGACCTAGACTATGCTACCCTCTATCGTCTGGCTGATGAACTTCATTTTGATAGTGAGCGTTTTGCTAGCAGTCAGCTTGTCTCCTCTCTGTCAGGTGGCGAGAAACTCAAAATTCAACTCATCCGAGAATTAGCCCGTCCCCACGACATCATTTTTCTTGATGAGCCCTCAAACGATATGGACTTGACTACTATGACTTGGCTAAAAAATTTTATCAAACATTCTGATCAAACCATAATCTATATCTCACATGACGAAGACCTACTAAGCCAGACAGCAGATACCATTATCCATCTGGAACTCCTTAAACGTCGCCGTCAGGCAAGGACTAGTGTGGAGCACCTCGACTATGATAACTATAGCCAGCAACGCACTGATGCCTTCCAGCAACAAATGCAGCAAGCGAAAACCGAGAAAAAAGCCTATGACAAAGCCATGGCCAAGCATCGCCGTATCAAACAAAATGTCCAAACTACCCTACGTAATACGCATGATAGCACGCAAGGACGATTGGTTGCCAAAAAGATGAAAGCAGTCCTCTCGCAAGAGAAACGCTACGACCGTCTTGCCCAAGATATGACACAAATGCCTGATAAAGAAGACAGTATTGAACTATTCTTCTCTCATATCACTCCTCTACCTCAGGGAAAATATCTCTTAAATCTGGATGAAAAGCAGATAAACATCGCTCCTCACCTAACCATTGACCATCTCAAACTTTCTTTGAAAGGGCAAGAAAAAATTGGTATTGTTGGAGATAACGGCTGTGGTAAATCTACTCTCTTACACTTTCTCTACCAAGAACTTAGCAAGAAGACAGACCTGACTATTGGCTACATGCCTCAACGTTATGACGCTATCTTTCAAAATGATTTGTCACCGATAGCGTTTTTAAGTAAGACAGGCGACAAGTCTGAACGAGAGGTTATAAGCTCCCATCTCGCCAACCTCAACTTTAGTCATGATGAAATGAACCATGCCATTTCTGATTTATCTGGCGGACAGAAAGGGAAACTACTCCTACTGCACTTAGTCTTAGAAAGCCCTCAGCTCCTTATCTTAGATGAACCAACCAGAAATTTTTCACCCACCTCACAGCCTCAAGTTCGACAGCTCTTCGAGAACTATCCAGGTGCCATTCTGACAGTCTCACATGATGTCAACTACCTCAGACAAGTTTGCCAAAAGATTTATCGCCTGGACTCACACGGTTTAAAAGAAGTTGAGATTTAAGATATCAAATCTATCGTTTTTACAAGAAAAGTCTCAAAAGAAACATCTTCTTCATATGCAAAAAAACTCAGGCAAAGCCTGAGTTCTTTTAATGTTAATCAATTTCAAGACCACCAGTATAGAGTCGGTAGTAAGTACCACCTTGTTCCATAAGGCTGTCATGGTCACCACGTTCAATGATACGTCCGTGGTCCATAACCATGATAACGTCAGAGTTAACGATGGTTGAAAGACGGTGGGCGATAACAAAGACCGTGCGTCCTTCCATGAGTCTGTCCATCCCCTCTTGCACCATTTTTTCGGTACGAGAGTCAATAGAGGATGTCGCTTCATCAAGGATCAGAACTGGTGCATTAGCAAGGGCAGCACGCGCAATGGCAATCAGCTGACGTTGTCCATTAGACAAGCCTGCACCATCGTCTGTAAGAACAGTGTCGTAACCATTGTCCAGATGTTGAACAAAGGAATCCACGTTAGCAATACGAGCAGCTTCAAGAATTTCTTCACGAGTCGCATCCGCACGGCCGTAGGCAATATTTTCAGCAATAGTCCCTGTGAAGAGATGGGTATCCTGAAGCACGATACCAAGTGATCGGCGAAGAGAATCTTTTTCAATCAGCTTCACATCGATACCATCATAAGTAATCACACCAGATTGGATATCGTAAAAACGGTTAATCAAATTGGTAATCGTCGTCTTACCAGCACCTGTCGCACCGACAAAGGCTACCTTTTGCCCCTTGTCTGCATAGAGGTTAACGCCATGAAGAATTTGTTTCTTACCATCGTAAGAGAAATCAACATCTTGGAAGACCACATTTCCGACCAACTCAACCAATTCGTAGTCACCATTTGGACGTGGGTGCTTCCAAGCCCAGTGGTTGGTTTTCTTGTCTGTCGCATCCATCTGACCGTCTACCAATTCGTAGTTGACCAAAGTGACCTTACCTTGGTCAACTTCCTCTGCTTCATCCAAAAGATCAAAGATACGGTCTGCACCAGCAAGTGCCATAAGGACAAAGTTAAGTTGTTGAGAAACCTGAGTAATTGGGCCGTTGAAGGAACGGTTCAATTGTAGGAAGGCCATGAGACCACCGATAGTCAAGCTACCGACACCATTTAGAGCAAATACCCCACCGACCAAGGCAGTCAAAACAAAGGAAACATTTCCTAAGTTCCCAAGAATTGGCATGAGAACATTGGCATAGCGATTGGCTAAATATGACGATTCAAAGAGTTGTTCATTAATCTTGTCAAAGTCAGCCATACTTTTTTCTTCGTGGACGAAGGCCTTGACTACCTTTTGACCTGACATCATTTCTTCGATAAAACCATTCTCAATCCCTAGGTTCTTTTGTTGTTCACCGAAGTAACGACCTGATTTAGCTGATACATTTTTGATGACCATAAACATGATGCCTACCATGATTAGAACCACGATAAAGAGAAGGGGACTAACCGTAAGCATGGTTACAGTCACCCCGATAAGGGTAATGGCCGTTTGTAACAACTGCGGAATAGATTGCTCGACAGCTTGACGGAGGGCATCGATATCGTTGGTGTAAATAGACATGATGTCACCGTGTTGGTGAGCATCAAAGTAGCGAATCGGAAGCTTTTGCATACGAGCAAAAAGCTGATTACGAAGGGAACGCAGGGAATCTTGTGAAATCGTCGCCATGAGGAGGGAGGCCACATAGTTGGCAACCACACCGATAAGACAAAAGACCCCAACTGACGTCAAGAAACGTAACAGTGGCCCAAAATCATGACTACCAGATTTGAGCATGGGTTGAACGTAAACGTCCACCAAGGACTGAATCGAAGCCGTCAAATTAACCGTTGCCAAAGAAGCAACAACAATGAGGACAAAGGCAATACTAAGTGAAAGTTTGTAGTCTTGCCACAAAAAGCGTAGAAGACGTGCTAGAGAGCCCCAATTAGCTTTTTTCTTATTCTGCATCTGCTACTCCTTTCCCTTGTGTTTGCATCTTGTAAACCTCACGATAGATAGCATTATTAGCCACCAAGTCGTCATGCGTACCAACAGCATCGATACGACCATCATTCATGACGATGATACGGTCGGCATCTTGGATAGATGAAATACGTTGACCGATGATGATTTTGGTCGTGTCCTTAAGACTTGAAGCGAAGCCTTGACGAATCAAACTATCTGTCTTGGTATCGACTGCCGATGTCGAATCATCCAAAATCAAGATTTTCGGATTCATGAGAAGGGCACGTGCGATACAAAGACGTTGACGTTGTCCCCCTGAGACATTGGCTCCACCACGTTCAATCTTAGTATCATAGCCATCCTTAAACTCTTGGATAAATTCATCAGCTTGGGCAATCTTACAAGCTTCAATGATTTCCTCATCTGTTGCCTGTTTATTTCCCCAACGCATATTTTCTTTAATGGTTCCTGAGAAAAGGACATTGGTTTGAAGGACCATGGCAACTTGCTTACGTAAGCTATCCAAATCATAGTCCTTAACATCATGCCCAGCAACCCTAACCTGACCTTCTTCCACATCATAAAGGCGAGGAATCAGCTGAACCAAGCTTGATTTACCCGAACCCGTTCCACCAAGGATACCAATAACTTCACCAGACTTAATATCCAAAGTGATATCTTTGAGGACATGGGTCTTGTCACCATTTTCATCCGTGTATGAGAAATCCACATGATCAAAGCTGATAGAACCATCTGCAACTTCTGTTAAACCATTTTCAGGTGAAACAATGGTGGCTTCAGTGCTAAGAACTTCATCAATACGTTCAACAGATGCTGTAGAGATAGACAACATGACAAAGATCATCATGAACATCATGAGTGACATGAGGATGGTCATGGTGTAACTGAACATCGAAGTCAATTCCCCTGTAGTTAAGCTACCACCAACGATGAGATGGGCACCAAACCAGGAAATCATAAGGAAGGACGCATACATAGACAACATCATAGCTGGGTTAGACATGATAACTACACGAATGGCACGCATGAACATCTTGTAAATACGACGTGAGGCCTTCTTAAATTTGTCAGTCTCTTCCTGCTCTTTAACATAGGATTTCACCACACGCATGTTGGTGATATTTTCCTTGATACTGTTGTTAAGGTTGTCATAAGCCTCAAATACTTGAGTAAAAAGAGGATATACGATTTTGGTAATAATGGCCAAAACCACACCAAGGAAGATCGTTACACCAACAAAAATCCAAGCCATTTCAGCATTAATCAAGAAACTTGCTGCAATAGCAAAAATCAGGTTAAGTGGTGCACGCACACAGACACGGATAATCATCTGATAAGAGTTCTGCACGTTGGTAACATCAGTCATCATACGTGTCACCAAACCACCAGCTGAGAACTTATCGATATTTTCAAAAGAGAAAGTTTGAACCTTTTTGAAAATGGCCTGACGTAGATTCTTGGCAAATCCAGCAGAGGCAAAAGCTGCATAGCGAGCCGACTGCATGCCGCAGAATAGTGATAGAAAGGCGCAGACCAGCATGAGGCCACCGTAGAGCCAAATGTTAGACATGTTGGATTGCTGGACACCTTTGTCCAAAAGATTAGCCATGACAAAGGGAATGGAAATCTCAAACATGACTTCTAGTGTCATAAAGACGGACGCTAGGATTGAGGGTTTCTTGTATTCCTTTATCTGGGGGATAAGGGTTTGAAACATAATTACCTCCGTTTTTTATTCTTTTTCTTTTTTTGATATTTTTCTTAAGTGGCTTCGGACGCTAGTAGCTTCCTTCGGAATCTCATAGCTAAGTTTTGAGCCAAAGTCTCAAAACTTCCGAGTTATAGAAGTCTCTGGACTTCTATAACTATTGCCACGGTGAAAAATATCGCCTACCCTGAGCAGAGCGTGTTTCAGGCATTGATAGATATAATCTAGTCCTGTAATCCATCACGACGAAAGCATCACTTTTGGGCAGAGCGAGCTGTCGAATCGTGAGCAACTTCGAACAAGTGCAAATAGGTCCAGGATAACCCCTACCTCGGCGAAAAATATCGCCTACCCTGAGCAGAGCGTGTTTCAGGCATTGATAGATATAAGCTAGTCCTGTAATCCATCACGGCGAAAGCATCGCTTTTAGGCAGAGCATACTGTCTGAAAGCTACTCTTAACGCTCATCCTTTATCTATAAAAGAACGGTTATACCCTTTTGAGAGCATACAAAAGCCCCTGAGGGCAGACCCTAGGGATTCTTTCATTCTTATATATACGTCATTAGTATAGGCTAATTTGATTTAAATTGCAAGAGAAATAACATTTTACATAAAAATCGGTGGGTATTTTACAATTTTTGCATATAATAGAGCTAAAAAGCAACTGGTTTTAAGAATTCTTATCTAAAACATTCGGAAATTCCCCTTAACCGTAGCGGAAAGTTGTTTTCTTCTCCTATTTATAATAGACTAACACTAACATTAGATGAAAAGGTGACTCTATGACTATAAATCAACTGCTTCAAAAGCTGGAGCCTACCAGCCCTATCCTTCAAGCTAACTTTGGAATTGAACGCGAAAGTCTTCGTGTCGATAGACAGGGAAAATTAGCACATACGCCTCACCCTTCTTGCCTAGGAGCTCGAAGTTTCCACCCTTATATTCAAACAGATTTTTGTGAGTTTCAAATGGAGCTCATCACACCAGTTGCTAAATCTACCACTGAGGCCCGTCGTTTTCTTGGAGCCATTACCGATGTAGCTGGACGTTCCATCAGTAAAGATGAACTTCTCTGGCCCTTGTCCATGCCACCTCGTATCAAGGCCCAAGAAATCCAAGTTGCCCAACTGGAAAATGAATTCGAACGCCATTATCGTAACTACTTGGCTGAAAAATACGGAACTAAACTACAAGCTATCTCAGGTATCCACTATAATATGGAACTTGGGAAAGATTTGGTTGAGGCCCTATTCAAAGAAAGCAACCAGACTGATATGATTGCTTTCAAGAACGCCCTCTATCTCAAGCTGGCTCAGAACTATTTGCGCTACCGTTGGGTGATTACCTATCTCTTTGGTGCTGCACCTATTGCTGAGCAAGGTTTCTTCGACCAAGAAGTGCCAGAACCCGTTCGTTCCTTCCGTAACAGTGACCATGGTTATGTCAATAAGGAAGAAATCCAAGTATCTTTTGCAAGCCTAGAAGATTATGTCTCTGCCATCGAAAACTATATCGAACAAGGAGATTTGATTGCGGAGAAGGAATTTTACTCAGCTGTTCGTTTCCGTGGACAAAAAGTTAATCGCTCCTTCCTTGACAAAGGAATCACCTATCTGGAATTCCGTAACTTCGACCTCAACCCCTTTGAGCGTATCGGTATTAGCCAAACTACTATGGATACCGTACACCTACTCCTACTAGCCTTCCTCTGGATGGATGCCCCTGAAAATGTTGATCAGGCTCTGGCTCAAGGTCACGCGCTGAATGAAAAGATTGCCCTCTCTCATCCTTTAGAACCTCTACCATCTGAAGCTGAAACTCAAAACATTACGACGGCTCTGGACCAACTGGTGCAACATTTTGGCCTAGGTGACTATCATCAAGGTTTGGTCAAACAAGTTAAAGATGCCTTTGCTGATCCTAACCATACACTAGCAGCCCAACTCTTGCCTCATATCAAAGACAAGTCTCTTGCTGACTTTGCCCTTGACAAGGCTCTTACCTATCATGATTACGACTGGACTGCCCACTATGCTCTTAAAGGTTATGAGGAGATGGAACTTTCTACTCAGATGCTACTCTTTGACGCCATTCAAAAAGGGATTCATTTTGAAATCCTAGATGAGCAGGATCAATTCCTTAAACTCTGGCATAAAGATCATGTGGAATACGTCAAAAATGGTAACATGACTTCAAAAGACAACTATGTAGTCCCTCTTGCCATGGCTAATAAAACCGTGACCAAAAAAATCCTGACTGATGCTGGTTTCCCTGTTCCCGCTGGCGACGAATTTACCAGTCTGGAACAAGGTCTAGCCTATTATCCTCTTATCAAGGACAAGCAAATTGTGGTTAAACCAAAATCAACCAACTTTGGTCTGGGCATTTCCATTTTCCAAGAGCCTGCCAGCCTTGATAACTATAAGAAAGCCCTCGAGATTGCCTTTGCAGAAGATACAGCTGTTCTTGTTGAAGAATTTATCTCAGGAACCGAATACCGTTTCTTTATCTTGGATGGACGTTGTGAGGCTGTACTCCTTCGTGTCGCTGCCAATGTTGTCGGTGATGGCAAACACACCATTCGTGAATTGGTCGCTCAGAAAAATGCCAATCCATTGCGAGGACGTGATCACCGCTCACCACTTGAAATCATTGCGCTTGGAGACATTGAACAACTGATGTTAACGCAACAGGGTTATACACCTGATGATATTCTCCCAGAAGGGAAAAAGGTCAATCTACGTCGTAACTCAAACATTTCTACGGGTGGTGACTCTATTGATGTCACTGAGACCATGGATTCCTCTTACCAAGAACTAGCTGCAGCTATGGCGACTAGCATGGGCGCTTGGGCTTGTGGGGTTGACCTCATTATTCCAGATGAAACCCAACCTGCTAGCAAGGAAAACCCTCATTGCACCTGCATCGAGCTCAACTTTAACCCTTCTATGTATATGCACACCTACTGTGCTGAAGGACCTGGACAGGCTATCACTTCAAAAATCTTAGACAAGCTTTTTCCAGAAGTTGCCACAAATCAAAACTAAAACTTAAATCTTAAGCGCAAACAAATCACCTTTATCTCGAGATAAAGGTGATTTTGCTTTATTAACCAAACTCTCCTGCTTCTTCCTCAGGATGAGTTTCCATGTACTGGATGTGTTGTATATAGGCATCTTGAGCCTGATTGAAGGCTTCCTGATCACTGTAAGGATAATCTATGTAAAAGAGGTCCCGCCAGCCATTCAAGGTTTGGCTATTGTAGAAACCTTGAATCTTTGTGGGAAGAAACTCTTTGTTGTAGCTGATCCGCAGCTTGAGTAGGGTCTTATCCTGAAACTGAGTGATGATACTGTTGGAGGTTTCTTGGCCTTCCAGACTAGTCCAAACTTTATTCAGAACAATGTCCTGACTATAGTGATTAGCCTTGATGCGATTTTTGTCCACTGGGAGCTTCTGGGTAGCCTCTAAAAGGTAGGACACCTCCCCCTGAAAATAAGCCTCAATGGTCAAATCTCCAAGACTGGAGCCATATAACAGACCATCTTTAATAGCAATATTTGACCCAAAGAGTCTCTGACCAGCCACATCAAAGGACATCCCCTCATCCTGCCCGTAGAGCTTGATGGCATAGGCATCCCTTACACGATAGAAATTTTTAGCGACAAGAACACTATCAAGGGTTTCAGTCTTTTTTGTCTCCACCTTGGGGGTTGTAGGTTTCTTGGTAAAAGCTGTCAAACCCATTAAGCACAAGATGAGAGCGAATATAATCAAGGTAAGCATTGTAGACCTGGAGGCGGTCTTCAGCTTTAACTTGTTTCCATGTTTCAAGGTCTTTCAAGCCTCCTTTTTTAACAATATCAGCATAGCGCCCACCATTTAAGACATTCTTGGCATTTTTCCACTTTCTAACCATCTTACGTCTAATCGCATTATCCGCAGGGTGACGAACATCGAGATAGGTATGGCTATTATTGAGATAGGCTGGTAAGTCAGCATTTAATCCCTTAGATAGGCCGTAGTTAGCAGAGTCCGTATCAGCAATGTCAGCACCATCTTCAATCTTGTAATGCTTAGGATTAGAGTCGATACTACCGTCTTTCCTTTTCTTGTAGACATTCCACTCAGAAACAAATTTCCCTGTATCCATATTGACAATAAATTCAATAAAGCGGGAATTGCTGACACCATAAGGTCCCATGACACTGGTCTGAGGTAGCTGAATTTTCATGTTCTCTGGATAGGTAAAGTCTCCCAAGCTTCGATTATGATAGGAAGCACCTGTAGTATAATCCAACTTGATCTTCTTGTCCTTGCTGTAAGCCAGAAGCTTGTCAAAATCCGTCTTGCCCTTGTAGTTGGTCCTAATATAGTCCATGGACTGCTTATCAATCCAAGACCTAAAAAGGTGGAGCTTGATACCTAACTCATCTACTCCAAGCCCTAGATCCGTCTGATAGGTCTCCATAATAGCCTCGCGGAAGTAACTGTAAAAAGGACTGGTTGGCTCTAGATTCTTGGAAAATTTATAACCTGACTTCCCTAACTGGAGGAACTGGTACTTATCCACATAAACCTGCATGTGCTCCATAACCAAATTGAGCTTGTCGTGATTAGGCAGTTGAGAAGCTTGGAAAAAGGACGTATAGGTATCGGAGCCCACTTCCTTGCTTTCTTGGTCAATTTCTTGCAGAACCTTTTCCAACTGGTTCAAAGAAGTCTTCTTCATCTTACTTCTCACCTGAGCCACATAGGCCGGTTTAATGCCTTGATCCCAGTGATCACGAGATATAATAGCATCTGCCTTTTGCGAAATTAAGGTCAACCGTTTCTGATAAGACTCGTCCTCCAAGGCTAGCTTCAAAGCCTTTGATGGCGTCGCTTGAACCACAGATAAATCACCGTAGATATCAGACTTTAGGACAAGATTTACCTGCATATCATAGGAATGATTGATATGGAGAACGAGGTGAATCTTTCCATCTTCCTTCCTAACAGACAAAGAATCGAGTTGATAGGATTGTATAATCCCAGCCTGACTAAGGGCCAGTCTATCTAGATTTTCCAAAGAATCCTTATAGATATAGGAAATCTCAGGGTCTTTGACCTTCTTTACCAGAGAGTGATTTTGCTGTCTGTTGAAAACCACAAGACCAAGTATAAGGATTACAGTCAGAGCACTTGCCAGATACTGTAAAATTACTTTCTTCATAGTACTTCCATTATAGCATAGGACGACAAAATATTCTGAAAACGATTGGCAAACGCTGAAAACAAATGAAAAACAGGTCGACTAAGACCTGTTTGGTTTGATTATTTATAAATCACTCAAGCGACGATGTTTAATACTGAAGTCAAAATAAGCATTTTCCTGAAGTTTGCGGAATATCTCTCTGTAGGCTTCTTCGTCAAAGTGATCGCCACGATAGAGAATCTCAAAGCTTAACCCCTCATATTCCAAGAAAGCATTGGAAGTCTTGAACCCATTACGCTTATAGAAATCCCAACGTGCCTCACGTTGCTCTGTATTGTCATTGGGTTCATCCAAGCGCTCTACTTCCAAGACCATAGACCGAGATGGTCCATAAAAGTCCACCAGTTTATCAATAATCTCACTTCCGTAGCCATGACTCCTCATTTGAGGAACGATGGCAAAGAAACTCACATAAAAAACTTTGGCATTGTAGAGAACTGAGGCAAATCCAACAAAATCATCCTCGTCATAAAAGGCAAAGAAATGATAATCATCACGACCATCCAATTGTAAAAACTCACTTAATGGAATACGTTCTTCTTCTGGGAAGGCCTCGTTATTTAAGCGCTCTACCCTATCTAATTCTGGAAACTCCTTAGTAATTAATTGGCTGCGTAAAGCCATGTATTTTCCCCCTTTTTGATGCTTATACCTATAAGTTATTATAACACCTTGATAAGCTAGTGCAAGTTTCAAGGGCTAAGATAGATCTGCAGATAAACTTCTCCTGCCAATTATAAATCCTTTTGGGCTGTCTATGACACCCCTCTTCTAAAAAAATAAAAAGACAACGACCATTTCTAGCCTTTGTCTTTTTGTGATTCATAAGCTATCGCTTATTTTTTCAATTCCCAAATTTCTTTAGCATACTCTGTGATCGTATCATCTGAAGTGAATTTGTGAGATTTAGCAATATTAGCTAAGCTCATACGTGCCCACTTGTCATGATCACGATAAAGTGCATCGATTTTCTCTTGAGCTTCTACATAAGCAGCGAAGTCTTCCAAGAGGAAGTACTCATCGTTGTGGGTGATGAGGGCTTCGTAAATTTCAGTACCTTCAGCTTGAGCATTTGGAATCGTACCGTTAACAAAGGTATCAACGACACGGCGAATGACTGGGTTATTTTCATAAACTGCACGAGAGTAGTAATCGTGACGTGCATAGTGTTCATAAACTTCGTCCTTGTCCATACCGAAGATGACAACATTCTCATCACCAACTTCATCCTTGATTTCAATGTTGGCACCGTCAAGTGTCGCCAAAGTGATAGCACCAGTCATCATGAATTTCATGTTTGATGTACCAGATGCTTCTTTAGAAGCCAATGAGATTTGCTCAGATACATCTGCTGCTGGAATGATAAGTTCCGCAAGACTGACACGGTAGTTTTCAAGGAAGACCACTTTAAGTTTCCCTTGGAGACTTTCGTCGTTGTTAACAAGGTTGGCAACTTCGTTGATAAGTTTGATTACTGATTTAGCGAAGTGATAACCAGGGGCAGCTTTGGCACCAAAGATGAATACACGAGGTACCATGTCTTTATCTGGATTATCTTTAAGATCCCAATAAAGTTTGATGATGTGAAGAAGATTAAGCAATTGACGTTTGTACGCGTGAAGACGTTTCACTTGAACATCAAAGATAGCATCTGTAGACACTTCTACGCCTGTTGTTTTCTTGATATAGTCTGCCAAACGTTGTTTAGCAGTCTTCTTAACTTGATAGAACTGGTTCAAGACTTCCTTGTCATCCAAGTAAGTTGTAAGATTTTCAAGCTCATGGATGTCGTTACGCCAACCGTCACCAATCACGTCATCAATTGCTGCTGAAAGTTCCGGAGCTGCAATTTGTGTCCAACGACGTTGAACGATACCATTTGTCTTGTTATTGAATTTTTCAGGATAAATAGTATAGAAATCGTGAAGGGTATCTTCTTTAAGGAGTTCTGTATGGAGTTTGGCAACCCCGTTGACTGAGTGACCACCAATGATAGCCAAGTTAGCCATGTGGACTTGGTTATCCTTAACGATACGTGTGCGTTCGATAACATCCGCAGCAATACCACGTCCAGCCATTTCAGCAATGTAACGGTTGTCGACTTCCAAGATGATTTGGTAAACACGTGGAAGAACACGTTTGAAGAGCTGTTGATCCCATTTTTCAAGGGCTTCTTGAAGAATAGTGTGGTTAGTGTAGCTCATAGTCTTAACAGTCGCATTCCAAGCATCTTCCCATGAAAGACCGTATTCATCAAGGAGAAGACGCATGAATTCAGCTGGTGCAACCGCAGGGTGAGTATCATTGATGTGAACAGATACCTTTTCGTGGATATCTTTCAATGGCAAGCCCATCTTGAGGTAAGATTTGATAATGGTTTGGAGACCTGCACTTGTCATGAAGTATTCCTGAACCAAACGCAATTCTTTACCTTCAATCGTTGTATCATCTGGATAAAGAATGGCTGTAATATCTTTCACACGACGGCGAGCTTCAAGAGTAGGGTAATCCAATTCGTATTCTTCAGGAATTTCTACATCCCAAAGACGAAGGTTGTTAATCACACCATTTTGATAACCGATTTGTGGCACATCGTAAGGTACAGCACGAAGAACTTGAGCATTCTTATAAGTTGGAACAAAACGACCATCTTCGTCACTTTCAAGGACAACATCACCAAAGAGTTTTACATAGACAATATCATGGTCTTTACGCGTTTCCCAAACATTTCCTGTTGAACCAAACCAACCATCTGGTAGTTCTACTTGGTAACCATCAACAATACGTTGTTTGAAAAGTCCGTAACGGTAACGAAGACCATTACCAAAACCTGGATAACCAGTAGTTGCAAGCGAATCCATGAAGGCAGCAGCCAAACGACCAAGACCACCGTTACCAAGTGCCATATCATGCTCAGCTTCTACCACTTCGCGGAAGTCGATGTCAAGTTCTGCGAAACCTTCTTTAACAAGGTCAAGAATACCAAGGTTGAGGAGGTTAGTTTCCAACATACGACCTGGGAGGAATTCGATTGAGAAGTAGAAAGCAATCTTTTCTTTATTGTCTGAAAGCGCATGGTTACGTCCAATCCATGTGTCAGTGTAATACTTACGAATCAAACCAGCCAAGGCTGTGAAAATTTCAGTTGGTGTAGCCTTAGCCACTTTAATCAACTGTTCTTGGTGGAGCGTGTCTTTAAAGTCACGGATGAATTGTTCTTTTGTTAAATTTTCGACTTGCATAGAAATCCTTTCTTATACTTCTATACCTTTGATACACATCTTATAGAGTGAATATTAGGATAAGGGGGAATTGGAAATTTCTTTAAAACGTCCAAACCTTGCCAATCAAGATTCGAAACAGATATTTCAAAATCTTTATTTACAAAACTGTCAAAATAGTCAGGTTTATTAAACACGATTAGAGTTAGTCTTCTATTCAGATTTTTAGATATCTTCTCTTTCATTGCTTTATCAACAAGATTGAGAGATGCTATCCTGACTTTTGTCAAGATTATATAGAAGCGTTTTCAAACGCTTTACACGAAGATAACTTTTCCCTTGCGAGAAAAGTTATCTTTGCAATTATACTAATTGTTTGTACAAATCAACATATGCCAAACTTGCTGTATCCCATGAGAAGTCACGAGTCATAGCATTGTGCTGGAGTTGTTTCCAAGCATCAGCATTATTTTCGTAAACATCGAGAGCTTTTTCAAGGGTTTGAACCATCCAGTAACCTGAGAAGTTACCAAATGAGAATCCTGTACCTGAGCCTGTCACAGGGTTGTATGGTTCAACAGTATCACGAAGACCACCAACCTCGCTAACCACTGGCAAGGTACCATAGCGCATAGACATCATTTGAGAGAGGCCACATGGTTCAAAGGCTGAAGGCATAAGGAAAATGTCACAACCAGCATAAATTTGTTGAGCCAACTCTAGGTTGAAAGTAATGTTGGCAGACATTTTTTCTGGATAAGCATGAGCGAACCAAGAGAAAGAATTCTCATAGTCACTATAACCAGTACCCAAAAGAACAATCTGAACATCATGTTGCAAGATGTTGTGAAGCTCGTTAACCACCAAATCGAAACCTTTTTGGTCTGTCAAACGTGACACAATACCAATCAATGGAACGTCTTCTCGAACTGGAAGACCAACACGCTCTTGAAGCGCTGCCTTGTCTTTGGCTTTACCTGACAAATCATCCACTGAGAAATGATAAGGAATGTGAGTATCTGTTTCTGGATCAAGGAGGTCCGTATCGATACCATTAACAATACCAGATAACTTACCAGATTCCATGCGCATGATTTGATCAAGGCCTTTACCAAATTCAGGTGTTTGGATTTCACCAGCATATGATGGTGAAACTGTTGTGACACGGTCTGCGTAAAGAACAGCTGCTTTCATCCAGTTGAGGCAATCATTCCAACGAAGGGTACCATCAGCATAACGCTCGTAACCAACACCGAAAATTTCCCAAAGCATTCCACTGTCAAATTGACCTTGGAATTCAATATTATGGATAGTGAAGACTGTCTTAATACCTTGGTAAGCTTGAATCCAATGGTATTTTTCCTTAAGAAGGAAAGGAATCATGGCTGTGTGGTAGTCATGAACATGGAGAACATCTGGAATAAAGTCCACTTTTTCCATCAACTCAAGGGCAGCCATTTGGAAGAAACCAAAACGCTCACCATCATCCCACTCACCGTATACCGTACCACGGTTGAAATACTGCTCATTATCAATGAAGAAGAAAGTCACACCATCACGGACAATTTTCTTGATGCCGACATATTGACGACGCCAACCAACATTTGTATAGAAGAAGCCAAGGTCTTCAACCTGATCGCCAAACTTAGCCGAAACCACATCATAATAAGGGAGAATTACGGCAACTTCGTGACCATTTTTGACTAGAGATTTAGGAAGAGCACCGATAACGTCACCCAAACCGCCAGTCTTAGCGAAAGGTGCACCTTCAGCAGCTACAAATAAAATTTTCATCGTACAATATCCTCTGTTACAACGCTACCTTTTTTGATGACAACTGGGTTGTTTTCTGTACCGCGAATAGTAACACCATCAGCGATTTCAACCCCTTTATCCACAATCGCATATTCAACTGTAGCGCCTTTACCAACTGTAACACGTGGGAAGAGAACTGAGTAGCTCACGTTTGAGCCTTCGGCCAAATCTACATTACGTGAAACCACTGAGTGTTCCACTTTACCACGTACAATAGAACCTGATGCAAACTGAGACACTTTAACTTCAGAAGAAGCTGCATAGTATGTTGGCTCTTCATTTTTAACTTTTGTATAAACTTTTTGGTTTGGTGCAAAAAGTTTATAGAATTTTTGTGATTCCAGCATATCCAAGTTAGCATCAAAGTACGCTTTTACTGAGTGGATATTTGAAAGGTAACCAGTGTACTCGTAAGCAAAAGCATTTTCAGCAACTGCCAAATCACGAAGTACATAACGAAGCTTACGAGGTTCTTCTTTAGCTGCTTCTTCTTCCAATTTTTCAATCAAGAATGGTGTATCCACAACAAAGATGTCTGTAGACATATTGTAAACTTCTTTATCGCCACCCTGGAAGAGCTCATGGCCAAGCACTTTGTCAGAGTCATCAATTTCTAAAACGCTGTTTACATCTGAAATGAGTTCTTTAGGAAGTTTTTTGTAGACCACAGTAACTTTTGGTTTTGTTGTATTGTGAAGGTGGAAAACTTGGTTAAGATCAATGTTGACCAAAACATCACTGTTAAGAGCTACAGTCTGATCTGAGCCTGAACGTTTAAGGTAAGTCAAAATTTGACGATAGTATTCCTCATCAACAGTTGAGCTTTCAACAGGAGTATTGTAAATACCAAGGTAGTAGTGACTGAGAAGAGTAGACAAGCCCCACTCACGACCTGAACGAATATGGTCGAAGACAGAACTGATGTTTTCGTTTTGGAAGATTCCGAAGACGCTACGGATACCAGCATTAGCCAAGTTAGACAACGGGAAGTCGATGAGGCGATATTTTCCGCCAAATGGTAGGCTGGCAATAGGACGGTGCTCAGTCAAACCACCCATGTCATGGAATCCTACGGTATTTCCTAGAATTGCAGAATATTTATCAATCTTCATCTTTTGGTACCCCCACTACTTCATTGTATCCTACGACTTGCACTTCTTCTGTACCGTCAATTTCCACGCCATCAGAAATATGTGCCCCTTCACCGATAATAGCACGTTTAATTTTTGCGCCTTTACCGATAACTGCACCACTCATAATAACTGAATCTTCAACGACCGCACCTTCACGGATTTGGGCACTTGTTGAGAGCACTGAATGTTTAACAGTTCCATCAACCGAACAGCCATCAACAACGAGTGAGTCTTCAATTTCAGCATGTTCACCAAAGAAGTTCGGTGGAGCAATCATGTTACGTGAATAAATCTTCCATTGACGGTTACGGCTATCCAAAGCATTTTCAGGAGAAATATACTCCATATTTGCTTCCCAAAGGGATTCGATAGTACCTACGTCCTTCCAGTAGCCTTCAAATTCATAAGCATAGACGCTTTCACCTGTTTCAAGATAAGCAGGAATAACGTTCTTACCAAAGTCAGACATATCAACCGTACTCTTCTCAGCTGAAACCAACATATTGCGAAGACGTTTCCAGTCAAAGATGTAAATACCCATTGATGCCTTCGTAGATTTAGGATTTTCAGGTTTTTCTTCAAATTCGACGATACGGTTATTAGCATCAGTGTTCATGATACCGAAACGGCTAGCTTCCTTAAGTGGCACATCAAGAACTGCTACAGTAAGACTTGCGTTGTTGTCCTTGTGAGCTTGGAGCATATCATCATAGTCCATCTTGTAAATATGGTCACCAGACAAGATTAAAACGTATTCAGGATTGATGCTGTCGATATAGTCAATGTTTTGGTAAATAGCGTGGCTGGTACCTTCAAACCAACGATTACCTTCACTAGCTGAGTAAGGTTGAAGAATCGATACACCAGAGTTAACACCATCCAAGCCCCAACTTGAACCATTACCGATATGATTGTTCAAAGCAAGTGGCTGATACTGTGTAATGACACCGACATTGTTAATTCCTGAATTGGCACAATTTGACAAACCGAAGTCAATAATACGATAGCGTCCACCAAATTGAACAGCTGGTTTGGCAATACTTTGGGTCAATTTTCCAAGACGAGTTCCTTGCCCACCAGCAAGGATCAAAGCCAACATTTCATTTTTCATGAATAGTCCCCCTCATGATTTTTAGTTCCATCCTCAAAAGGATGTGAAACAATCAGTCGAAACTGATTATGACAATTAAAGTAAGTTCCTCAGTGTGGCAATAGTTTGGGCATCAAACAGCTTCTTTCAACCGTGATTTCCTTGCTATCACCACTGAAAAACAAATCGTGTACACGTTTAAGTCTACCCTTTATTTCAAGCGACGTTTAACACGCCAGATACTTGCTCCAAGAGCTGGCAATGTGAAGCTAAGGGTATTTTCATAATCCTTCCATTTCGCCTTTTGGGTACGAGTTTCAGGATTTCCTTTTTTCCAGACACCACCGAATTCTTCCATCTCAGTGTTAAGCACTTCTTGATAAATACCAGCGACTGGCAATCCAATAGTGAAGTCTTGACGTTCCACTGGAGCTAGGTTGAAGACACAGACAAGAAAGTCACCCTTATCGCCTTTGTCATCCTTACGAATGAAGGAAAGCACACTTTCAGCACGGTTATCCGCGTCAATGATTTCAATACCATCGTAAGAATCATCAATCTGCCAGAGAGATTTATGGTCCTTGTAGAAACCATTCATATGGCTAGTGAAAGCCTGCATCTTCTGGTTCATCTCATCTTCAAGATTATTCCATTCAAGTTGGTAATCAAATTTCCACTCTAAGAACTGACCAAATTCAGATCCCATGAAGAGCAATTTCTTACCTGGGTGACAGAGTTGATAAGTATAGAGGTTACGTAGGCCAGCAAACTGATTGTAGCGATCCCCCCACATCTTATGCATCATACTCTTCTTACCATGAACTACTTCATCATGTGAGAATGGCAGAACATAGTTTTCATTGAAGCAATACATGAAACTGAAAGTCATCAGATTGAAATCGTACTGACGGTAAACTGGATCTTCTTCGTAGAATTTGAGGATATCGTTCATCCAACCCATATTCCATTTGAAGTCGAAACCTAGACCACCCTCTTCAATCGGTTGTGTAATTGGTGTTGCTGCAGTTGATTCTTCCGCAACCATCATGACATCTGGATAGCGTTTTTTAATCTCACGATTGAGTTTTTGAAGGAAGCCATAGCCTTCCAAGTTACGGTTACCACCGTCCTTGTTTGGCATCCATGGACCCTCATCATAGTCCAAATAGAGCATGTTTGAAACTGCATCCACTCGGATACCATCGATATGATAATTTTCAATCCAGTAAAGAGCACTTGAAATAAGGAAAGACTGTACTTGATTTTTCCCTAAGTCAAAGTTAAGTGCACCCCAACGATAGTTATGAGCTCGATCGTGATCCTGATATTCGAAAGTTGGTGTACCATCAAAGTAGGCTAAAGCATCGTCATTCTGTGTATAGTGACCTGGGACCCAGTCTACCAAGACACCGATATTATTCTGGTGACATGCTTCAACAAAATCTTGAAAATCTTCTGGTGTACCATAGGTATGCTCAAAAGCAAAGTAACCCATGAGCTGGTAACCCCAACTCATCCCAAGAGGGTGAGCCATGAGTGGCATGAATTCCACGTGGGTATAGTTCATCTCAACCAAATATGGAATCAACTCTTCTTTCAATTCTTTGAAAGTATAAGGTTGACCATCCTCTTTTAGTTTCCAAGATGATGCATGAGCTTCATAGATATTAACCGGACGTTTTTGGAAACCAAAGCGTTTACGACGACCCATCCAAAGGCCATCCTTCCACTTCTTAGTTTTCTTCTTACGAATCACAGCTCCTGTTCCTGGACGTGGCTCCAAATAAGTAGCGAAAGGATCCATCTTTTCGACTACTTGACCTCCCTTACGTTTCACCAAGAACTTATAGAGTTGTCCTTCTTGAGGGAGGGCTGAACTTACCTCCCAAACACCGATATGGTTTTTGGTCATATCCAGAGGTTCATCAAACCAACCTGTGAAATCTCCAATTACCTGAATCTGCTCAGCATGAGGGGCCCACACACGGAAGACAAATCCTTCTTCTCCCTCCAATTCATGCACACCCAGATAATTCTGAAGGTGGAAGTTCTCACCTGTCCCAAACGTGTACATGGCTTCATCGAGATTCATACCATCACTCCTTTCTAAAACTAGCCTTGATAGATCTAACTATCAAGAAATTAAAACATTGAAATATATGTAAATACACTAGAAAACCCTTCAGATTGATAGGGCTCACAAGCGAATAAAACTGCTTGTGTAAGCGTTTCCTGTATTATAACATTTTTTGACTGCCTTGTCAGTAAATCTCCAAATCTTTTTTCATATTATTGAACACAAAAGTCTTACGTAATTTTCCAGAAATGTGCAATTCAACAATACCTGAATCGTACTCCGCTTTTGCGACATAGAGATTATCGTAAATATCTGCATATGAACGATATGACAATTCTGGTACGGTTTGCTTACGCTCAATTAATTTGGCAACTTTAGCAATCAATTTTTTCTTAAGGGTCACCTGATTCCAATCCACCCGATTGACCTCATCAGGGGCATTGTAGCTATTCATGGCACGCTTGACATCTGCTTCCGTGTAATTACCATCTTCGCCTGTTGCAACCATCTTAGTGCGCTGGAATTCTTGTCCCAATTGCATGAAACACATTCCCTGCATACTTAGATTAAGAGCATTTGCCAAGTAAATACGTTTTTCAATATCTTCTGGCGAATCATGTGGATGCAAATGATGCATAAGGTCATTCAAATTGTAGTTGTCGTGCGCTTCGATATAGTTGAGGACCTGACCTGGCATGAGGTAGTTTACAAAACCACGGCTACCAAGCAGACTCTTGGCAATCTGGTCTTCCAATGGGGCTCCAGACACATAGCCGTTATTGATGTACCCATAGACCTCTGCCCCCTTGACCGCGTCACGCGCATTGTCATTGAAAAATCCGATTCTAGGCATCAAGGCTGCATTATCCTTCTTGCCCTTTTGGTCTACAGGAAGACCAATTCCCATATCCCATCCTTCACCATAAAGAAGAATCCTAGAATCAATATCATCCATGGCTGAACGAATGGCATTCATCGTAGCAACGTCATGTAAGCCCATGAGGTCAAAACGGAAACCATCCACTCCAAATTCTTCTGCCCAATAGGTCAAAGAATCAATCATATACTTACGGTACATTTCCTTTTCACTGGCTGTTTCATTTCCACAACCTGACCCATCTTGGAAAGACCCATTGTCATGCATACGGTAGTAATAAGCCGGCACAGATAGTTGGAAAGGAGAGCTGTAAGATGAGTAAGTATGGTTATAAACCACATCCATGATGACCCCAATTCCTGCCTCATGGTAGGTCTGAATCATTTTCTTAAGCTCTAAAATTGGTGCCACGGGATTCTTTTGATCAGCAGCAAACTGACGGTCTGGAACATTATAATTCTCAGGATCATAGCCCCAGTTGTAGAGCAACTTACCATCTTTATCATAGGTTTTATGGTGATCAAAGACTGGTTGCAGTTGGACATAGTTGTAGCCCATGCGTTTGAGATAATCAAAACCAGTCACATCTCCATGGTCATTTTTAGTCCCTTTTTGACAAGCACCTAGATAGGTTCCTCTATAGGACTTCTTAACACCAGATGTCTCTGAAATCGAGAAATCACGGATGTGCATTTCACAGATAACGGATGAGCAAGCATTTGCCTTACGCCAGCTCGCTTTTTGTTTGGTAACCTTTTCAAATCCTCTTGGGACAAGTCGCTGTGGATTGACCACCAAACTTTTTTTATTATCTAAGCTAAGGGCAATACTGTAGGGGTCTCTCGTATCCTGATAAAAACTTTCCTCATGATACACACGAAACTGGTAGGCTACCCCATCCAAATCCTTTTTGACAGTGGCACTCCAAACACCGTGAGTATTCATCTCATGACGGTCCTTATTGACACTGGTTCCTCGGCTCATCTTAATGATCTTAGGATTTTTACTGCCCTTTTTAAAAAGCAGGAGCTGCACACGACGGGCTAGAGGTGACCAAAGGCGAAACTCTGTAGCCCCTTTTTCATACTTATGACCTAACCATCCTTGAAAGCCCCACTTCTGATCAAATTCCTGTCTACGAAGAGCCATATCAAAGGCATGCTGGTCGCGACCTTCGAAACTATGGCTAGTCAAGGCTGCCTGTTTAGAATAATAAACCGTTGGATCACCTTCAACTATCCAAATAGCATTGGGAGCATCCCCTAGGAAACGTCGAACGCGATAATCATGTGTTTGCCTCGACCAGTCTTCCGTTTTTACCAAAAGATTGACAGAATCAATAAAACGATTAGAGGGAGAAGTAACCTGACCAACAAGGCCAAAATCATCTTCACGTGAAAAATGGGCCTCTTCGCCCCAATAACCATCTAGCCACTTCCACATACTGTATCTGGAATAGTCGCCATGCATACTATGAAAATGAACGGTTAATAAATTGTCCATTTTTTACTCCTTAGTTTTTATTACTCACTTTTTCTCCTATTATAGCAGAAAATGTTCGTTTTGTAAGCGTTCTTATGGAATATTTTGCAATTTTTTGGTTTATTTTGAACATAAAAAAAGAATGAGAAAACAAATGGCAAAACACTCATTTTTCTCATTTCTTTTGTCTATTTTAATTCCTTTAAAAACCAGGCTTGATACTCTTTCCAGTTCATTATTCTTGAGTCATCAAAACCTTACGTGGTTTGGTACCTTCAGCCGGTCCAATAACACCTGCTTCTTCCAATTCTTCCATCAAACGAGTGGCACGGTTGAAACCAACTGACAGACGACGTTGAATCATGGAAGCACTGGCTTTTTGTGTTTCAAGGACCAAAGCCTTGGCTTCTTCAAAGAGTGGGTCACCTTCTGAGCTACCACCATTAGCAGAGGAACCTCCACCAAAATCATTTTCAGAAACTTCGCCAGGATCAAAGCTCTCATCATAGTCAGCTGAAGCCTGATCCTTGATAAAGGTCACAATACGTTCTACGTCATCGTCAGAGATGAAGGAACCTTGCAGACGAACAGGGTGGTTTTCATCAATCGGTTTGAAAAGCATATCCCCACGTCCGAGTAGCTTTTCTGCCCCATTTTCATCTAAAATGGTACGACTATCTGTTCCCGAAGACACCGCAAAGGCCACACGAGATGGCACATTGGCCTTAATCAAACCGGAGATCACATCAACCGACGGACGTTGAGTGGCGAGAATCATGTGAATTCCCGCAGCACGCGCTTTTTGTCCCAAACGAATAATAGCATCTTCCACTTCCTTACTAGCTACCATCATCAAGTCAGCCAACTCATCAACGATAACCACAATTAAAGGCAAGGGAATCTGTTTTTCTTGCGACTGAGCATTCCAGTCTTCCACCTTGGCATTATAGCCAGCTATGTTACGCACGCCAAACTTACTAAAGAGTTCGTAACGATTTTCCATCTCATCTACCACTTTTTGAAGAGCCTTGGCGGCCTTACGTGGGTTGGTCACCACAGGGATAAGGAGATGAGGAATATCATTGTAAACAGAGAGCTCAACCATCTTAGGATCGACCATGAGGAACTTAACCTGGTCAGGACGAGCCTTCATAAGAATACTAGAGATGATTCCGTTAACCGCAACCGATTTACCAGAACCTGTTGACCCAGCCACCAGCAAGTGGGGCATCCGTCCCAAATCAAAGCTACGAGCCGAGCCATCAACTGCCTTACCGAGAGGAACTTCCAAGAGCTTATTAGGATCCGTCTTGGACTGTTCCCAAAGTTCACGGAAAGAAACCGTCGCAATCTCAGAGTTAGGCACTTCGATCCCAACCAAAGATTTTCCAGGAATAGGGGCCTCAATACGGACATCTTTCGCAGCTAGAGCCAGAGCCAAGTCATCAGCTAGATTTGAAATACGATTAACACGAACCCCAACAGCAGGCTTGACCTCGTACTTAGTCACTGATGGTCCAATTTCGGCTCGCTCAACCTTGACGTCAATATTGAAACTCTTGAAAGTATCTTCTAAGATTCGAATATTCTTACGAACGATGTTTTTCTCTTTAGATTGACTCTTAGGCTTATCAGGTGCAAAGAGATCTATCTGAGGTAATTTATACTGTAAGAGCTCCTTCGGTGTGAAATCAACCTCGACAGGTGCATCATCTCCCTCAACAACCATAGATGGTGGAAACTCCTCGCTTGGCACATCCTCTGGATAAGGTGCATAATCTTCTTGGAAATCCTCATAATCCTCTGGAGGGAGATTATCATAGTAGTCCTCAGAAGCATAATCACTGATTTCAGGTTCAGATGCAAAAATCTCAGTTTCTTGTGGTAACTCCTCTGCAGCATCATCTAAGATTTCTCCCGTCTCCTCGTCAACAGTTAAATCAGCCAGACGCTCGGCTTCGGCACGTTCTTCCGCCTCACGTTCTTTCTGAGCCTGACGTTCTGCCTTCTTTTCCTGACGTTGTGCTATCCGTTCCAAACGCTTCTCAGCCCCTTTCTGCCAAGCTTCCTTAGCATACTCCATGATATCCAAGACATCCCAAGGGCTAAGAATGAAGGCACCCAAGAGAATGATCAATACCCCAATCATGAAGCTACCGATATTTGAAAAGAGGAAAGAAATCGGTTGGTATAGGAGAGCCCCCAACATACCACCACCCGCAAAACGAGCTACTTGCACACTGACCAGTTCCCCAAAAAGCAAATCCTTGGTACCAGGGAAAATATCCAGACCACTCATGCGTTCTAGACTAAAGAGATAGGCGTGAAACTCCAACAAGAGACCCGCGAAGATCATCCAAAATCCTGTTACGTAGTTACTATGTTTACGTAACCATTTAAAGCCAAAGAGATAAACATAGATAGCAAAAATTAAAGGATAAGCCATACTCCCCACAAATACTCGAAAGAGATTATAGAGGGTAACCCCAAAGAAACCCAATCGAAAGACTGGGAAAATTAAAACAAAGGCAAAAAAGAAGGTCCATAGCATTCGCTTAATCGCCTTCTGTCTGTCTAATTCTGCTTTTGTAAGCCGCTTCTTACTGTTCTTAGAAGTCGACCCTTTTTTCGTTTTTTTCGTTGTAGCCATAGGTGTATTATACCACGTTTTTAGACATGAAAAAAGAGAGACTGGTCTCTCCTTAGATTGAAGACAAAGTCTTTTTTTGAGACTTTCCTTCTTTTGACATTATTCTTCAATTAATGATGTTGAGTGAACCGGACGATTCTTACCGTCTGGATCAATATATTGGATAGCTTGGTTGATAGCGATAGGAGCTTCACCCATTCCCACAGCAATCAAATCAATCTTACCCTCATATTCTGCCGCATCACCGATAGCATAAACACCTTCTTGTGAGGTTTCAAACTGCGCATTAACAGTAATGCTAGAGCGTTTGTAATCAACATTCCAGTTACGAAGATTTTTATTGTTGGTTGAGAAGCCAAAGCTAACAATAAGGGCATCAAGTGGCAATTCCACAACCTCATCTGAATTAACTTTTTGAACGGTCAAACTTTGGGCAAGACCATTTTCACCCTTAATTTCAAGTGGCACATAAGGCGTCATCACATTAACTGACGATTGATGAAGCAGTTCTACACTATGCTCATGGGCACGAAAGGCATCACGACGGTGAATCAAAGTCACGCTCTCAGCAATCCCATCCAAGTGATTAGCCCAGTCAACAGCTGAATCTCCACCACCAGCAATCACAACCTTCTTGCCGGCAAATTGGTCAAGACTATGCACATTATAGAACAAGTTATTGTCCGCATAATCTTCTTCATTGTCCACACCCAAAGGACGGGGAGCGAAGGCACCATTCCCACAAGCAATGACGATAGCCTTAGACAAGTGTTGGCCCTTACTAGTGGCAATTGTGAAGATGCCTTCTTTCTTTTCAAAGGTTTGCACTTCTTCTTTCAAATGAATACTGACACGATCTTCAAAACGCTTAAGTTGAGTCAAGAGATTTTCTGTCAATTCCGCACCTGTCGTTTGCGGAAAGGCTGGAATATCGTAGATCTTCTTCTCTGGATAGAGAACGGCAGGTTGTCCACCAAGCTCTGACAGACTCTCAATAATATTAACAGTCATACCACGTAGACCGGCGTAAAAGGCAGCCCAAAGTCCTACTGGCCCACCACCGATAATGGTAATATCGTAAATCTTTTCTTCTGACATTTTATTTCCCTTCTGCTTTTATCTCATCTAAAATCTGACGTTCTTCATCCGTAAAGTCATAGTTTTCCAAGAGGTCTGGTCGACGCTCCCAGGTCTTACGCAAACTCTGTTCTATACGCCAACGTCGAATATTGACGTGGTGCCCTGACAAGAGAACATCTGGCACCTTCATGCCACGAAACTCAGCTGGGCGCGTGTACTGTGGAAATTCCAAAAGCCCTGATGAGAAACTATCATCCTTATGACTAGCTTCCTTACCTAAAACTTCAGGAATCAAGCGGACAGTCGCATCTACAATAGTCATTGCAGCCAACTCTCCCCCAGTTAAGACAAAATCTCCCAAGGAAATCTCATCTGTCACTAAGGTTTTGATGCGCTCATCATAGCCCTCATAGTGACCACAGATAAAGACCAATTCCTCTTCTTGCGCCAATTCTTCTGCATAGGCCTGATCAAAGGTACGACCCGCAGGATCTAAGAGAATAACGCGAGGTTTTGTGACGTCTAACTTGTCAAAGGTATCAAAAATTGGCTGGGCACGTAGCAACATACCTTGACCGCCACCGTAAGGTTCATCATCTACGTGACGAGCCTTCTCCGCATTTTCACGAAAATTGTGATAGTTGATTTCTAGAAGGCCCTTATCCTTTGCCTTACCAACAATGGAATGCTCTAAGGGAGCAAACATATCTGGAAATAGGGTCAAGATATCAATCTTCATCGTCTAATCCTTCCATGAGCTCAACCTCAACACGTCCAGCTGCAACATCAACATCGAGAACTACAGGTGGGATGTATGGCAAGAGCAAATCTTTTTTGCCTTTACGTTTTACTACCCAAACATCATTAGCGCCCGGCTGGAGAATCTCTTTGACCTGACCAATCAAAGTATCACCTTCGTAAACATCAAGGCCAATGATTTCATGGTAGTAAAATTCCCCATCATCAAGGTCTGTTAAATTTTCCTCAGCAATCTTGAGGCTGCAGCCCTTATACTTCTCCACATCATTGATATGGTAAAGCCCCTTAAACTTAACGATATCAAAGTTTTTATGTTTACGGTGACTCGCAATCTCAACATCCGTGATGTAATTGTCTTTGTCATCAAAAAGGGCTAGGACACTCTTCTTCTTAAAACGCTCATCCGCAAAATCTGTTACAGATAAAACACGAAGTTCCCCCTGCAAGCCCTGTGTATTCACAATCTTTCCAACGTTATAGTATGTCATTGAATTTCCTTATTATATGTTTTCTTATGCAAATGAAACCACGACTCGACTAACTGCATAGCATCATCTGATAACCATCACAAAACAAACATTTTACATCAGGTCGAGGTCTTGTCATTTATAATTTTAAAGTGGTATAAAATGTCTGGCTTAGGCCAGCCAACCCCTCTATTTTATCAAAAAGGACACAAAAAAACCAGCTTTCTCCAGCTGGCACTTATAGTCCGTACGGGATTCGAACCCGTGTTACCGCCGTGAAAAGGCGGTGTCTTAACCCCTTGACCAACGGACCATAATCTGTGTCTCTACCCTCAGGTAGAACTGGGGTAGCTGGATTCGAACCAACGCATGAGGGAGTCAAAGTCCCTTGCCTTACCGCTTGGCTATACCCCAAAAGACTCTTATTATTCTACAGAAAAACTAGTGGGCTGTCAACACTTTTTTAAACTTTTTTCAAAAAAAGCAACCGGAAATACCGATTGCTAGGAGTTAGGAGATTTCATCATCTAAGCGAACTTAGATAGATGATATGAGGTCGCTTCAACCTCATATGAAAAAAGAAAAGTTTTAGGATGATTTCATTATATGTTTTACTAGAAATAAAGTCAAAAGATTTGACTTGAAAAATCCGAGTAAGGGGTAAGAATTATGATAACTCTCCCTAGCCTCTAAATAACAAGGTTAGTTGATAACTTTATTCATCATCCTGTGAAACCAAATGATGTCTAAAGGCATAAACGACAGCCTGAGTACGGTCATCAACATTGAGTTTTCCTAGGATATTAGACACGTGAGTTTTAACGGTTTTCAATGAAATGAATAGCTCGTTAGCAATGGTCTGATTGTCATAACCCTTAGCCAAAAGCGCCAAGATATCACGTTCACGTGCCGTCAAGTCGTCGTGTAGGTCCGGGTGGCTATCGTGGTATTTAATCTTATTGTCCACCTCAGTTTCGATAGCTTCTTCACCACGGTAAACCTTACGGATACTATTGAGAATCTCTGCCGCACTGCTAGTTTTAAGCATATAACCTTTAGCACCAGCTTCAATGACTGGATAAATTTTTTCATTGTCCAAATAGCTAGTCAAAACCAAAATCTTGGCTTCTGGCCATTCTTTGAGCAATTCCAAAGTCGCTTGAACACCATCTAATTCAGGCATGACAAGGTCCATTACGACGACATCTGGACGAAGTTCCAGGGCAAGGTCAACACCTTCTCGGCCATTGCTCGCTTCTCCAACCACTTCGACATCTCCTTGGAGATTCAGGAAACTCTTAAGGCCCAAACGGACCATCTCATGGTCATCGACCAAAATCACATTTATCTTATTCGACATTGTCTTCTCCTCTTAATATCGGCACACGAACATCAATAGATGTTCCTTTACCTGTAGCAGATAGGAACTGCACAGTTCCCGCCATTTCATCGACACGCTCCTGGATATTTTTCAGTCCATAACTCATCTCGTCAGTCGACGCATTTAAATCATAACCAACACCATTATCCAACATTTTCAATTGAATTTCCTGACTATTTTGATAGAGATAAACCTCTATCTGGCTAGCCTTGGCGTGTTTAAGAGTATTAGAGATAAACTCTTGGGCAATCCTAAAGAGATTATTTTCAATACGCTTAGGCACTTTCTTAACCATATCCTTGTAGACGACATGGATATTGGATTTATCGGTTAATTCCTTAAGAATCATCTGCAAGCCTTCTTGCAAGGTCTTGTTCTCAAGCTCTGTCGGACGAAGATGCAAAAGCAAGACACGCATATCATTTTGAGCGTCCGTCAACATGGCCTCAACCGCCTGAATTTGATTATGCAAATCTTCTTTACTTAGCTGGTCCGCCATCTGAGAGACACCAGATAGGATCATACTAGCCGCAAAAAGCTCCTGACTAACGGTATCGTGAAGGTCACGAGCAATACGTCCTCGCTCCTTCTTAATAATATCACGGCTTTGAAGAGCTTGGGCATTCTCAGTTTTCTGCAAGTCCTTAGTCAATTTACGCATCTTATGAGATAAGCGCATCATGTTCTTGTCTAACTCAATATCTCCCTGACGTTTGACTGGTTGATTATTGATAATGCGACGCAAATCCTGATTGACTGATCGCATACTGTTATCATTGGCAATGGCCCAAAGAATATAAAGCAAAATGAGCAAACTCAGAACCACAAAAAACATGTTAAAAAGGAAATGGAAGACCTGAGATAGATTACCAAAAACCAATGAAAAGTTAAGGTTAAAGCTATCCATAACCACTAGGGTAACGCCAACCAGAACGACAACTGAATAAATCAGAATCAAAAATAGGTACTGTTTCTTCATTTGCGACGTACCTCCACTGGTCCAGCTCCCACATTGAGAATCAATTTCACTGTTCGATGAGCATGTTCATACTCCGTCCCCTGCAAGGTCAATCTTTCGTAACGGAGGTCGTACTCATCTTCATTGAAGAAGGTGACAGAGCTATAAATCGCTGATATATTGAGCTTGACGGAAACATCAATTGGTACCAAGATAGTCGTCGGACCATAAAGTTTCTGCAAAATCACAACATTATCTCGCCCCGAGACGATAACCTGGGTCAAATCAATCACATCTGTCCCAAAGAAACGGATGATATTGATATCATCAAAGTCATAACGATCACTGACAGGTTCCATCCGAGTCCCAATCCACTGATTTCGGACAGCCCGAGGATCCAAATCGTCTTCCTTAAATTGAATGAGAGCATAGCGATTCTTTTTCTTAACCTGTGAAAAATGGTTTATCATAACATAGGCCACACCCACTAGGATAGCAAGCACCACATAGATATTCCACATGGAAACCAGAAAAAGTGATATCAAACAGATGGTCAAGACAAAGTCACTCTTGGATTCCTTGTTAAAAAAGCGAACGGCCAACAAGGTCAAAACCAGAATGAAAATAAAACTGGTAATATCATTATTAAAGATGGTGATCAGGCCCAGAGTCAAAAGCAAGGCTTCCACCACTAAGAAAAAATTAAATTTGGTCATAAGGACCTCTCAAATAAAAGTATACAGGCTTCATTCTATCAAATTTTAAGGCAATTGACAAAAAGACCCAGTTTGAGCACCGACTAGTCAAGATAGAAAAGGAGCAGCAGAAAGCAAAAAAGTGTCTCCATTACAGGAAACACTGTCTTTCATTCAAAAATCCTAATCGTCAGTTTCGTCCATTTTACTATTTATGAGTTGCACCGTACTTCTGATTTCCTCCAGTATGACACGCTGCTCTGCCAACTCCTTCTCAATCTCAGCCAATTTTCTTTCAGTCTGACGACCTGACCGCACAAAAATATTATTGAGAGAGCTTGTTAACAACCCCAGAGTGGCAATCCCACTAAACATAAGAACGACCGCAACGGCCTTACCTACCAATGTTCGAGGAACGATATCTCCATAACCTACTGTGGTAACCGTTGCTACAGACCACCAAATAGCATCTATAAAATTATGGTGCTCTACTCTAGCAATAATAGCACTACTGATAAGGATGATAATGCTATTAACCGAAAGCAGAAAATAAAAGCCATTTCTGCGATTAATGCGATTGGAAATGTGCTTGAGCTTACTACTCAAACCAATTAAGCGAGAGAGTTTGGCCAAACGAGCAAAGCGTCCCACCCTTGAAAAACGGAGGAAGGTAAAGACTTCATTGTAGGGAATAATAGCTAACAAGTCCAAGATATGTGTTTTCACAAAAATTCGCTTACGAGGTGCCAAGGAGAAACGAATCGCATAATCAATGGCAAAGATGAGCGTTATAGACTGATCTATCACTCTGAAAGGTCGCCTTCCAATTGAAATTAATCCAACCAAATCAAAGATAACCAAGCCAATGGAAATCAGGGCCAGGACCGTCATGACGATATCGTAGGTAATGATATACCTTCTCAGTTTTCTACGGTTTCTCATAGCGTCTCTCCTATATGTGATGTCTTCATTATAAAAGAATCTCTGACCCCTGGCAAGCAGGCTTTTTAAGCTATCGACAAGAAGTCTAGATAACAAAAAAGAGAGATGAAATAACCTCTCTTTTTTTGTTACCTTAGTTATTTAAAACTACTGTAGCTCTGTGTGAGTAGCCTCTGTCGAGGTTTCAGTGCTTGAAGTTGTACTGTCAGTACTTGAGCTCGTCGATGACGAATGTGTCGTACTGCTTGAGCTTGACTGTAGGCTTGAACTTGCTGTTGCAACCGAAACATAGAGAATCACTGTACCATCAACACTTGTACCAGCTTGTGGATCTTGATAAAGGACCTCTGTACTGCTAGGAACCTTATCCTTGTCTAACTTGGCACCAGTATTATAGTCATGATACTCGATACTACTACTTGAGATACTCTTACGATTCAAGGTTTGAACCGCTGTTGAAACCGTCAAACCAGTCACATCAGGCATGGTAACTGTCTTAGGAGTTGCCACACGGAACTTAATCTTGGCCTTACTATCCTTAGGATTGAAAGACTTGTTTTTCCCTGGACTTTGAGATAGGATTTCTCCCTCTTCAGCACTGTCGTCTTCGACATGCTGAATATCAATTTGGTCCTCAGAAACGCCATAATTCGAAGTTAAGTCCTCAATGGCATCCTTATAGTTTTTACCTTTGTAGTCTTTCAAAGCGAAACCTTTACTACCAGAAGAAACATAGACATCAATGCTTGATCCTTCTTTTCGTGTAGTTCCAGCTGTAGGATCAGTCTTGATGACCTTGCCCGTATCGACAGAATCATCTTCCACTTCTTTGACTTCTCCTACCTTAAATCCAGCACCCTCAATTTTAGTCTGAGCTGTGGACAACTCTTGACCGACCACATTAGGCACCTGGACATTATCAGGATTGGTAAATACCAAATAGGCAAAGATGATGATACCAATAAAGACAAGTCCTAGGAAAACCTTGAGCAAGGTTGAGAAGAAATTCTTCTTCTTTTTCTTCTTAGCTGGTGTCGTTTTTTTCCTTGGTTGTTTACTTGGAGCAGGTGTAGGCTCTGATGGCTCAGCAGCAACAGCCTTTTTCTCAAGGCTTGCTGATGGAACTGGATCAACCTTTGGCAAGGTCTTAGTATCCGTCATATCATCAAAGACTACCTTGGCATCGCGTCGATGACTAGGATGCAAACTCGTTACCAAGTCACGGCTCATTTCCAAAGTACTATTATAACGATTTTCTAGTTTTTTGGCTGTTGCTCGAATTACCACGTTTTCCAAGGCTTGAGGAACGTTACGGTTCTCTGCCAAAATCGATGGGAGTGGCTTTTGGAAATGTTGGAGTGCAATGGTTACTGCACTATCACCATCATAAGGAATATGACCTGTCAACATTTCAAAAAGCATAATACCCATAGCATAGATGTCGCTCTGGATAGTCGCTTTAGATCCACGAGCCTGCTCTGGTGAGAGGTAGTGGACAGAACCCAACATAGAGTTGGTTTGAGTTAGGCTAGTCTCTGCAAAGGCAACCGCAATTCCGAAGTCTGTAACCTTGGCCGTACCGTCCTTAGTTAAAAGAACGTTTTGTGGCTTAAGGTCACGGTGGATAATGCCCTTTTGATGGGCAAGTGTCATGGCGGAAAGTACCTCCCCCATGATACGCACAACATCTTGGTTAGAAAGTGGCGCATGGTCTTGAATGTATTTCTTCAAGTCCGAACCGTCCACATACTCCATCACCAAGAACTGCTGGCCGTCTTCTTCGCCAATATCTCGGATAGCAACGATATTAGGATGACTGAGTTCTGCCATGGCACGCGCTTCACGCTGGAAACGCGCCACAGCCACCTGATCCGTTTGGTAATTGGTACGAAGCACCTTAATGGCCACTTCTTCATTATCCAGAATCAGGTCATTAGCCAGATAAACATCCGCCATACCACCACGTCCGATAGATTTAAGGATTCGATAACGTCCAGCAAACAATTTGCCAACTTGGATCATTATCCTTCCTCACTTTCTATCTTAATGAGAGCAACGGTAATATTATCAAGACCACCTGCCTCATTGGCTGCAGCTACCAAACGACTCGTTTTTTCTTCGACGAAACCAGGGCTATTGACAATATGTACAATCTGTTCAACTGAAATCATATTGGTCAAACCATCTGAATTGGCCAAAATATAGTCCCCTGGTTCCAATTGTTGAACACCAAGGTCAGCCTCAATCGGAGCAGCTTGCCCAATAGATTGCGTAATGATATTACGTTGTGGGTGAACTGCTGCTTCTTCTTCGGTCAACTGACCAGCCTTGATAAGAGCATTGACCAAAGAATGGTCATTCGTCAATTGCTTATACTCACCATTACGGATAAGGGCAATACGTGAATCCCCAACGTGGGCGAAAATCACAGCATTATCAACAAAGGCAAGAACCTCGATAGTTGTTCCCATTCCCTTATATTCTTCGTTTTGGCCAAGTTCATAAATTTTACGATTTTCTGCATCAATGGCAGCAATCATCCAATCACGAATCTGACTCAACTCACTAAAATCAGTGTTAATCCAGTCGCGACCAAGATCAGTCACTGACATCTCACTGGCAATATTTCCAGCACGGTGTCCACCCATCCCGTCTGCAACAACGACAAGGGTAACACCAGCTTGGTTGACAAATTTATTAACAAAATCTTGGTTATTTGACCGTTTTTGGCCAATGTCCGTTAATAATGATATTTCCATAGTTTTCTTTCTGACTTGCGTCAGCATTTCCTCCTCTGTAACCCTAAGCTTTTTTACGCAACTGTGCGATGAAAAAACCATCAGTTAGATACTGTTCGGGGGTAATTGCCAAACAGCCATTGACCACGATGTCTTTACATGGATGGTCTAAGGCAACTTGCTCAAAATCAGGATGGCTCTCAAGAAAGGCTTGAATCACCTCTTGATTTTCTTCTGCTATGATGGTGCAAGTACTATATGTTATTATACCACCTTTTCGTAGGGTTTGACAAACGCTGGATAGGATATCCAACTGCACAGCCTTGAGGGACTCAAAGTCTTGGAGATCCTTGTTATATTTGATGTCAGGTTTCCGACGAATGAGCCCAATTCCTGAACAAGGTGCATCCACTAAAATCTTGTCAAAACTATCAGCTGGAAAGACTTGATGTACCTGACTAGCATCCAGTTTCTGAGTCTTAACCTTATCAGCTAAACCAAGACGTTGTGCATTTTCTTCGATAAGGGCAAGCTTATGATCATAGAGGTCAAGCGCCGTCACATGTCCACCCGTCAAATAAGAGGCCATATGGACAGTCTTACCACCAGGTGCCGCACAGGCATCCAGGATTTCTTCCTCGCCTTGAATCCCTAAAGTTGGTGCAACCAGTTGACTGGTCTCATCCTGAATGGTCAACAAGCCCTCTTTAAAATAATCTGTTCCAGCAAAGTAACCTGAAGACTTAACAAGCCCGACTGGTGATAGGACTGAACGATCAGCCCCAGTGGTCTCCGCTATCTCTTTCAAACGTGACGCATCCGTTACACGTACACTAGCCTTATTTCTCACAAAGAGGCTTTGGAAAATAGCAAGGGCACGGTCTTCCCCGTACTGGTCGATAAGTTTTTTAACCAACCACACAGGTAGAGAATACTGAACGGAATAGCGTTTATTGACACGTTTAATCTGGCTTGGATCTGGCAAAGGCTGGCTAGATAGTTTACGAAGAACCGCATTGACCAGCTTCTCAGCCCCCTTTTTATTGCCACGATTTTTAGCAATAGAAACGGCATCATTAACCACCGCATGGGCTGGAATCTTATCTAAATAGGCCAACTGATATAGACTCAAAAGTAATAAGTCATAAACCCAAGGTTCAAGCTTATCGCGGTCCTCAATAACATGGGCTAGAATCCACTCCAAAGTAATCTTACGAGCCACGGTCCCATAGACAATTTCCGTCACCAAGGCCTTGTCCTTATCTGTCAGCTGCGACTTGCTCAGATGTGCATTGAGAGCAATATTTGAGTAGGCCCCTTCCTGGAAGACTTCTTCTAAGATTTCAAGTGCCTGTCCACGAGCTGTTTTTTTCCAATCATTGGCCAAATGCATCACCTACTTCAAGATTGCGTCCGACCCCATTAAGGAAATCAGCAATAGCCATACGAGGTTTTCCAGCAGGTTGAACTGTCTTAAGCGAAATAGCTCCTTGGCCAGTCGCAACTACCAAACTCTTCTTGGTTTTTTCAATAATATGACCAGCCTGTCCTTGACCTTCTGCCAAATCCGCTTCATAAATTTTGAAACGTTTGCCATCAAGCAAGGTATGGGCCACAGGCCATGGGTACATGCCACGGATTTGATTGAAAATGTCTCGTGCGGACTTGTTCCAATCAAGGCGCTCCTCTTCTGGACTAATATTTGGTGAAAAAGTTACCTGACTGGCATCTTGAGGGACAGGTTTGATTTCTCCGGCAATGTAGGCAGGCAAGGTCTCAAGCAAGAGGTCACGACCCAAGACTGCCAATTTTTCAAACATGGTACCGACATTATCCTCGTCAAGAATTGGCAAGGCCTTTTGGCTAACCATGTCACCAGCATCCATTTCCTTGACCATTTCCATAATCGTCACACCAGCTTCTGCATCACCATTGATAATGGCATAATGGATAGGCGCCCCACCACGGTATTTTGGCAAGAGTGACGCATGGACGTTAACCGCAAAATCCATGCTATCAAGCAACTTACTTGGCAAAAATTGTCCATAAGCCGCCGTAACAATCCCATCAGCACCAAGTGCCATAAGCTGTGCCATTTCCTCAGAACCTGACAACTTTTCAGGTTGATAAATTGGCAAGTCATGCGCCAAGGCTACTTCCTTGACCGGTGTCATGCGGATTTCTTTTTTACGGCCGACAGCACGGTCTGGTTGCGTCACCACAGCGACAATATCATAATGCTCATCGGTCAAAAGTCCTTCCAGCACTGTCGCTGAAAAGGCAGGCGTTCCCATAAATACTAATTTTGTCATATTCTTCCTTTTCTAGATTAGGTAAAATTCTGAGGTTCGTGATCAATAATCAAACGCAGGTCCTTGTTCTCAGGCTCCTGAGTCATGTCAAGGACCCTATTAAGCGTTTCTTCCAAGTTATCCTCAAAACGGTATTTGATAATAATCTGATAGTGATAAAGGTTATGTGTTCGGGCAATTGGCTTAGGTGTAGGCCCTAGGAAGGTCACCTTGTCTGACAGGTGCTCTCTTAAATAAGCCATAACCTCATAGCTCTTCCGAACCACAAACTCTTCATCCTTGTGAGAAAGCGTAATCCCTACCGTATAGAAATAAGGGGGATAGGCCAACTGACGTCGAATCCCCATTTCATAGGCGTAGAAACCTTCATAATCCTGTTGCTGTGCAAACCGAATGGCATAATGACTAGGATTATAGGTTTGAATAATAACTTCCCCTTCCTTGTCAGCACGACCAGCACGACCAGCCACCTGAGTCAAGAGTTGGAAGGTACGCTCAGCTGAACGAAAATCTGGTAAATTTAGCGACGTATCTGCATTCAAGACCCCTACCAAGGTAACATTTGGAAAATCCAAGCCCTTGGCAATCATCTGAGTTCCAAGCAAAATGTCGGCCTTACCACTTCCAAAGGCCTCCAAGAGTTTCTCGTGAGCCCCTTTCTTACGTGTCGTATCAACATCCATACGAATCACTTTGGCTTCTGGCAAAAGTTCCGTCAATTGGTCATAAGCCTTCTGTGTCCCAGTCCCATAATAGCGAATCTGACGACTCTGACAGTTAGGGCAGACATGTGGTATTGCTTTTTGAAAATCACAATAGTGGCAATTCATGGTCTTAGTATCCATGTGCAAGGTCAATGAAATATCACAGTTGGGACAATCATCCACATAGCCACAGTCACGACACATGACAAAAGAGGAATAGCCACGACGGTTCAACATTAGCACAACTTGTTCCTTACGTGCCAAACGTTCTCGGATTTTCTCTAAGAGAGGTGGCGTAAAATCACTCGCCTCTTGACGGCCCACAAAGTCCTTAAAGTCCACCACTTCCACCTGAGGAATTTTGGCATTAGGATTAGCCCTCTGAGTCAACTCAAGAAAATGGTAAACCCCTTTCTGAGCTCTCGCCCGTGTCTCAATAGAGGGTGTTGCTGACCCAAGGACGAGCACAGCTCCATGACTCTTAGTTCTAAGCAAGGCAACATCTCTTGCATGATAGCGAGGATTGGACTCTTGTTTATAAGTAGCCTCATGTTCCTCATCGATAATGATTGCCCCGATATTGTCCAAAGGAGCAAAGATAGCCGAACGCGCTCCTACCACAACTTTTGCCTGACCAGATTTAACCTTACGCCACTCGTCAAATTTCTCACCGTCTGACAAGCCTGAATGCATAATCGCCACCAAGTCCCCAAAACGTGAAATGAAACGATTAGTCATTTGGGGTGTCAAGGAAATTTCTGGCACCAAGACAATAGCAGTTTTACCCATTGCCAAGGTCCTCTCGATAAGATGTAGGTAAACTTCGGTCTTACCTGATCCCGTTACCCCTTCCAATAAGAAAGGTTTGCCACCTTGTCCAATCTGACGCGTCATTTCTTCAACCGCATGCGCCTGTTGGGCATTAAGCTCAAGAAACTCTGTCTTTTCTACTTTTTCAAAGTAGCTATCGGCACGATTGACCTCAACTTCGGTGATGACCAAGGCACCAGCTTCAATGAAAAACTTAACCACATCTCGTGAAAAAAGCTTGTGGAGGTCTGCCACCCTCCCTGGCTCACTCTTCTCTAACAAGAAGTCACGCATCTCCAAACGTCTCTTAGCCCGTTGTGAAATAGCCAAAGTCTCAAGAATGCCCTTTTGAACACTATAGTGCTTCTCAGTCTTAATGTTCTGCTTATCCTTAGCAAGGTAATCAACCGTTACACGCCCAGACTGGACCAGACGAGGAATGGCTTGACGCTGCTCCTCTGACAACTGCGAGAAAAGAACATGATCCTGCCCCTGAAGAAAAGTCTGTTTATCTTCTTCACCTAGTTTATCAGTCGCCATGATAACCTTATCGTACTGAGAATTAAGGAGACCAGGTAGCATTGACTTCAAGATGGAAATCTTATAGGAAAAGACCGTATGTCGCATCTGATCAGCCAAGTCCAGTTGATCCTGATTAAGGACTGGCTCATAATCTAAAAGCTCAGCAATAGGTTTTAATTCAGGAAAGTCTCTTAAATCCTCCTGCTCCTCTAAGCCAATAACAAAGCCTTGCAATAGACGATTTCCTTTACCGAAAGGTACATGCACTCGCATACCAAGGGCAATTTGATCTTGCATAGCTTCAGGGATAAGGTAACTATAAGGTCTGTCCGTCTGCATCAGAGGAACGTCTACAATAATTTGTGCTACTAAAACCATAAATTTCCTCCTGTCATTTCCTTAAAACCAGTATCTTTCAAGCTCAAGAAAAGCTGAGCTCTTGATTATCATCATAAAGAAGGAAGCTGAGACACTATGCCTCAGCTCCCCTCTCCTCATAAACCAAAGCATGACTTTGATTTTAGATTTTATCGCCTTCTTCTTTTTCTTTAGCGATTTGTTCTTTGATTTTACGTTCTTCTTCCTCAGCAGCAAGACGTGCTTGGATCACTTTCAAACGTGCCAATTCACGTTTAGATTCTGGATCTGGGTGAATAGTCACATTACCAGATTCAATTTCTTCAAGGGCTTGAAGGGTTGGTTTTACTGACGTAAACTCTTGAGTTGGTTCAGCACCAGCAGCCAATTCATGGGCGCGTTTTGCTTGCAAAATAACCAATGAATATTTTGAAGGCACTTTATCCAAAAGTTTGTCAATAGAGGGTTTCAACATCATAATTCTATACCTATTTCTAATTTATTTATCTGATAATTTCTTTTCTGAAATCATATTACGATAGCGGCCAATCACACGGTCAACGCGGAAGTGTTCTGCTTCAATAACACGTTTGACACGTTCAGCAGCCAAAGGCACTTCGTCATTAACAATGGCATAATCGTATTCGCTCATGAGAGCAATTTCTTCACGCGCACGCTCGATACGTTGAGCAATAACTTCCTCAGAATCTGTTCCACGACCAACCAAACGTTCTTGAAGCTCGTTCAAATCTGGTGGCGTCAAAAAGATGAAGACAGCATCTGGAACCTTTTTCTTAACCTGAAGGGCCCCTTGAACTTCGATTTCAAGGAAAACATCAATACCTTTATCCAAGGTTTCATTGACATAAGTCAAAGGTGTTCCGTAGTAGTTACCTACATACTCAGCATATTCCAACATTTGACCATTACGAATAAGCTCTTCAAATTCCTCACGCGAACGGAAGAAATAATCCTTCCCATCAACTTCACCAGGACGCTGGGCACGTGTGGTCATTGACACTGAGTATTCAAATTTATGGTCAGGTGTTGAAAAAATCTCCTGACGAACAGTTCCTTTTCCGACACCAGAAGGCCCTGAAAAAACAATCAAAAGTCCACGTTCAGACATGTCTTCTCCTTAAACTAAGATTAAAAATCTTCTTATGACTCACCTTAAAAAAAGAGAAAGCAATCATCTCTTTTTTAAGGCTTAGGGGTTGTTCAGTGATTAAGTTACAGCTCACTTTTCAAAGCATGCGTTTTTCCTTACTATTTTACCAATAAAAGTGACTTTTTTCAAGGTGAGGACACCATTAAAAAGAGTGAATCCTTTTTCCCAGTACTCACTCTTTTTAAACACTCTTTTAAACCAAACCAGTCAGGAGACCTTGCATGAATTCTTCTGAATGGAACTCACCAATATCATCAATTTTCTCACCAAAACCAATTAATTTAACTGGAATATCCAACTCTTGACGAATGGCCAGAACCACACCACCCTTGGCACTACCATCCAACTTAGTCAAGACAAGGCCTGTAAGAGGTGTGATTTTTGAAAATTCCTTGGCCTGACTAAGCGCATTTTGACCTGTTGAGGCATCCAAGGCCAAGAGGGTTTCATGAGGTGCTTCTGGAACCACACGTTTGATAATACGACCAATCTTTTCAAGCTCTGCCATAAGATTGTCTTTATTTTGCAAACGACCCGCAGTATCAATCATAAGGACATCAACTCCTTCAGCAAGAGCCTTTTCCATACCGTCAAAGACCACTGAAGCTGGGTCAGCCTTCTCAGCACCAGTCACTACTGGCACATCAACACGACGTCCCCACTCAACCAACTGAGCTACAGCTCCCGCACGGAAGGTATCAGCAGCTACCAACATAACTTTTTTGCCTTCTTGTTTGTATTTATGCGCCAACTTACCGATAGACGTTGTCTTACCAACCCCGTTGACACCAACGAAAAGCATGACTGTCAAACCATCTTGGAAATTAATCTGCTCCTTATAGACGTCATCCTTCTCATAAATGTCCACAAGTTTTTCGATAATCAAGCGTTGCAAATCTTCAGTCTTTTTGACATTTTCAAGGCGGGCTTCATAACGTAAGTCTTCCGTTAATTGCGTTGCAACATTAACACCCACATCGGAAAGAATCAGCATTTCTTCCAATTCTTCGAAGAACTCCTCATCAACACGACGGAAATTCGCAAAGAATTCATTCAAGCGGGCAGCAAAACCAGTACGCGTCTTCTTGAGGGTACGGTTATATTTCTCTTGTTCTGTTTCAGTTTTTGAATCCTGAACTTCTTCAGGTTTTTCCTCAACTTTACGGGTTTGAACGGCTTCAAAAGTGACAGTTTCACCTTTTTCTGCAGCAGCAGCTACTTGAGCCTTCTTAGCATAGTAATCAGCCATGACATCCGCAAAGTGGTTATCCACAGCAACTTGACTTTCTTCTGACTCGGAAACGCCTTCTGCTTCGCTTGAAGCCTGATTATCAACAGAAAGGTCTTCGTCAGACACTGCTTCACTTTCTTCTGTCACAGTAGAATCACTAGATTCAACAGATTCTGTGGATGAAATCTCTTCTACTTGAGTCTCCGACTCACTGAGCTGTTCTGTTTGACTCTCGCTTATCCCTTCACTTGTTGATAAGTCTTGATTATCAAGAGCCTCAGTTTCTGAAATTTCATGATTTGCTACAGTTTCCTGTGACTGGTTTTCCTCTTGTCCAAATAATCGATCAAATAGACCCATTTGGTTCTCCTTATTTCTCTAGAATATATTTGTGGATGGCCTCAGCCACTCCAGATTCCTCATTAGTTTTTGTCGTTACTGCCTTGGCAACAGCCTTGACCTTGGGAACAGCATTCGCCATAGCCACACCAAGACTAGCCCACTCCAGCATTGTCAAGTCGTTTTCCTCGTCTCCCATAGCCATGACCTGACTTTTATCCAGAGCAAGGTAATCAGTCAAGAGTCTCAAACCTACAGCCTTATGAACACCTTTAGGCATGACCTCTAGGATAATTTCACGAGACTTAAAGACCTCAAACGCTTGGTATAAATGGTCAGGTATTTTTTGAATTTGAGCATCCAAAAACGCTTCCTCACAGACCGTAACTACCTTATTATAGACGATATTTTCAGGAATGTCATCAATACTCTCCACATCAACGAAGGTCAGGGTAGGATTAGCCTGACGATAGAGAGAATGATTGCCTTTACTTGGCACACCATAGACAATGCCATCACTGATAACATCCATAGGAAGCCCTAGAGGTTCGAAGACAGCATAAATCTGCTTTAAATCTTCTCGACTCATCTCTTTCTTTATGAGGATATCCCCATTATTACGCTGAACCAAGCCACCATTGAAGGTCACACTATAGTGCTTATCATCCAACAAGCCCAAATCTTCCAAGATATGAGTAATAGCTGGCAGAGGGCGACCAGTCGTAATGACCACATGAACCCCCTTAGCTTCTGCCGCTTTCAGAGCAGCTCTATTTTCAGCTGTTACTTGCTTATCCTTAGTGAAGAGTGTCCCATCTAGGTCCAAGGCCAATAATTTAATCTCAGACATCTGAGTCCACCAATCCTTCCATGTAGTCAAAGACTGCACCGTCTTTATGGTGACCAATCACTTCGTCAGCTACTGCCTTAATCTCATCGCGGGCATTTTCCGTAGCAACCGCATGCCCAGCAAAGGTCAGCATCTCCATATCATTGAGATTATCACCAAAGGCTACAACATCTGAAGCTTGACGCCCCAACTCTTGACAAAGATGGTAAAGACCAAAGCCCTTATCCACACCTTTAAGGATAATATCCATAGAATCAAAGCCAGTTGTCACAGCTGTCATATCCTCAAAAATCGTGTTGAGGTAGTCACCACGTTCCATAATGGTATCCCCTTGGAACTTAGCAGTTACCTTGAAAATATCATCTGTAACCGCTTCAAGGTCCGTTGTCATAACATTTTCATAGTAGCGTTCCATGGCCTTAAGATAGGCTGGATCTGCATCGTTTGGAGCATAGGCACCACGACGTCCCGACAAGAGAATTCCCTCGCAAGTTGGCAAGGCTAAAGTCGTATCTGCAATTTCCAAATAATCTTTAGGTTCTAGCTTGGACTCAAACAGGACTTCACCCTTGTACTGAACCAAGGCCCCATTCTCCGCAATAATAGCTATGCGGTCCACAAAACCATCAAAAAGCTCCTCCAAGGCCAAGAGAGCTCGGCCAGAAGCTACGGTAAAAACGTAATCTTTAGCTTCACAAGCATCCAAAAGGTTATCCAAACGTGCTTTGTCATAGGCACCAAGATGGTCTAGAAAGGTACCATCCATATCTGTTGCTAAAATTTTCAAAATAATCTCCCTTCAGGTCGAATATACTTGCCCCTATTGTACCAAAAATAGGAATATAAGTTTGGGAAAAGCCAGAGAAATTAGAGAAAATATGGAATTTTACTTGCAAATTCAGTATTTTAGTTGTATCATTATGGTAGTACAAAAATAATACTATTATACTTTTAGAAAGGAGTCTCTTATGGCTTGGACATTTGATGAAAAATCGCCAATCTATCTCCAAATCGCCTATCGCGTCAAACTGAAGATAGCTTCCAAGGAATTGAGTATGGGACAACAACTCCTACCTGTTAGGGAATTTGCTCAGGAAGCCGGGGTCAATCCCAACACCGTACAAAGAGCCTTCCAAGAACTTGAAAAAGAGGGGCTGGTCTATTCTGCCCGTACCTCTGGTCGCTTTGTTACCGAAGATGAAAAACTAATTGATCAAAAACGACACGAGATTGCCCAAAGTCTCATGAAGAACTTTGTCTCTGAGATGACAGCCATTGGTTTTAGCTCACCTGAAATCAAATCTATCATCACTGACTACATCGAACAAACAGGAAAGGACTTGTAGACCGATGACTGATATTGTAACTCTAACAAATCTCACCAAGACCTATAATGGTATTCCAGCCCTTAGAGATGTGACCATGTCCATCCCTTCTGGTAAAATCATTGGTCTCTTAGGACCAAACGGTAGTGGTAAAACAACCCTAATCAAAATTTTGAACGGCCTCCTTCAACCAACTTCTGGTTTAGCAACTATTAATGGATTTCAGCCATCACCTATCACCAAAGCTCAAGTGGCATATCTACCTGATACAACTTATTTGGATGAAAGTAAGACTATCCAATACTACTTGGACTTCTTCCAAGATTTTTACGCTGACTTCCGCTATCCTCTTGCCTTGCAACTCTTGCAGGATTTAAAGCTCCAGCCTGATTTGCGCCTTAAGGACCTCTCAAAAGGTAACAAAGAAAAAGTTCAGTTGATTTTGGTTATGAGTCGTGAAGCTAAACTCTATCTCCTCGATGAACCTATCGGTGGAGTCGATCCTGCGTCACGTGACTACATTCTTAAAACCATCATCAACCAATACTCTGAAGATGCTTCTGTTATCATTTCAACCCATTTGATTGCAGATATTGAATCCGTCCTAGATGAAGTTGTCTTCTTAAAATACGGTCAGATTGAACTTCAGGGTGATGCTGATAATATCCGTCAAGCCCATGGCAAATCTATCGACAAACTCTTTAGAGAGATGTTCCACAACTAGGAGGTATGAGCATGTTTTGGAAATTAGTTAAATATGAATTACAATCGGTCCGTAAATGGTATCTTGGCATCTATGGTATTGCCATCCTACTCTCTATCCCCTTGGGTTTAATGCTTCGAAAATCTATTTTTGTAACTGAACAGAGCCACCAAGAACCTAGTCTACTCTTCTTTGCTTTCTTCACACTGATGGTTTTTGCTACCATTATCGTATGGGGAACTATTTATATAGCAACAATAGTTCTCATTGTCAGACGCTTTGCAAAGACTGTCTTTGGGAGAGAAGGTTATCTAACCAATACGCTCCCAGTTTCTGCTCACCAATTAATCTTGTCTAAACTCTTGGTAGCCTTTATTTTAGATATCATTTCATCACTCGTTATACTCCTTTCGATTGGAATTATAGCTGCTTTCTGCCTTGATATGAAAGATATCCTACTAGCTACCAGCTACTTTGGCCAGATCCTAAAAGAGATAGGCGCTTTCTACCTCTTCATCCCTTCTACAATCTTGTCAATGATTGCTGGTATCCTTTTCTATTACCTCTGTATTAGTATCGGAAATCTCTTCAACACTAACAAAGTTTTTATGGGATTTGTCGCCTTTTTCGCCATTCAGGCTATCCTATTCTTTATTGGTTTCTTCTTTGGACTCGGTGCAGCCTTGACCGGAGATGCAACATATACTGCAATTAATAACTCGTCATATATCATTAGTCTAGTTCAGTCTCTCATTCTCATCGCAGCAAGTTACTTTGGTACCTACTATATCATGACCAAACGCTTAAATTTAGACTAAAGAAAAACCGTGTTCCTTCTGGAACACGATTTTTTTTTGCATTGAAAAGACTTATTTACTTTGTTCTTTACGATAAGTCTCGATTTCGGCCTTGTTACCCCAAACGAAGTGTCCTGGACGTACTTCAACCATTTCTGGTTTATCGACAGAATAGTCGTGTTGGTTTGGATCATAAACCTTCAAGACTTTCTTACGTTCCAAGATTGGGTCTGGAATAGGAACAGCAGACAAGAGTGACTTGGTGTAAGGGTGGATAGGATTGTTGTAGAGTTCTTCTGTCTCAGCAACTTCCACGATTGTCCCCTTGTAAATAACAGCAATACGGTCAGAAATGAAACGGACCACTGACAAGTCGTGAGCGATAAAGAGGTAGGTCAATCCCAACTCTTTTTGGAATTTCTTAAGCAAGTTCAAAACTTGGGCACGAACTGACACGTCAAGGGCTGAGATGGGTTCGTCAGCGATAACCAAGTCCGGTTGCATGACCAAGGAACGTGCAATCCCAATACGTTGACGTTGTCCCCCAGAAAATTCGTGAGGATAACGTGTCAAGTGCTCCTCAAGAAGTCCCACTTCTTTGATGATTTTCTTGATTTTTGCTTTACGATCTTCCTCATCCTTATAGAGATGGAAGTTATGCAAGCCCTCAGACAAGATATAATCGACTGTTGCACGTTCATTCAAACTAGCCGCAGGGTCTTGGAAAATCATCTGGATACGACGTATAAGGTCGTTTTTCTCATAGTGAGATAAGTGTCCATTGATTTTCTTACCGTCAAAAATAATCTCACCATTACTTGTATCATTTAGACCAATAATGGCACGCCCGATAGTGGTTTTACCACTACCAGACTCACCAACGAGGGAAAAGGTTTCACCCTTGTTGATGAAAAAATTAGCATTGTGGACAGCAACGAATTTCTTGCTTCCTTCACCGAAGGAAATCTCCACATCTTTTACTTCAACTAACTTCTCAGGCATTGCCTTCCTCCTCATCTCCTAAATGTGCAAATCCCATATTAGTACGGATTTTTTCATGTAGATTTTGGATAACCTCAGGTTTTTCAACTTTTGGTGCATCCTCATGTAAGAGCCAGGTCTTAGCCCAGTGAGTATCTGAAACTTGGAATTGTGGTGCTTTTTCCTCGAAGTCAATTTGCATGGCATAGTCTGAACGCAAGGCAAAGGCATCTCCAACAACTGGTGTATAAAGTGATGGTGGTGTCCCTGGAATAGAGAAAAGCTCACCCTTATCGTCAGCCAACTGTGGCAAGCTTGAAAGCAAGCTCCAAGTGTATGGGTGACAAGGCTCATAGAAAATTTCCTCAACAGTTGCGTACTCGATGATTTCACCAGCATACATAACAGCAACCTTGTCAGCGATACTTGCTACCACACCAAGGTCATGGGTAATGAAAATCACTGAGAAACCGTACTCTTCTTTAAGTGATTTCAAGAGGTCAATGATTTGAGCTTGAATGGTTACGTCAAGGGCAGTTGTTGGCTCGTCACAGATAAGGACATCAGGACGACAAGCCAAGGCAATGGCAATGACGATACGTTGACGCATCCCACCAGAGTATTGGAAAGGATATTCGTTGAAACGTTTTTCAGCATCAGGAATACCAACCTTGTCCATGTAATCAATGGCCATTTTTTTAGCTTCTTTAGCTGATTTTCCTTGGTGTTTGACAATGACTTCAACAATTTGGCTACCGATAGTCTTAATTGGGTCAAGACTGGTCATAGGATCTTGGAAGATAGTCGCGATCTTAGCTCCACGAATAGGTGCCCAATCTTGGTGACTCTTAAGTTTGGTCAAATCTTGGCCACGATAATCAATAGAACCGCTAGCTACACGACCATTTTCTTCAAGCATCCCTGTGAAAGTCTTAGTCAAAACTGATTTACCTGAACCAGACTCACCAACCAAGGCTAAAACTTCACCTTCAACCAGATCAAGGGAAACTCCTCGAATGGCTGTCAAAACACGGTCACGAACGTCAAATTCCACGACGATATCGCGAGCCGATAATATTACATTTTTATTTTCTGTCATATTGGACTCCTATCTATGCGTACGTGGGTCACTGGCATCCGCCAAGTTTTGACCGACAATAAAGAGAGAGAGGGAAACGAGGATCAAGGTAGTCAATGGAATCCAGAAGAGATAAGCATTGACTGTAACGTTCTGTGCATAGTCTGAAATCAAACGACCAAGACTAGGCGTTGTAACAGGAAGCCCCAAACCAAAGTAAGAAAGGAAGGCTTCGTAAGAGATAAATCCTGGCAAGAGCTGACTAGCCATAGTCACGATAACTGATACAAGTTGTGGCATGATATTTTTAACCACAATCTTAGGAGTTGGTGTTCCCAAAGTACGAGAAGCCAAGTTGTACTCCAAATCACGGTAACGCATGATTTGAATACGGATAGTATAAGCAATACCAATCCAACCTGTGACAGTCATGGCAAAAATCATGTTCCAGAAACCAGCACCCAATGAGTAAGTCAAGACGATAACGACAAGGAGGGCAGGAATGTTTGAGATGATGTTGTAGATTTCCATCATAATCATATCGAAGGTCTTAGAAATCCCCCAAACAGCACCAACGACTAAACCAATAGCAACGTTAAGGAAGGTAGCGATAACAGCAATAAGGATAGAATTACGAGCTCCAAACCAAACACTGTCAAAGAGAGACTTACCATTACTGTCTGTACCGAACCAGTATTGAGCATTTGGATGCACATAACGCACACTAAAGTCATTAACCTTAGACACGTCATTGAAGTCAAATTTTGAAAACATTGGGTAGATAAAGCTCATCAAAATGATAGCAATCAAGATACCCAACATAACAGTTGTTGACTTTTTCTTGAAGAACTGACGCATCACCGATTTCCAGTATGAATAGGCCGGCGCATCAATTGTTTCAGAGGCAAAATCATCGCGCTTTACAAATTGGAACTTACTTTTATCAATTGAAGCCATTATTTACCTCCTTTAGATGTCAATTTGATACGTGGGTCAATCATAGTCATAAGGATATCACCCACAAGCAATGAGAAGATGGTGAGGGCTGTGAAAATAAATACAAGACCCACAACCATAGCGTTATTTGAAGCACGGACAGAGTCAATCAACATTTTACCCATACCAGGGTAGGCAAAGATTGTTTCTGTCAAGGTTGCCCCTGTGATAACACTAACGATAGATGCTGGGATCCCTGAAACCAAGGAAACCATAGCATTTTTGAAAATGTGTTTATTCGAAATTTCTTGTTCTGACAACCCTTTGGCACGTGCAAAACGAACGAAGTCTTGTGACTGCAAGTCAATCATGTAACGACGAATCCAAATGGCAAGACCTGGTGTAGACAAAAGACCGAGAATAACAGATGGCAAGACGTATGAACGCCAGTCACCCGCACCCAAGATAGGGAAGGAATCTGGAAGACCAATCTCAGAACCAATCAAACGAATGATATAAACCAAGGCGATGGTTGGTAGTGAGAGCAAGAAAGTCAAGACACCAGTTGAAATACTATCAAAGAGTGTATTTTTAAAGCGTGCCATGTATGATCCCAATGGAATTGCCAAAGCATAAGACAAGACCAAACCAATCAAACCAGCAATGGCAGAACTTGTCACCATTGATGGGTATTGGTAGCGACTCTTAGTAGATGTGTATGGGTCATCACCATAGTAAGAACGATCCCTAGCATCAGCCTGACTTGGTGATTTATAAGTACGAGAGTAGATATCTACTGAAGATACTTTCTTACCAGTAGGGAAGTTGACCTCAGAGCTTTGTGTTTGCCCTTGACCTTGTGTAATAACATCAAGAACACCTTGCTCAGCATAAGTTGGGTAAGATGTACCAAGGTTCATCTTAACAAAGTTTTGGTGAACAAATGGGAACTGACTGTTAAAGTAAAGCAAATATTTATGCTTAGTCCCTGAACCGACAACTGACCAACCGATAGCTGGGTCATTTTCAATACGGATGTAACGCTTCAAGTTTGGATTTGTTTTATCTTTAACCCATCCGGTATTGTCAAATTCAAAGAGGTGTGCATAGAAGCCAAACACACGTTCAAGCACCGGCACATCACGTGTCGCATAGAATTGTTTACTTTGCTTGAATTGATGCAAACGCCAGCCACGTCCTAAACTATCCACATATTTTTGGTAAATAGCCTTATTTTCTTTTGTTGGCTTAGTGGTTACTGACTTATCGAGGGAGCTAGCTTTCTCCTGCAACTCCTTGGTGTCATAGTAATCAATATAACCCATACGTTCATAGATTGTATTTTCATAGTTAGTCTTAGAATCAGCTGTCTTAGCAATCTTATTGTAGTTAGGGTCCTGTCTGAAAATCAGACGCCTCGGCACCATGGTATAGATAATCGTGTAGGTCAAGGCCGTCACGACAAATATTGACAATAGAGAACGGAGGGTTCTCAATAAAATATATTTTTTCATGTCTCTTCCTTTAATTCCAAAAGAACTTTCCCAATCTAATGAGAAAGTTCCATCGTCCTTTTATTTAACGTGTTTCTCAAGGTCTTTTTGAGCTTTTTCGTTGGACTTAGACTTTTCTTTAAGCCAGCTTTCACGGGCTTTATCATAGTTTTTCTTAGTGACAACATCTTTTTGAGGCTCAAGGTACTTGAAGTATCTGTCAGAACCCTTAGGTCCTACTTGAGAGTAAGCACCTGAGAATGGTGTCAAACGAGCTACCATTGGAGCAGCACCCTTGTTAACCATAAGTGGCATGAAGAGTGAGCTATCTTCCAACCAAGCTTGTGCCTCTGCATAACGTTCATAACGTACGTTGAGGTCGCTTGTTTCTTTAGCTGCATTATCAACCAAAGCATCAAAGTCTTTAAGACCTACTTGAGCTGCTGCTGCATTGTTAGGATCGTCAAATCCCATGTAAGTTTTTGTGTTCTCACTAGCTGTTGTCTTGAAGATATCAAGGAATGTTGATGGGTCTTCATAGTCAGGCGCCCAAGCAACTGAAATATTGATATCCCAGTCTTCTGCTGCTGCGTTAGCTGCATACAAAGTACTGTTAAGAAGATCATCTTGAGACATTTGATGAACGTCTACAACCACATTTTCTTTACCGAGTGTCTTTTCAACAGATTGTTTCAAAGATTGTGCACGTGCTACAGTTGGTTTTGCAGCTTGGTCAACTGGAAGGTCCAAGTGAATTGGGAATTGAACACCTTGTGCTTGGAGAGCTTCCTTAGCCTTATTAAATTCAGTCTTAGCCTTATCAGCGTTGAAGAGACCATCTTGACTGTCTTTAAGGTTAACACCTGACCACTCGTCACCATATGAAGGCATCTTTTCAGTTACCAAATCACCGAATGACTTGTCACCAGCATAAACAAAATCAGGTTTCACAAGAAGGTTACGAACAGCAAGTGCTGCACCCTTTTCACCATTAAGTTGTGCTGAATAAGCAGTACGGTCAATAGCGAAGTTAACTGATTGACGGAAGTCCTTGTTAAGAAGAGCTTTCTTAGTTGAATCTTTCTCAGCATCAGTCTTCTTAGATGTATGGTTGTAAGACTGACGGTCAATATTAACACCAACCCCACCAATATCTGCAGATGGTTGTGTATAGAAGATATTATCTTTATATTGTTTTTCTACTGAATCAAAGTTTGAGCTTGTTGGATATAAACGTGCTTGACTATAAGCGCCATCAGTGAAATTACGGACAAGTGATTCTTGGTCAGATGCATCGTAGAAAGAAAGTTTGATGCCATCAAAGTGAACATTCTTCTTATCCCAATAGTTTTCATTTTTAGTCAACTCAATAGATGATTTAGCTGTCAATGACTTAAGGATGTATGGACCATTATAAAGGATAGATGATGGATCTGTTGATTTACCAAAGCTATCCCCTTTTGACTTAAGGAACTCTTCGTTAACAGGCCAGAAGAGAGAATAAGTCATCTTAGAATTCCAGTATGGTTCTGGTTGTTTAAGAGTGTACTGAAGAGTGTAGTCATCAAGTGCTTTAACACCAACTTTAGAGAAGTCTTTATCAGTACCGTTGAAATAATCAGCAAGACCTACTACAGAATCTTTTGCCAAATAAATTGACTCTGTCTTCTTATCAGCAGCATGCTTAAGACCTGTTACGAAGTCTTTAGCTGTTACTTCCGCATACTCTTCACCGTCTGAAGTATACCATTTAACTCCCTTACGAAGTTTGTAAGTATAAGTCAAACCATCAGCTGAAACAGTCCAATCCTTGGCAATAGCAGGTACCAAGTTACCATATTTATCATTTTCCAAAAGGCCATCGACACCATTTGTCACAGCATCAGTCGTTGAACCTTTATTGGAAATAAGGTAATCCAATGTCTCAGGATCAGCAGTATAAACATAGTTATAAGTATTGCTTGAAGTGTTTGATTTTGATGAACAAGCCACTAAAACCCCAACACTTAGGAGGGAAACACCCGCAAGGGCCAACCATTTACTTTTTTTCATAAGCATTCTCCAAAAAATCTTTTTTTATATGCCTACATTATACCATAAAAAATAAGATGAGTACAATTTTCAGAATATTTTGTCTTATACTGACTTTCTCACAATTATACCCCTTATGAACACTAGGAATTAGCCCTTTTTGGACAAAAGAAAAAGGCTAACTGCCTTCTCCTCAAGAATATTATTTAACGTGTTTCTCAAGATCTTTTTGAGCTTTTTCGTTAGATGCTTTCTTTTCTTTAAGCCATTTTTCACGACTTTGTTCATATTCTTTCTTAGTAACTACTTTTTCCTGTGGTTTCACATATTTGAAGTAGTCTGATGAGTTCTTATCACCCACCTGCATGCTAGCACCCGTAAATGGTGTCAAACGTGAGATAACTGGTGCTGCACCGTTACCAACAGTCAATGGAATGACAAGAGAGCTATCTTCCAACCAAGCTTGGGCTTGAGCATAACGGTCGTAACGAGCGTTGAGGTCTGTTGTTTCTGAAGCTGCTGAATCAAGCAAGGCGTCATAATCTTTAAGACCTACTTGAGCTGCGGCCGCATTGTTTGGATCATCATAACCCATGAAAGTCTTGGTATTTTCACTTGAAGTTGTCTTAAAGATATCAAGGTAAGTTGATGGATCTTGATAGTCTGGACCCCAAACCACACCGTTTGAAATATCCCAGTCTTCTGCTGCCGCATTAGCCGCATTAAGAGTAGCATTTTGCATATCATCAGATGACAACTGGTTGATATCGATAACGACATTTTCACTGCCCAATGATTTTTCAATCGTTTGTTTCAATGATTGAGCTTGAGCAACATTAAGTTTAGAACTTTGATCAACTGGAAGGTCCAAGTGAATTGGGAATTGAACACCTTCACCTTGAAGAGCTTCTTTGGCTTTGGCAAACTCAGTCTTAGCTTTTTCTGCATTGTAGAGACCATCTTGACCATCCGCAAAATTGACACCAGACCATTCATCACCGTAAGTGCTCATTTTCTCTGTCACAAGGTCACCGAAGGTCTTATCACCTGCACTGACAAAATCAGAAGGAACAAAGAGGTTACGTAGAGCAAGAGCTGCCCCATCTTTACCATTAACTTGAGATTGATAAGCTGTACGATCAATAGCGAAGTTGATTGATTGACGGAAGTCTTTGTTTAGAAGAGCCTTCTTAGTTGATGTCTTTTCAGCATCTGACTTCTTAGCTGAGAATTTATAGCTTTGACGATCAATATTCACACCAATAGCTGCTGTAGACGCACCTGGTGCTGTGTAATAAATATTATCTTTATATTTCTTTTCTACTGACGCATAGTTAGAGCTCATAGGGAATACACGTGCAATGCTGAGAGCACCATCTGAGAAGCTACGCTCTTGAGCCTCCTGGTCAGAACCATCATAATATGACAATTTGATAGCGTCGAAATGCACGTTCTTCTTATCCCAATAATTCTCATTCTTAGTCAACTCGATAGATGATTTAGCTGTCAAAGATTTAAGAAGGAAAGGACCGTTATAAAGGATAGAGGTTGGGTCTGTTGACTTACCAAAATCTTTTCCTTTATTCTTAAGAAAGTCTTCGTTAACCGGGAAGAGCAAACCATAGGTTGTCTTAGAATTCCAGTATGGTTCTGGTTTTTTAAGGGTATATTGCAATGTGTGATCGTCGATTGCTTTGACACCTACATTTGAGAAATCTTTATTGGCACCAGAGAGGTAGTCAGACAAGCCTGCAATAGAATCTTGTACCAAATAGAGGGCTCCAGCTTTGGAATCAGCCGCATGCTTAAGACCAGTCACAAAGTCCTTAGCAGTCACATCAGCATACTCTTCACCATCTGAAGTGTACCATTTAACACCCTTACGGATTTTATAAGTATAAGTCAGACCATCTTGAGAGACAGACCAATCTTCAGCTACTGAAGGGACAAGATTTCCATATTTATCTGCTTCCATAAGACCATCTACACCGTTTGTCACAGCTGTCTTAGTAGGTCCTGTATTTGAAGTGATGTAATCCAATGATTCTGGATCTGAATTATAAACATAACCATAAGTCGTTCCACTAGTACTTGACTTAGAAGAACAAGCCGCTAAGGCACCTACACTGAGGAGTGCCACACCCGCAAGGGCTAACCATTTGCTTTTTTTCATAAGATTTCTCCAAAAAATAAAATTTTACTCTTTCATTATAGCATAAATAATCAAGAAAAGGAGTCATTATCAGACTATTTTGCACAATTATTGCACCTGATGAAATACGAAAAATTCAGCAGTCCCTTGTGTTTTCTGGATTTCTAGCTACTTTAATCGATTTATTTTTAATCACCAGTCATGCATAAAACAAAAAGGCCTAACACCTTGGTTAAACCTCTGTTTCTAAGTTAAAATTAGCTATTAAGAGCTTGAGCAGCTGTAATAATCGCCAAATTGTAAATATCTTCAGCACTAGCCCCACGAGAAAGGTCGTTAACAGGTTTATTAAGACCTTGTAAGATTGGTCCGATAGCTTCGAACATTCCCAAACGTTGGGCAATCTTATATCCAATGTTACCTGCTTGCAAGCCAGGGAAGACAAAGACATTAGCATGTCCTGCTACGTCACTATCTGGAGCCTTAATAGCTGCTGTTGCTGGAACAAATGCTGCATCGAACTGCAACTCCCCATCAATAGCCAAGTCAGGACGCATTTCTTTAGCAATATTTGTTGCTTGAACAACCCTGTCAACTTTTGGCGATTTAGCAGAACCTTTTGTTGAGAAGCTAAGCATGGCCACTTTAGGATCAATACCAAAAACTTTAGCTGTTTCAGCAGTATTAATTGCAATTTCTGCCAACTCTTGAGCATTTGGTTCAATATTGATAGCACAGTCAGCAAACATCAAGCGATGATCGGTATTTTCACGGTTCATAAGGAAGACACCTGATGTACGAGAAATACCAGGTTTTGTTTTGATAATTTGAAGGGCCGGACGTACCGTATCCGCTGTTGAGTGAATAGCACCTGAAACCATCCCATCAGCAAGACCAAGTTTAACTAGCATAACACCGAAATAGTTGACATCATGAAGCAACTTTTCCGCATCTTCCATTGTCGCTTTCCCTTTACGGATTTCAACAAATTTTTCCTTCATTTCCTCGAAATCTTCATAGGTTTCAGGATTAACAATTGTATAGTTAAAGTCTGCAAAACCAAGATCGTTCAAGATTTTGTGAACCTCTGCTGGGTCTCCCAAAATAATAGGATCAACCAATCCTTCAAATTTCAAACGGGCTGCTGCACGAACCACACGGTCGTCGTTACCCTCAGGGAAAACAATCTTAACACCTTTCCCTAAAATATGTTCACGAAGTTCACCAAATAGACTACGCATAAAAAAATTCCTCAATCAATCTTTTTTAGTTTGTAAATTCATGATAACGATTTCAAAATCATCTGTCAAGGAAGATGCATGGACCATCTCTTTTTTGGTGAAAGGATCAACAAATGCAAGACGGTGACAATGCAAGGCTTGACGCTTAATACCATAGTCTAGGGACCCGCCATAAAGGTCGTCTCCCAAAAGAGGCAAACCTAGGTGGGCAAAGTGCACACGAATCTGGTGCGTACGTCCGGTATGAAGATTGATATCAACCAGTTTAACCCTACCATAATCAGCTACCAAGCGATAGCTAGTGTGGGCATATTTCCCCGATTTATGAACCCGACGTGTAATAATAGAATCTACATCACGCGCAATCGGTGCAATGATTTCACCCTGCTCCTCAAGTTTTGTATCACCTTCAACCAAGGCATAGTAATGCTTCTTAATAGACTTCTGCTGCAACTGTTTATCCATACGCGCGTGGGCATAACCATGCTTAGCAAACAGCATGAGACCAGACGTGTCCTTATCCAGACGTGTCACAATATGCACACGCTGGTTAGGATAATTGTTGCTAACGAAGTGATGTTTAACGAAATTAGCCATGGTATTATCATGGTTAACACTTGGAATACTGGCATAGCCATAAGGTTTATTGATCACCAAGAAGTTATCATCCTCATAGACAATATCCAAGTCAAAAGGGATAGGTTTCAAGGTCTCGTGCGGTGCCTCGTCAGGGATTTCAATGGCAACCACATCTCCTTCATGGACAGGATAAGTCGCAAACTGCTCCTCGCCATTGACCCAAATATGACCACCTTCAAACTTAATCTTGGCCAGAAGTCCTTTTGAAATATCATGCTCCTTCAAAAAAGTCTTAACTCGACAGGAACGCCCTACTGTAAACTCATATCTCATTCTTCCATGTCTCCAATAAAGGATTCACGGACCCGTTCCCAGAAACTTGTGTGGCTAGCACTAGCAACAAAAGAAATCTTTCGTTGGTCAATCGAAAATTCTACCTTTTTTACATTACGGTTGGTATAGGTTTTATTATCAACGGATAGAGTGTAGCTTCCCATTCGGGTAGGATAAACGGTAATCTTCTCATGCTTGGGCACAATAAGGGGACTTCCTAAGGTCCGGTACACACGATTATTAAGACTGGCAATCTCTGTCAGTTGCAAGGCTTCAATAGTAGGATGAAGGACCGCACCACCCAGTGATTTATTGTAGGCCGTTGATCCTGTAGGCGTTGACACCGACAACCCATCTCCACGGAAGCTCTCAAACAAGACATCATTAAGGCAAACATCTGCTGCCATGGTTTTCTCATTACGCTTGATGGCTGCTTCATTGAGGGCAATCGACGTAAAAGAACGACCATCAGCCAGGGTCAATTTGACATTCAAAAGAGGGTAAGAAATCTTTGCACCACTATCCTTTCGAAGCGTCTCGATTAATTGATCCACTTCACTGTCCAAATAATCCGTATAAAAGCCTAAATGACCCGTGTGAATCCCTACAAAACGCACACGCGCAAGATCTTTTTCATACATATGAAAGGCCGATAGCAACATGCCATCACCACCAATTGAGATGACCACATCTGGATTTTTCTTGGTCAAATAAAAATCAGGATCATCTCGAAAGGCATTAAAAAGTTTCGAGGCAACACGCCTACTTTGGGGTTTGCCATTGGCAATAATAGCTACCTTCATCTCATCCGAAGAGGTCTTCATCTGTGTCATCACTATTTCCTACACTATCCTTCAAAGTTCTATTAATTGGATCAAAGAGCAACTGGGCTTCTCTAATATCATCACGTATCTTGCGCATTTCTTCATCAAGCTCATAAGCCATACGGGCCGTAGTTTCCAAGCGAAGTTTAATCTCCTCAGGAAAATTCCCCTGATACTTGTAATTAAGGGAATGTTCAATGGTGGCCCAAAAGTTCATGGCCAAAGTCCTAATCTGAATCTCTGCAAGAATTTCCTTACGACCATCTATGGTATCAACGGGATAAGAGATGATAACATGATAAGAGCGATAACCCGAATTTTTACGGTTTCTGATATAGTCTCGCTCTGAAACAATAGTCATATCACTACGATGACGAAGCAAAGCCAAAACCTCATCCACATCATCGACAAATTGGACCATGACTCGGAGACCAGCGATATCCTGCATATCTTGAGCCAAATTTTCAATCGAAAGGCCACGAAGTGCGATTTTCTCCTCAATGGAAGCTACTGACTTCACACGTCCCGTCACAAACTCAATGGGCGAGTGACGATTTTGCTTACGAAATTGTTTACGAATGCCTCGGAGCTTGATTTTGAGCTCACCTACGGCCTGAATATAGGGGTCTAGAAATTCTTCCCAATCCATGGTCAAGATAGGACTCCTCCTTGTCAAAAGCTTTAGTTTTTTATAAAATAAATACAATCTGTTATATTATACCACATTTGAAAGCACAAGGGAGGACACACATGAACCATTTAGAGATAGAGTACAAGACTCTACTCACCAAAGACGAGTACAATCGTTTAGCGATGCTTTTCTCCCATGTGACACCTGTTACGCAAACAAACTACTACATCGACACTCCTCAGAGTGACATGAGAAATAAAAAGTTGTCTTTGCGTATTAGGACACTTCCCACTCATGGTGAGCTGACCTTGAAAATCCCTGAAAAAGTCGGGAACATGGAGTACAACGTTACCATGGATTGTGCGGATGCTAAGGCTTTGACTAAGTCGCTGGACTTTCCTGATTGTCAAATCAAATCCATTCTTTTAGAACGTGGGGTTAAACTAGAGGACCTAACCATCCTCGGACATTTGACCACAACTCGTCGCGAGTACCAGACCAACATCGGCCTCATGGCTCTTGATGTCAATGTCTATGCTGATAAGAAAGATTACGAGCTTGAACTAGAAGTTTCGGATGCTGAGAAAGGTAAAGACGACTTTGATGCCTTTCTTAAAGAAAATAACATTGACTTTAAGTACGCCAAGAGTAAGGTTGCACGCTTTGTAGCTACCCTCAAACGAGACAAAGACTAAAATTTAGACAAGGAGTTGGCTCCTTGTTTTTTTATTTTAAACACATGCAGCTTCAAATACCACAAGTATTTAGAACTTCAGAGGATAATAGATTTCTCTAAAAACGCATACAAAGGAATTTTATCTAACAAAGGTTCGGTATTTTTCACTAATATCACACTTTGAAGGCTGAAATTTCTGCTTCTTTTTGCTAAAATAGAACTATCTGTAGTTTTATTACAATAGCCCTAACTGGGCTTAGCATCTTATTTTTTTAAAGGAGTCACCATCGTCATGGTACATCAAAAAGCAAACCCACAATTGAAATTGTTCTCGCTCAGCTCAAACCCAGAAATTGCTGAAAAAATTGCTGAGGCTACTGGATTGCCACTTGGTAAAGTATCTTCACGTCAATTTTCTGACGGTGAAATCATGATCAACATTGAAGAGTCTGTTCGTGGGGACGATATCTATATCATCCAATCTACTAGCAACCCTGTTAACGACCACCTTTGGGAATTGCTCATCATGATTGATGCCTGCAAACGTGCCAGTGCTAACTCTGTCAACGTTGTTATGCCTTACTTTGGTTATGCACGTCAAGACCGTATCGCTGCGTCACGTGAACCAATCACTGCTAAATTGATTGCCAATATGCTAGTTAAAGCTGGTGTCAATCGTCTCTTGACGCTTGACCTTCACGCTGTCCAAGTTCAAGGATTCTTCGATATCCCAGTAGATAACCTCTTCACAATGCCTTTGTTTGCTGAATACTACAACAAAAAAGGATTCACAGGAAGTGATGTTGTCGTTGTTAGCCCTAAAAACTCGGGTGTTAAACGTGCTCGTAGCTTGGCGGACTACCTTGATGCACCAATCGCTATCATTGACTACGCCCAAGATGATTCAGAACGTGAAGAAGGCTACATCATCGGTGAGGTTGAAGGAAAAACAGCAATCTTGGTTGATGATATCCTTAATACTGGTAAAACGTTTGCTGAAGCTGCTAAAATCCTTGAACGTGGTGGCGTTAAAGACATCTATGCAGTAGCTAGTCACGGTCTCTTTGCAGGAGGTGCTGCAGAAGTCCTCAACGCTGCCCCAATTAAAGAAATCTTGGTGACAGATTCAGTTGCAACTAAAGAAAAAGTTCCTACAAACGTTAAATACATTTCAGCAAGTAAGCTAATCGCTAACGCTACTACTCGTATTTTCGAACGTCAACCACTTAGCCCACTCTTTGCTTACACTGCAAACGAGGACTAAGCTATGGTTTATTTGGACAATGCAGCAACAACTCCTTTAAATACTGCTGCTATTTCAGCTATGACACATGTCATGACTGAAACCTTTGGAAATCCATCCAGCCTCCATGCTTACGGTCGACAGGCTTCTAAGGAACTTCGTGAAGCCCGTGAAGAAATGGCCAAATACTTTGAAGTCCCTGCTCGTAAGCTTATTTTCACTTCTGGTGGGACTGAAGGAAACAATACAGCTATCAAAGGTTACGCCCTAGCCAATCAATCTAAAGGTAAGCACCTGATTACAACTGCTATTGAACACCACTCTGTCCTTCACACCATGGCCTACTTGGAAGAGCGTTTTGGTTTTGAAGTAACCTATATTCAACCAAAAAATCAAGTCATTACTGCCCAACAAATCGCTGATGCCTTACGTGACGATACCATTCTAGTTTCTGTTATGTATGCCAATAATGAGACTGGCCAATTACTTCCTATTAAGGAAATTGGTGACTTGCTTGCCAATCACCAAGCTGCCTTTCACGTCGATGCCGTTCAGGTAGCAGGAAAGCTTCCTATTCACCCAGAGGAACTTGGAGCCGATTTTCTCTCTATTAGTGCCCATAAATTCCACGGACCTAAAGGTGTCGGCTTGCTCTACCATAACGATTTGCATTTTGACAACCTACTTCACGGTGGTGAGCAAGAAGAAAAACGCCGTGCCAGTACTGAAAACCTGGTCGGGATTGCAGGTATGACCGCAGCTTACAAACAAGCTAGCGACCACTACCAAGACAATTACCAGCATGTTGAAAAGATTCGTCAGGCCTTTCTAGATTCCCTTACCATTCCTTATGAAATCAATGGTGGAGGACCTAGCCTACCTCACGTCATCAACATCAGTTTTCCTGATAAGGAAAACGGCCCTCTCTTAACCTTGTTAGACCTAGCAGGCTTTGCTGTCTCAACGGGTTCTGCTTGTACTGCTGGAACTGTTGATCCAAGTCATGTCATCCAGGCCCTCTATGGCAAGGATTCTGACAAGCTAAAAACAGCCATTCGCATTAGTTTATCAGAGGAAAATACCGCTGAAGAACTCCAGGCCCTAGCAGAAAAACTTAATCAAATCATAGGAGACTAACATGGCATTTGAAAAAAGCATTCATTTGACTGACTGTAAGTACCGTTACACCATCAGTCCTAATGTCAAAAAATTCACTCTACGTGATACGACTTTTGTGCAAAATAAAATCGGAAACTACGAGTTGCACCGCCTTCTCGAAAAAGTGCCTAACTCAGGCGAAGGTTTCCCACTCAAAATCACTATTAACAAAGACTTGACAGGCTTCAAATTGTCTATCACAGACAAATCTGGCCTTCGTAACGTTAATATCTTTAAAAATGAAGATCACCACATCTTGCAAGAAAAATTCTACTTCTTGATGCAGAGTTTGGTTGATCGTAACGTTTTCGAGCAAGAAGAAGTCTAAATTTTTTCTTACTACATAGAAATAGCCTATCCATGTGATAGGTTTTTTATATCGCCTCATCTACACTATTTTGTTGCAATCTTCACAAACTTTTCTTAAAATATAAGAGAATCATACTAATTAAAGAAAGGAAAGCGATCAATGACATTTGAGAAAAACATCCCAAACGCCACTGCCAAACGTCTCTCTCTCTACTATCGTATTTTCAAACGATTCCATCGTGAAAATATCGACAAAGCAAGCTCTAAACAAATTGCTGAAGCGATTGGGATTGACCCTGCTACTGTTCGTCGTGACTTCTCCTATTTTGGTGAACTAGGTCGCCGTGGTTTTGGTTATGACGTAAACAAGCTGATGACATTTTTCGCTGAACTCCTAAATGACAATGCGACTACCAAGGTACTCCTCGTAGGTGTTGGTAATGTCGGGCGTGCCCTCCTCCACTACCGTTTTCAAGAGCGTAACCGCATGCAGCTGGTCATGGCTTTTGATACAGACGATAATGAATTGGTTGGAACTCAAACTGAGGACAAGATTCCTATCTATGGGATTTCCCAGATTAAGGACAAGATTGCCCAAGAAGATATCAAAACAGCCATCCTGACAGTGCCATCAGTTAAGGCTCAGGAGGTGGCTGATCTTTTGGTTGATGCTGGAATTGAAGGCATTCTCTGCTTCTCTCCGGTCAACCTCAATCTTCCACGCCATGTGGTGGTCCAATATGTAGACTTGACTAGCGAACTACAAACCCTACTCTATTTCATGAAAGAAGAAGAAAAATCAAGGAGTAACAATGACTAAACCAATTATCGGAATCACTGCCAATGTAAGGCCTAATCCAGCCCATGAAGACATCAACTGGTCCTATGCCCCATCTGGCTTTGTAGAAGGAGTTCAAAGAGCCGGTGGCCTAGCAATCCTACTACCAGTATCCGATCCTTCGGAAGCCAAGACCTACATCTCCATGATTGATAAGCTTATCCTGATCGGTGGGCAAAACGTTGACCCTAAATTCTACAACGAAGAGAACCATGCCAGTGAAGATGACTTCTTCCTCGAACGGGATTTCTTTGAAATGGCACTCATCGAGGAAGCCACTAAGCAGAAGAAACCCATCTTTTCAATCTGTCGTGGAACCCAACTAATGAACGTCGCACTAGGTGGTAGCCTCCATCAAGATATTGAGCATCACTGGCAGGACAAGCCGTCTGATTACCTCTACCATGAGATGATTGTTGATGAGAACAGTAAGTTGGCAGAAATCTACGGAAGTGAAACCTCTATCAACTCCTTCCACCATCAAAGTATCAAACACTTGGCCTCTGACCTTCGTGTCATTGCGCGTGATCCTGAGGACAACACAGTCGAAGCTGTTGAGTCAAATAGTCCAGACCTTCGCTTTCTTGGTGTACAGTGGCACCCAGAGCTTCTCCTAGACAAACGTGAAGAAGACCTCAAACTCTTTGAATACGTCGTTAACGAACTTTAAAAGCAACTGAGACTGCACTCAGTTGCTTTTTCTTGTCTTTATTCCATCGGCTCAATCTAAAGCTCAAAATCCTCCCTCTCCTCACGAAAAGAATAATAGGTCGATTTGCCAACAATCAGATGATCAAGCAGACAAATCCCTAAGTCGTCACAGGACCGCTTAATCTTTTGAGTAAAATCAATATCATTACGACTAGGATAGGCTTCCCCCGAAGGATGATTGTGAACCACAATCAAGGACGTTGCCATCAGATGACAGGCATAATGTAAAATCTCACGTGGCTCAGCAATCGAACGACGGACCCCACCAATAAAAACCGTCTTTTGCTGAATAATACGGTTCTGCGTATCCAAATAGATAGCCACCAGATGCTCCTGAGGCTTGTCCCCAATATCCAACATCATACGACGAGCCACCTGCTGACTGGACATAATCTGCTCAGAACGAGACAACTCAGCCTTCTCAATCCGCTTAGCCAACTCCACCATAGCCTTGAGTTCAATAGACTTCACACGCCCAATACCAGGAATCTCCTGAAGCTCATTCAAGGACAAACGAGACAAATCCGCCAAACTCGTCATCCCTTTCAAAATACGATTAGCCATAGATAAGACCGACTCAGACTTGGTCCCTGTCCGCAGCACTATCGCCAACAGCTCTTGGTCAGACAACACTTCTGCTCCCTTCTGCAAGAGACGCTCACGAGGCAAAAGCCCCGACTCCTCAGCTACAATACTATACATAAGAAAAAAACCTCCTACTTACCTATTCGTAAGTGGGAGGGGAAGTTAAGTAGCTGAAGATTTTTTTAAACCTAATTTCTTTAACAAGGCTTTTCGATATGCTGAAAATTTTTTCTTTAACGTCAGTGGTTCTGCTACCTGCGACATTTCAATAAGATGGAGCTTATAACGTTCTGCAAAAGATATTTTTTCAGAAGAAATAATGCGATAATCAATTCCTACATCCCAAGCTTTTCGATAGAAAAGATAAGAAAGGGTATCCTCATCAAAGTCATAGAAAGCTTGCTTATCCTTAAGAATAATTTTTTCTAGAAAATCTTTTGATAACCACATAGAACCTTGAAAAATATGAAGCAAATGATTGATCACTTTTTGACCTTCGTCAGTTAGTTTAACAGTCTGTTCTTGATTTAAGGCACCAATTGCATCTGTCCAATAGAGTTCTTTTGATAAATCAGCAAAAACCAGACCAACCTCTGGAAAATGGTCAAAGATTGATGCCACTCTCTCTTCATCTAATAACATATCCACTAAAGCAAGTCTTGTAGCTTCATCAACAAGTTTGCCTTCATTTCCAAAGTCTTCTGTGTGAAAATGCCCAACAAAGTCATACTCGCTAAGTTGAGATGCCAAGGATACTAAGGCATGGTAATGATTATCAAATCTTTGAGAGACTAGCTGAAATCTATCTTTATCAAAGCTATTTAATAAGGTGTTCTCAACGATATTTTTATCCAAATGGCTTGATAAAGTGAAATAATAAAAGGCAGATAACTTTTTATCAGAGAAAACTTTTAGTCTCTCAAGGTCACTAATATGTACATGGATAGCCGAATGATAGGCTTTCCCACTTACCGAATGAAATGAGGGTTCGATGATTTTTTCATCTAAAATGACTAAGCTATCTGGCGAATGGTAGCTGTTAAGATGGGACTTAATTAGTGCTACTGGATATGCCGATAGCTTAGTAATATAGTCTAAAAGTAGTCTTCCCTTTTTTTCATTGTCAGTAAATGCTTTTAGTTTAATGAACGGTACCTTATGTTCAAGTGTACTTATCGGTCTATAGTAAGAAAAATCAGGGTGAATTAAGTCGCCAGTTTCTTCAGAAACGGTATTAAAGACAGCATCATAACGGTAACCAGCTTCAAGAAGAACACTAGTAACCCTAGTTTCATAATTATCAATAACATCTTGAACATCGGTAAAAGTCTTTATAGAAGTCCAAAATTGTTGAAAGGTTTCTGAATCGACAACATGTTTTTTGAAAGATATAAAATAACTTTGCAGATGCTCATCGAAATATTTGGTCTTTCTAAAATTCGTCATCCCCCAAAAATCAACATTCTGGCGTTGTTCAAAACTTTCAACTAGGTCAGATATATCCCATATAGGGCCAAAGCAAGTATCATTCATGAGTGTAACCGAATCGAAGTCTATTAAATGTTCGAATCCAATATGAGCCATACCATCTCTCCAAGCTGCAAAATCAAAGCCCAGATTCTCTCTCTGGATAACTTCATCTATGCCAAGCTCTTTGAGAGTTAATGTTGCCGATTCCGTTAGTTGACTATTTGAAATCACAATAAGTTTAGAAAAAAGTGGTCGAAGTTGCTCCAATTGGTAGAGCACATGACCACTTAATTCGTCGTACTTATTATAATGAACATACAATAAGAGACGTTTCATTTATTCTTGAATCTCCCATTTTCCATTTCTCTGAACCATTCCGGTTGCAGAATCTTTAGCAGACTTATCATCATCTTCAATATCAGTTCGATTCAAGAGAATAACTGGTGAGTTATCTGAATCAGCAAAAGCAATCATCTGATCCTCTTTATCTCGAACAGAAACCTGAAGCTTAAGCTTAATGTTATTAAGATGGGCAAGACTACATTTATATGTGAGTGTTTTTCTTCCAGAACCACTCGTTTTATTGTCCATGGAATTATCATTATAAATCCAGATACCACGGTCAATATCTGTCAATGAAAAGGCAATATAGGTCTCAATATCCTCATTGACATCATATGAAATCTCAAATGAAATATCTTGGTCAGGACTGATAATATTGTCATTCAAGAGTTTTACTTGTAAATCAGTGATTTTAGGATTTTCAACAACAACGTCGTCGTTTGAAACCTTTTGACCAGCAGCATTATCAAAGCTATATTGGTTAGCAACTTCATCTGGGTCACCTACAACTTTGACTAAACCATGTTCAATTAAAACTGCTTTATTACAATATTTTTTAACTGCTGACATGTCATGGGTAACTAAGATGGTTGTTTTTCCAGATTGCTTACGTTCCATGAAATAATCATTACACTTACGTTGGAAGGCCTCGTCACCTACGGCTAAAACTTCATCCAAAATAAGGATATCCCCCTGAGCCTTGATAGCAACTGAGAAAGCCAGACGAACCTGCATACCACTTGAGTAATTCTTCAACTTTTGATTCATAAAATCATGAAGTTCAGCAAAGTCTACAATGTCATCATACATGGCATCTACTTCTTCTGTTGAAAAACCAAGCATGGCACCATTCATATAGACATTCTCACGACCAGTTAATTCCGGATTAAACCCAACCCCAAGCTCAATGAAAGATACCAACTTACCATCAATGGTAACCTTACCTTTTTCTGGAACATAAATCTCAGAAATAATTTTTAGAAGTGTTGATTTACCAGAACCATTACGTCCAACAATTCCATAGAAATCACCCTTTTCAACTTCAAATGAAATATCTTTTAAGACATGTTGTTCAGTATACCCTTTAATTCCTTTAAAGCGATTGACTAGAGTCGTTCTCAAACTCTGACTCGCCTCAGTTGGTAATTTAAAATACTTACTTACATGATCTACTTTTACAGCAATATTATTTGACATTATAGAATCTCCGCAAATCGTTTCGCATTTCGATTAAAGACAAGGAAACCAATGATAAAAATCACTACAGGAATCGCATAAGGAACAAAAGCAATCAATTTATTATTAATAATATCCCATCCTCTTGGATTAACTGGATCAATGATAAAATGACGCATATCCTGTAAAATCTGAGCGATTGGATTCAACATCATAACCTTTGCAACAAACGTCTGGTTTCTTTGAAGAAGGTAAGTGATGGAATAGATAATTGGACTTGCATACATACCTGCTTGAAGTACTACTTCCCAAACTGGACCAATATCACGGTATTTAACAAAGAGTGCTGATAGAATAAAAGCAACTCCCATTGCCATCAATAGCACCTCAATGAAGAGAGGAATGATAACCAAAGTATTGAAACCAATTGGAACATGATTAATTAAAGCAAAAACGAAGACAACCACAAGGTTAATCAAAAAGTTAATCGCAGCTCCTAGTACAGATGAGATAACAATTGTTTGTTTTGGAAAGTTTAGTTTACGTAAGAGATCCCCTCGTGAAACAATGGAAAGCATCCCCATATTGGTAGCCTCTGTAAAGAAGCCCCAAAAAATCATAGCCAAAAGCAAGCCTACTGCATAGTGTGGTGTCCCATCATCAAATCTCAAGAAACGAACAAAGACAAGGTACATAATTGTAAACATCATCAAAGGTTTCAAAATAGACCAAAGATAACCAATGAAAGAACCTTGATAACGCAATTTAAAATCCGTTTTAATCAGTTCCTTAAGTAAAATCCTATTTTTCTGACTAAAGAAATTCATTTAGTCCTCCTTATACATGAATTTTGTCAAAATCAAACTCGTAAATACAATGGTATGAAAAGCCCTGTTTTTACGATAACCATATGTTTTCAAACGACGATAACGCTCTCTGAATCCTTGGTCCATAATGGTCACAAAGTTTTCAACCAACTCTCTATTTTCAGTATTCAATGGCAAAGAAAGAAGATTTTCCGCCTGATTCTGACTAGCCTTAATCAACTTCCAATATTTGTTGAACAAGGTCTGAGGGCGAATCCAATTCTGCATACGTTTCCGAAGCGTTCTAGCTCCCAAGACATTATCCGCATGCTGACGGTAAAGCTCTGTTGGCTGGTCAATATAAACGAGATTACCAAATGCTGACGCAAGCAAACCTAAATACCAGTCATGCATCAAAAGCTCGTTCGTTTCTTCACCAGTCCATAATTCAGCCAGAGCATGATTGATTAAAGACACACCACCTGTGACAGTGTTTTCTGTCATTTCTTGAACCAATTCCGTATTAGCATGGTCAGACTGAGTACGAATCATACTCTCATGAAGTACCTCTAAATCTTGGTTCACAACCTTTAAATCCGTGTATACTAAAAGGGGTTTGTTAGATGGATAGTGACTTGCTTTCTCAAGTTGAAGAGATAGCTTCTCAGGTAACCAAGTATCATCCTGGTCTGAGAAAAGATAGTAGTCAGATTCTTGATACTTCAGAAGCGTAAAGAAACTCTTTATTACACCTAAATTTTCAGTTTGATCAGGATTGATGAAAGTAATGCGATCATCTTCTAAAGCGAAACGTTTGATAATCTCTCTCGTTTTATCTTTAGAACCATCATCTCGAATTAACAAGGTCCAATCAGTATAAGTCTGTTGCTGAATACTCTCTATTTGCTCTGCTAAAAAATTCTCGCCATTATAAGTAGACATGAGAATAGTTACTTTCATGATAAAAATAGCTCCTCGTATTCACCCACGATTTTTTCCCAGGTGTAATTTTCTTTCATATTTGCTTTAGCAGCATTTCCCAAGTCCTCAAATGACACTTGACCATCTACAGAATCGATAAGCTGAGACAAATTCCCATCCTCTTTATTCCAATACAAGGCAGTCTCTTGAGCAACCTGATGGTTAAAGTCTACATTATAAATAAGGTTGAGGTCCGTTTGAGCCAAGGCCTCTAATAAGCCCGGATTCGTTCCACCTACTTCGTGTCCATGAATATAAGCAAAGGCTTGGTTGCGAATATACTTAAGCAAATCCTGATCATAGACAGTACCCACAAACTTCACACGTTTATCTTTATCAAATCCTGTAATCTGTCGTAGTTCATCAAAGTAAGCATTTCCTTCATGATTACAGATGATAACAAGATCACGCTCTGTAGAGGACTTCATAAATTCACGAATCGCAGTTTCGTAATTGTTTTCAGGAACAAATCGACCCAATATCAAATAGTAATCTTTTTCTTGAGTCTGCCATTTCTGATACCAATCTCGAACAGGGTCATCCTCAGCAGTCAAAGTCGTCTTAGATAAATCAGTTCCATAAGCAATGAAAGTCGTTCTAGCCCACGGATAGGTATTTTGAATATAGGTCTCAATACCTCGGTTATCAGAAATAATCAAGTTCGCATACTTTGTCATCTCTTTTTCAGAGTATTTGAGATAGCTTTGAACAGGCTTAGACCACTTAGCACGTTTCCATTCCAAACCGTCAGGATTGACTAACAAAATCCCACCAATAGACTGAATTTTCTTGGCAAAATGAACAATGAAGGCACCAATGGTATTTCCTAAAATATAGAAAATTGGGGCTTGAATTCCCTCTTTTTTAATAAGTTTCAAGCTATAATTGATAGCCATCATATCGTAAGCTATGACACGCGCAGGACCTAGCTTTGGAGGATTAACCGTAAAACAATCCGCACCCTTATAGTCAAAATGCCTGCCAGTGCTTTCGTCAGATAAGCAAGCCACGTGATAACGTATTGCAGGCGATACCTTATGAGAAATCAATTTTTCAACAAATGTCTCGAAACCACCATATTGAGCAGGCAAACCTCTACTACCTATGATAAAAATATCCTTCAAAGTTTACCTCCATTCGTCACATCTCTCAAATACACAGAATTATACATAGTAGCTTTTATTATACCATTTTGAAAGGTATTTTGCATGATTGGACAGAAATAGAAAAACAAAAAAGACAGCCAAAACTGTCTTTATACGGCTATCTTCCAAAATCAAATTTTGATAAAAATAGTTTGTTTTAAAATCAGAAAAAGTCTTTATAAGTTAGGAGTAACTTTAACAATAATCATATTATCTATAACCTCTATACCAAAATCAGTATTTTTTTGCTCCAAAGTTGTCCTATTTTTCCAATAATTCATATACTCTTCATATGTTGGTGATTGGTATGACATCCCCATGTTTTCCATTATTGAAACAATGTTAGTAGAAATTGCATACGTTCCTCCAAATTCAAACATAGAAACTCCTACCAAATCTCCAAAATTACCAAATCTTTGTTTATTCTTAGCTGGTGAGGAACCAATAATCATTAACTTATAGTCACTTTTATTTTCAAGTTGTAAATTTTCAACTGCTTGATAAATTAGTTGAATTTTTTGTTGATCTTCTCTGAAAATTGCATCTTCAGCAACCACTAAATTACTCGACATTTTTACCTGAGTAAACGTTAATAAGAGCACTATACCAAGAATAACATTAGTTATCAATTTATCATTATCTATAAGTATACTCAAATAAAATGCAATAAACGCGATTAAAAAAGGGTATTGGGGCACCATACTTCTCGGAGTAGGTAGAGTTCCTGAAGCTATAACAATTCCCAGACCAGCAAAGAATAACAAGAAGAGTAACAAAGAGCAAATCTTAACATCATATCTTTTATAGAAATAAATTATTAAGATAAGAAAAGCAAATAACATTACTACTATAAAACTAAAGCCATAAATATTCGGTGTATCACCTAAAGTGGGGAACATAGAAGTAAATGCCACTCTCAAACTTGATAAACCATCTACAAATGACTTATCAAACCATGTTATCATTCCTAAGGAGTGATTAGCATGTGTTGTTTTCAGAGCAAAGACAATAAGTTTATCTAGTAACCAATAACAAGCTATGCCTAATAGTAAAACTAGTACACTAGGAAAAGCTTTTACTATTAATTCAGAAAAAGAGAATTTTGATTTCTTATATTCCAACAAAAGCATCGCAACAATTATCTGTATGAAGAATAAAATAAATGTTTGATAGACACCTATAACTAAGGTCATTAGGCTAATTAGGATAATATAAATGATTATTTTTTTTAATCCAGAAAAAGTTCTCACTTTTAAGCAATAACTAGCCACTATAACAGTTAGTAACATTGCCAGCGAAAACTCAAAATTCTGAAGAACAAAATAATATTGAAAAACAAATAACTGGCTTGTAGTAAATAGACTAGGAACTATAAAAAGTTTCTTATTTTCTCTAATTTCTATATAATCACTAAAAAGGTAAGTTAAATATAATGAAGTTATTCCTAAAAGTATACAAGTTAAGGTGTTTATCATATATATATTGGTGAACTCTTTCAAAAATATTTTTTTTAGAATCACCTCGCCAAAACGTCCAATACTTATCCAATAATTCATATAGCCTGATGGATTTTGAATAAACCAATTGGTATCCATTCCATAAGATGTATTTGCAATTTTTAATCCATAGATCAATACTATTAAAAACATAGTATAAATGACTAAAGATTTTTTCTTAGACATAAATTCAATCATTGAAACATGCGAACCTCTAATTCATTTTTTTAAGCTGAAATAATTTTCTTACAGCAGATTTCACACTCTTCGTTAGTGCTTTTCGGTTGTTTAAAAAATCGATATCTTTCTGATTTACTTTTTTATGACGCAATTCATCGTCCTCAATCTTCTCAGTAATATTAGCATAGACACTCTCAAGAGAATATCTCTCTTTTAAACTTGGAACAGCTTTTACTGCTTCAAGTTTCTCTTGGTCAAATCCACCAAGGACCTCTGAAATCATGCTAGTTAAGGTATCCAAGTCATCCAAAGGGTAGATATGACCTTGCTCATTCATATACTCGAAGGCTGATTTATGTCCCGCATTATCTGATAAAATCGTTGGAATACCATTTAAAACAGACTCTACATAAACCAGACCAAACGTCTCCATACTCGACGGGAAAACAGCTAAATCCTTATCAGTAATCTCTGACCAAGGATCATCTAAATATCCTATAAATGAAACATTTTTCAAATTATGCTCTACAATATAATCATCACAGAGTTGTTTATAATCCTCATCCCATGCACCTAAAAATACAAGTTCGGTTCCTGCTAGATTAAGCATTTGAAAAGCTTTAATCAACTCAAGTTGATTCTTTCTCTGAGTCAAGCGACCAACTGAAACGATACGATGGTGAATGTTGGATTCAGTTGCCAACCCTTCTTTAGGTTCAATTTTAGTATAAGGTGCAAAGGAATAAATCTTCCTATTTGGGAAACACCTTTCTAAATCCTCGGTCAAAGCTCCTGTGACAGCAAAAATCTCATCAGAAAACTTGTCTATAAAGTCAAGTTTTTCTTTATAGTAACCAAATTCTCCCTCAGGAAATTCATGAATCAACCAAAAATGTTTGACATTCTCAAAAGTTGCAGCAAGTGCACCTTGAAAAACATTGACTGTATTACTAATAACAAGGTCTACCTTGTTATCTACAATAATGTTTCGAATATCTTTGACATTCTTATTATAAGATTTCACTCGCAAAAAATGATTGCCCGGTGAACCACCTGGTGCTTCTTCCCACCACCATTTGATAGCCGAAAGACCATAGGTCTCAATTCCTGATTTCTGAAGTTCTGCTTGATACTCCTCTTGAGATGGCACCTTGTAATCAGGGAAAACGTTTAATACACGATAACCTTTTTCCACAAGAAATTTCATAAGATTGACTATCGAAATTTCGGCACCATTATCCAGGGTCCCTGTCGGAGAAATAAATAAAATTGTTTTAGTCATAAATTATGCAAATACCCCCCAGTAATGGAAAAGAATCAAATACATAGCGACCAAGAAATTAGCAATTAAAGTCAGGGTTGCTATCTTCAATTTTTTCTGTCGAGATAAATCAATCTTAGCTGTATTGGCGACTAGTGGCAACAAAAGAATGATAAATGGCGTGAAGTAACGACCTTGAGCACCAACAGATATATTAGCTCCCTGACCAAGAACAACTGGTGTCCACTGCATATACATTACTGTAACAGCAGCTAGAACCTCTAGTAGGAAGAGAATCCAGGATGCATTAGCAAAGTCTTTTGTAAAGAAATCCTTCTTACTTGATAGGAATAAAATAGCAAGAACAACGATATCAATAAATATTAACCAAAGTGGCATTTGCAAAGTAAGGTTACCAAGATAACCGAACATACCAAGCGACAAAATACCATTCAAATTGTCATTCAACTCAGGATTAAAGAGTGTATTACGCAAAACCTCGCCATAATGACGAAGACCGCCCTGATTCTTCATTAAGAATTGAAGAACTACTACAAGGACTACTACAAAGAGAAGGTAGAAAACTACTTTATATTTTGCAATAAAGGTCTTAATAGCTTGCACTGGACGATTTAGAAAGGCTAAGACACCTTCAAACTTAAAAGGCACAAACGGGATCAATCCCAACAATAAAACGTTATTTGGCTTAGTTGCTAACAGTAAAATCGCAAGACCTATCACCTGGATAATATTACGATTGGTAAAACGTTTAGAATAGGCAAGATTCGTGATAAAACCGAGAGCTAACATCACTTCCAAATAATTCATCACATCATAAGAAAGTGATGAAGCTTGCTGAACCATAATAGGTAGCAGCGAAATAAACATTAGGGCTGTTTTCCCATACTTGAAATAACGTATTAAAAAGTAAATTCCTAGTATATAGGCCAGTGCATTAAAGATACGCCCCATATAGATAATCATCCCGACTGTAGGACTAATCCAACTTCCAATCGTCATCCCTATCAGCTGTGGAATAAAGGAGATTGTTTTTAAACTCACACCAAATTGAAAAGGTTCTTTACTCATATCAATCTTTTGAGCAAAAATCTGTTTATATTCCGCTAACTTAACCTTGTCATTACTTGGAATCTCATCCATCCATTTAAACGATGTCTCGGTTGGTTTATGGAAGGTCTCCCAAGTCATACGCGCGTGGTTTGTTTCATCTGGCACACGATTAATTGGAAATACAAACATAAATGAGAAAATAAAAATCGTCGCTAATATGAAAAATAAATTTTCAACTTTTATTTGTTTAATTCTGTTCAAAATAAGTCACCATATCATCTTTCTTGCTTAAGGTACAGTTTTCAAGAACAGCCCGATAAGCAGCATCTGCAATTTTCTGTCTTAATTCTGGAGATAAAACCAAGGCTTCAAGCTTGTCAAACCACTCTTCATCGGTAGCCAACAATCCTGTTTCACCGTCAACGATGGCATCTAAGAAAGCTCCTATTTTGCTCGCAACTGTTGGTACTTTGACCAAGCCAGCTTCAATCCATTTAATTTCAGATTTCGCACGATTAAAGATAGAATCCACAAGCGGTGCTAGGTTAATATCAACCTTACTAATCAAGGCAGGTAGTTTGTCCCAATCCACATAATCGTGAGTTACAATTTGATTTTCAAAGGGCTTCATATCTTGCGGAATATCCAAAATCCCGACAATATGTAACTGTACATTGCTGTATTTTGTAAGCAGTTGCTTAATAGCTGGTTTAATCAATTCGAAATTCTCATTATGACTGATTGAACCAGAGAAATAACCAACCTTAACAATATCGGATGTTTGAGAATAATCTTTGATATATTGACTACTAATAGCGATTAAGTCATCAGAAGCCAAGTTGCGATTAAGTAAAACCTTACTTTGGTACTTATACAACTCCTCCTGCAACTGATTAGTCGAAGTAATGGCACCATCACAGTTTTCTAGCATATAGCCATAATTTCGAACACCTGCATCATAGTTTCCTTTTTCAACCGAATTCAACCCTTGCGTATAACTTAATTGGTCTGTATAAACCGTATCAAAGACTAAATCATCAATATCAAAGAAGACAGGTTTTCCATATTCCTTAGCCAAATGACAGAGACGCAAAAGTTCAGGTGAGATTGGTGAACGGTAGATAATGATATGACTAGCGTTTTGAGCCATCGATAGTTGGAAATCAGATAGGTTAACAACTTTGACTGCAAAACCATGCTTACGTAATTGCTCTGCCTTGTTCAAGACACGGTAACGGGTACATTGCGGAATAATATTTTCAACCCCATCAATCAATAGAATATATTGATCACGTGGAACCGCCTTAAATTTATTTACAATATCTTCCAAGATTGACACTGGGTAATCCGTTTCTTCTGCGACAAACTCTAACAAGTCAGGGACTTCCGAATCACGGTCCAGACCTTGCCACAAGAACTGGTCTTCATCATAATTTTTCAGAGCCGTGTATTTCACCAAAGGACTACCTGCTTTGAGCATCTTAAGCGGGTGGATATACATGGCAGAATCTTCGTATTCTTGCACAACCGCATCATAACGATAACCTAAATCAGCAAAATGCTTGGTAAAACGTGTCTCATGTCGACCAATAGCCTTATCACGAGAATCTGTATCCGTCAAGTGTGTCCAGTACTCATAAAAGTCATCATCGTTTAGCATGAGCTTTTCAATAACTAGGAAATAAGATTGAAGATGCTTAGGAATGTAGCCATAAGGATTCTCTTTAGTAACATCCTCTTGCTCTTCTCCAAAGGAAATTCCCCAGAAATCTAGTTGCTTATCAGCCATTTCCTGGAATACTTGAGACAAATCTCTCATCGGACCAATGTTAGTATCATTCACCAAGAGGAGCTGGTCGTAATCTTTAAGCTTGTCTTTACCAAAGGCAAAAATCCCTTCTCTAAAGGCCGCAGTATCATATCCCTTGTTATCACGAGTCAAAACCTTACCGTAGGCCTCAAGGGTATTAATATCATCATCGTGAAGCTGTCCATTGACAACGACAATAACATCATCTACCAATGGAGCCAAGGCTTGTAAGAAACGTAATTTGTATTCTTGAAGACGAGCTTCAGACTCAAAAATAACATAAACCAATGCTTTCTTACCATTATGTGACAAGGCGGAGCGTTGACTATTTCTGAGACGTCGTAACTGGCGAACCTTAAGAGGTGTCATTCGACGACGTAACTGTATCACTTTGACTTTTAAAGCTCTCAAATAATTTTTAATAGCCTTTGGATTCTTCGCAATTACTCCTGCTGTCTTTATAGGTGTAATAAGGGCGTTACCTAAACGATATGACAGTGAACTTCGGATAAGCTCCATTTCTTTATGGGCATCCTTCAATTGCTTAGATTGTGTATACTTTCTTCGTTCAAGTTGATCACGTTCTTTTTTCAAGCGATTAACATAGTCTGTCACATCATCGTGATGTTTAAGCAAGCTATCCAACCGCTCTTCCAAAACCATGAGGTTCTCACAAACTGCCTTGTAAATTTCATGAGGAAGCTTATCAAGGTACTTCTCAAGAATGTCAAGATAGATTTCATAATGGTAGCGAACGGAGTCACGTCCAGAAATTGATCCTGTTTCAAAGACACGATAATTAAGCTTAGTGCTTGGTTGATATACCGCTTTAGCACCGTTATTAATGATTAAGTTCAATAAAAAGTCATAATCTTCAAGCTTTTTACGATTTAACATCTCATCATAACGAGCATTTCCAATAATACTTCTACGAATCAAAGAACAGTTATCAATAAAACTAGCATTTAGAAAGGCAGTTAGGTCAAATTCACGGCTTTTAAGGTAGAACTCTTCTTTTTCTGGATTAAAAAGATCACAGTACGCAATATCAGCATTTGTTTCCGTCAACTTACTGTACAACTGTTCCACATAATCCGCATCGAGGTAGTTATCACTATCTACAAATAGCAAATAGTCACCTCTAATAAGCTCGAGTCCTAAATTTCGATTCTCTACTACCCCAAGATTTTCATGAGTTTCAAATCTCGTCTCACAAGGTGAATCCTTCAAAACCTCTTGGATAATTTGAGTTGAACTATCCGTCGAACCATCATCCAAAACGATTAATTCGATATTAGTATAGGTCTGATTAAAAACACTTCGCAGACACTGCTCAATATACTTTTCATGATTGTAACAAGTCACAACCACTGAGATTAAATTATTCATTTTTCCATCCATTTTGTTTAACAAAATATCAATTAGTACCTGAAAATTACTAATATTACTAAGCTTCAAAGATTGACCAAAGTAGTAATCTTTGAAAGTGCATACCACCTTAATTATACTATAGTTTGGACAAAAAATCCCCCTACTACAGACAAAGAAAAAAGCAGAACCAGCTCTGCTTTTATTTGATAGCCTTAGACCGTTTAAAATAAATATAAATGTCATTCAAAAAATAACAAGTAATAATAAATAGACTAAGCATTATAGGTAAATATGTTCGAGTACTAGAAGCATAAAGTGTAGGTGAGAATGAAATAAGCAAACGTCCCAACAGGCCAATTATAAACAAATAAGATAGCCAAACCTTATCTGCAGAGTCTGAAAGACTCCTTATAATAAACAGTAAAATAAGCAATATAACAAAATAGAATAGAACTGCTCCAAAATAAAAGAAATTAAATTCAAATGTTCCACTTTCTCTTGCAAGCTTGCTAACAACGGATAGTGTGAACAATAAACTTCTCCATCCAAACTTATGACTTAATACAGATATTAATAAAACTGTAGAAAGTATAAAACTTGTAAAATTAATTTTACAAATTGGGAAACTAAAAAGTGAAGTTATGATGCCTAAGTTGGTAATCAAACTAATAGGTTTAACAGACTGGCTAGTAATTCCATCCATTATTAGACTATTCACTTTAGAGACTTGATTTCGACTCTCATCTGCTATCCTTTTAAAAATTGTATTGATCCCACTTTCTGTAATCCTTTAGCAGCAGAAGGAATCAAAAGGAGAACATATATGTAAACATATTGGCTCTTTGTTTCCCAGAAGATATGGAAAAAGAACCCTCCGAGGAAGAAAATAATTGTAAACAGCTCAAAAGCAGAAAACTTTTTACTTTTAATATTATAGACTACAGAAATCACAGTTAGTAAATAAATTGAAACAGTAAGAACTTTACCAAAAGAATTCAAAAAATAGTATCCACTTTTTTCTTCATAAATACTCTTCAAAATTCTAGAATTCTGGACATTCCCTAAGTCAGGAAGTGGACCAGTCCATATTGATTGGAAAGTCGGTTCCAACCATGTGGATAGAATTTTTTTATAGAAAAATTTTACTGCATACATTGGTTGATTATAGAAAGTTAGCAAATTTTTTTTAAGATCATTTTTTGCTTGCTTGACAGCTTTAGGTCGATCAAAATCATTATTTTTTAGCAACAAAGAATTGTAACCATCCCACCAGCCTCCGATACTAGGTGCGACAGGACTATCTTGTGTTCCCATGGTAATATAAGCAAGCATAGGTGTCCCTTGAGAAACAGGAACATGAGTAACACTTTGATAATAGCTCTTCAAAAGGAATGATGACATAGGAATACTTATTACTATTAAAAATGTTACAATTAATTTTCGCCAATTAACATTTTCTAAGAAATTGAAAACTTGTATCAATGTAATGGCAATAACAAAAATGAAGTAATTATTTCTAATCAGACATGCTAAAGCAAAACTTAGTATACTAATCATCGCATTAGAATAGTGTAAAGTTTCATTATATTTTAAAAGATGATAGTATCCCAATAAAACAAAAAATAACCCTGGGATAGTTCCATATGCAAATAGTTGAAAGAAAAACTGTGGGAAAAATAAGAATGATAAAAGGATGGTGTAATTTATTATCAACTTATTCTTAAAAAGTTTGAAACTAATTTTATAAATAAGGAAATTTGTTCCTAGAATAAAGACGAGGTTAAAAAAGTAAATAAACCTTTCATTCTTAAAGAATAAAACGTATATTCTGTCTAATGTGGTTAATCCTAATTGATGAGGGTTTACGTACAGATAATCACCTTTTTCAGTTAAACTATTAAAAACACCGCTATTAAAATCTGCTGCAGCATTATAAACACTGGCAGCATCTGACCTTAATCCACCAACTATACGAATAATAAGAAAGAGTCCTAAAACAAAATAGACAATGGACAGGATTAAAAATAATTTTTTCGATGAAATTTTTTCTATAAAATCTTTACTTTTAAAAAGTAACAGTATAAAAAGCAGAATTAATATTGGAAAATACCAATTTGAATAAGAAAATTCAATTCTTTCGTTTGCAGATAGGGGCATATACACTGTAAACACTATAGAAGATAAAATTAGCCCTGAAAGAATAGTGGATGTTAAATAGAAGATAAATTTATAAAATAATGATGTTATTTTTTTAAAATTGTTAAAAGTTTTCATTGTATCGACCTTTTTATGTGTGTTTAACTAAGCCTGAATAATAGACCTTTTCTATTCAAAATTTGGTAAGATAGGATACCAATAATAATCTCCAATCACAGATAGTAAGTAAATAGGAAGAGTGTTCTCTGAAATAAATAGAACAACTTTTTGTAGCCACCCATTTTTAATAACAACTTTTAATTGAATAACGGAATAAAAAATTAACGAAGACAGCAGAAAGACCGGAAGAACACCGTATTCTATCCCTAAACTAGATTTTGATATCGCTGATAATCCCAAAACGCTTAATACATCAAGAATTATAATGGATAAAATAAGTTCTTTAATATTCGACTTCTTCTTAAAAGAAGCAATAAAAGCACCAACAAGATAATATGTAATAGGCCAGAGTCCCTTCCAATAATCAGTAATTAGATGAGATAAAATAATATGATTTTGCCCATTGTTATTAAACAATGAAAGAGTAGCTGGGATAACAGTAAATAGTACTAGAACACCTAATGAAATAGCTTGACTTCTACGATTATTAAATGATTTGAACCCTACATTTAAAAATGGAATCATTAGATATAACCCAATATACATATTTACATACCATGCATAGTGGCTAAAGGAAAATATGTTTACTAGTAACTTTCCAAAATAATCTATATTAATAACTCTAACGTCGAAAAAAGTATAGATAGAAACTGCAAGACAGTATATTCCAATTATTGGTAGTAATTTTATAAAGTAAGATTTACTATAGGTCTTATCTTTCATTAAATAACCTGTAGTCATAATAAATAAGGGAACACAGGTCATAAAAATCATCCAAATAAAAGATGATAAGAAAATACTTTTAAAGGTATAGAAACGACCTGATAATTGGTGTGAAGAAAAAAATGCACAGCTACTAAAAAACTATTGCAATACATTAACGTATATTTATGTTAAATATTCTTTCTTTCATAACTCTCCTTATCCTATCCCCAAATGAAAAGATAGCATAACACCATCTTTCCATTTACATTATTTCACTTCTTGTTTGCAAAACTCTTTCAAAGCATCTTGCCATGTTGGGATGACAAATCCCGTAGCCTTAGCCTTAGCCAAACTCATCGTTGAGTTAAGTGGGCGTTTAGCTTTAGCTGGGAATTGGCTTGAATCAACTGGTTTCACTTCAACATCTGTATCTTTAAGAATTTCAACTGCAAAGTCATACCAAGTGGTATCTTCTTCCACATCATTAGACAAGTGATAGTAACCATAATCTTTACGATTTTCTGCTAAATAAGTCATAAACTCTGCAAGAGTACGTGTCCAGGTTGGACGACCATGTTGATCATTGACAACTGTAAGCGTTTTGTGAGTTTTAGCAAGGTTTTGCATGGTGAAGACAAAATTTTTACCATAGTTACCGAACACCCAAGCAGTACGGATAATGTAGTAGTTAGTCACATGTTTTTCAACTAGCTCTTTACCCATACGTTTTGTACGACCGTACTCTGTTTGAGGATCTGGTTGATCGTCTACTTCCCATTCTTGTCCGACTGGCTTATTCCCATCGAACACGTTCCATTTCCCTATAAAACAATGGGATTGATTCTTCTTCGTTAAAACATGGGACTACAACTGATATAACCATTCATTGCTCCTATTAACATTTGCTACTATCTTATCGGTAAACTATAAATTTTCTAACTATCCTTTACAATAAAGTTTTGCAAACAGTTTTAATAAACCGAATTTTTCAATCAAGTTCATTGTAAAGATAGCTAATTTAACCATCAATCTCTCATCTCTAATTTCTCGATTAAAAACAGAAAGAGTGGACTTCATTCCATTTATCCTGATCCAATCATTAATTTCTTTATATTGACGTAAAAACTCCTCACTTGTGGAATGTCTCCCACCGTCCAATAACCAATAAAGAGTAAATTTTTTTATAAAGAATTTAATTAATTTAGTTTCGGAAAAATCATTTGGGATAATCCCTGCTATCTTATCAAGAACATTCTTGATATCTAATTTTGGATTAAAACCCTTATTTAATGTATTAGATGCACTATTCTCATTGTAAAACCAATTATATCCACAATATGGTATAGTTCTAATATTCTTAGATTTTGTATACACGGTTAAACTGAATAACAAATCCTCAGCCAACGGAATATCTGGAAAAGAAAGTTCGTTATCTACTATAAATTTTTTTCTATAGATGCGAGCACATGGTGAAATTGATCTATATTTCGACCATTTATCTTTACCCAATTGGATAGAAAATAGTTGTTTGCCATCTTGATTTACTCTCTGAAGTCCACCAATTACTGCATCATCCATCCCTCTTGAGATTTCATCGTAAAATACTTGCAAGTAGTCTGGGTTTATGTAATCATCACTGTCAATAAACATGATGAATTCACCTTTTGCAAGCTTAATACCTTCATTTCTAGTATAGGCTGCACCTTTATTTTCTCGGCTCAAAATTCTAATATTTGGAGAAAATTGTTGGTATTCACTCAAAATTTTGAACGAACTATCTTTTGACCCATCATCAATTGCAATAATTTCAAATGATTTAAAACTTTGATTCAAAATGGAATCTATACATCTTTTCAGATATAATTCTGCATTATATACAGGAATAATGACACTAATTTTAGGCGCTTCTTTCACAATCTTATCCTTTTAATTTTTAATATCACTCATAGTTTTTGCAGATAAGTAAGATAATAGAACTTTTATATTGTTATCAAACCTCAAGCACGCAATCTTTAACCATTCGTATCCTGACTCTTTTTATAAAATCGATTTATACATTTTGCCAATCCGTTTGGCCAAAAGAGTTTAAACATCATGTAATCTTCCTTTGTTCGAGTATTATCACTAATGGTATTACTCGTTTCAGAATCTTCATGAATACGATGGCACATTAATTTTTTTGGAACATATACAAATCTACCATCGAATTTAGCCAAATGGTACCAAGCAAGCCAATCTAGACTAACTCTCCATTCCTCATCAAATCTAAACCCTTTAACCAATTCTAAATTATAAGTTACAGCAGGACAACAAATCGGATTTCCAAAAGCAAGAATCCTGTTTCTCCACCATTTAGTTTTAGGGAATAATGAGATTGTTTTTAACATTAATGATTTGATTTTTAGATTTGAAGTCGGTTTAATGACCTCTCCATTTTTTTCTTCAAAATAATCAGAATAAAGAATGATAGCATCTTGATATTTCTTTAATCTCTCTTTAATTTCCATCAAATAGGTTGGCTCATAATAATCATCCTGATGGGCAATTGTAGCATATTGGGTAGTAACAAAAGATAAAGCATTATTCCAATCTTTCCCAATCCCACCACCAACACTTGTATTAAACGGAATAGCATATTTTTGGCAAATACTTTCGATAAATACACTTGGAGTAGAAGTATACAAAATGATATTACTTTTTACGGTTTGGCTTAATAACGAGTTTATACAATCCTCTAAAAAAGGACTATCCCCATAAGCACAGATTACAAATGTATGATCATTCCACTGATTCATATTTTTGAATCTCCTTCCTTCTCATAATTACAAAGACAATCCAACTTGCAACTGTGTAAAATAGCATAACCATAACAAAACTAAGCCCTGCTCCAAACAAACCAAACTCCCTCATTGCTAGAGGCGTAAGAAGATTTGTCAACAACGCCATTGCGATATAAACATAGAGTAGATAGACTTGCTTCCTCAATATAATTAAAAAATCACCTATGACAGAAGCTATAGAATATAAAAAGCCGGAAAGCACTAAAATAGTAAGTAATAAACTATAATTTGATAAATCAATACCACTTATAATATTCAAAATAGGAATCCCTATCAAATAGGCCAATATTGATACTACCAGTCCCAAAATCATAAGCAATAATAAAATCTTTCGAATCATAGCATTAAACGTATGAAATCTTTTTTCTGACCATTGTTTTGCCAAATCGGTAATTAACGGTCTTAATGCTAATACAAATAAACTCATAAAGAAAACAGGCATGAATAGAATACTGAAGTCTCTTTGAGCACCTTCACGTAAAACACCCTCGACTAGCAATTTATCAATCACTTGTTTTGGATAATTCAAAACATATACCAATAAAAAGCCGTTAACAAACAAGGGAAGGCAAGTTTTCATGATACTAATTGATTGCTTAAATGTAGCATATGAAATCTGATTAAAAGCTATCGTTCTTATTTGTTTGGATTGGACGTAATCACCCCCAAAAACAAAAACAACATTAAAAAAACATAAACAAATTAAAGAAAAAATTAAAGAATTTGAAAGTAACAAACTTATTAGGAGAATGATTGTGCTCGAACCATAACGCAGTACCATTAATTTCCCTGCAATATCTAAACGTTCATGTTGTTGAAATAAACCTTGGAATAAATCAGAAAAAGCATCACATGAACGATAAAGCACCGTTAGGAATATAATTAAAAATAAATCCCCTTTTTCAACATTATTTCCACTAAAAAGTAAATATGGAAATAATGTAACTAACATTAAACAAACTGTAATAACCCTAGTTAGCCAATATTCTAAATAGGAGTATGTTTCTTTCAAATCAGTCGCCTGATAATTTCTTACTTGAAACATACCAATGACAATCCAGAGATTCCCAATTGCATAAGCCAAACTAAAATTATCAGCATCACTTGCGGAAGTATAACGAGAGACAATAATCAAATACAATATTGAGACTGCAGCTGCTGCTATATTTCCTGCAAAATTCCAAAAATAAATACTCCTATTTACTTTATTGTTCATTTTCATTCTCACTTCTTAATAAGGCAATCGTTTGTGACAATTTCTTAATCTGTACTGATTGTTTTGATACAGTACGAGTTAATGAAAATATTAAAAATATTAATAAAAATGTACTTAATAAAAAAACAAAATTACTAAGTGTCTGAATACCAAGAAATGCAGATATTGCTCCAATCAAATTAGGAAACCAAATGACTGGCAACGAGAGCAAACAAAGAATGAGCCAAGAAATGACATTTCTCATTTCAACGACTTTCTTTGCAACTAGACGAAGAATATAAACGATAAAAATAATTACAATAAGGGTTAACCAAATATTTAGCATGTTATTTCTTATATCCTCCACCAATTCTAGCCAATAGCATTGCCATTGTCACTTTGATCATATAGTAAACAGACTTACTTAATGTAATCGATGATTCTCCGTGTTCTCGTTCATTCATCAAGACCGGTACTTCTGCAACGGAATAGCCCGAGGTCAAAAGGGATACAATCGTCTCTGGTTCTGGATAATCACTTGGATATTGCTTTGCGAATTCCTCAATCACTTTTCTGTCAGCTACTCGTAAACCGGAAGTTGGATCAGTTACCTTTTGACAAGTCAAAACCTTGATTAATTTTTCAAAAAATGAAATCCCAATTCGCCGCGCAAATGAGGATTGGAAACCTTGATTTTCAATGAAACGTGAACCAATCACCATGTTGACTTCTTTTTCTTGAAGAACTTCTAACATTTTTTTAATAAATTCAGGATTGTGTTGGCCGTCTCCGTCGACTTGGACAGCGTATTGGTAGCCGTGTCTAACTGCATATTGATATCCTGTCTGTACAGCACCACCAATTCCTAAATTGATAGGTAAATCAATGACATTAAATTGATTCCTTTTACAAATTTCCAAAGTATTGTCTGTGGAACAATCATTGATAATGACATAATCAAATTCTGGTGTATGTTCCTCAATCTTCTTAATTGTTTTTTCGATATTTCCACTTTCGTTATACGAAGGAATAATAATTAACAAATCTGAAGTTCTCAATCCTCATACTTTCCCTTCTAAGTATATCACTTCTTGTTTGTAAAACTCTTTCAAAGCATCTTGCCATGTTGGGATGACAAATCCTGTAGCCTTAGCCTTAGCCAAGCTCATTGTTGAGTTAAGTGGGCGTTTAGCTTTAGCTGGGAATTGACTTGAATCAACTGGTTTCACTTCAACATCCGTATCTTTGAGGATTTCAACCGCAAAGTCGTACCAAGTTGTATCTTCTGCTGCATCGTTTGACAAGTGATAGTAACCATATTCCTTACGGTTTTCAGCCAAATAAGTCATAAACTCTGCCAAAGTACGTGTCCAAGTTGGACGGCCATGTTGGTCATTGACGACAGTAAGCGTCTTGTGAGTTTTAGCAAGGTTTTGCATAGTGAAGACAAAGTTCCTACCATAGTTACCAAATACCCACGCAGTACGAATGATGTAGAAGTTAGAAACATGTTTTTCAACAAGTTCTTCACCCATACGTTTTGTACGTCCATACTCTGTTTGTGGGTCTGGTTTATCATCAACTTCCCACTCTTGACCGACTGGTTTTTCACCATCAAAAACGTAGTCTGTTGAAATATAAACAAGCGTTGCACCATACTTTTCTGAAGCTTTAGCTACATTTTCAGTACCAGTCACGTTGATAGCATAGTCAAGTTCTTTACCCTCATCTTCAGCAGCATCCACTGCAGTATAAGCTGCACAGTGGTAAACCAAACTTGGTTTCACTTCTGCGAACACTTCGTCTACTTTCTCAGCATTTGTGATGTCCATCTCTGCTACGTCTACTGCTACATACTCTTCGTTGCGTTCGTCAAGAAGGTGACGAAGTTCAGTTCCGAGTTGGCCATTTGCACCTGTTACTAGAATCATAATTTTCTCCTTGAAATATTCATTAATAGCAATTTCATTTTAACAAAAAAAGCAGAAAAAATCTGCTTTCATTTATAATTCTATACAACAAATTTATTTGTATAAATAGCTGGTTATCTTCACCCTTTTTCTTTAACAATATAAACTGGTCGCTTCTTGGTTTCTAAAAAAATCTTGGAAATGTAGTGACCGATGATCCCCAAGGCTAAGAGTTGGATTCCTCCGATAAAGAGGATGATTGAGACAAGGCTTGCCCAGCCTGCAACACTCCCACCTATAGTTAGTTTTCGGATAACGACAAAGGCAATTCCAACCAGGGAAACTAAGAATGAGAAGGTTCCTGCCCATGTGGCAAGCTTCAACGGTACTTCGGAGAAGTTAATAAAGCCATCAAGTGAATAGCTCAATAGGCTCCAGAAAGACCATGAAGTTTCTCCTGCCACACGTTCACGATTTTCATAAGAGACATAGGCCACATCAAAGCCGACCCAAGAAAAGAGCCCTTTTGAAAAGCGATTAACTTCCTTGAGCTCAAGGATGGCGTCAACAACCTGACGCGTCATCAAACGGAAATCACGCGCCCCGTCTACCATTTCTGTGTCAGAAACTTTATTAATCAACCAATAAAAGGCCTTAGCAAAGAGTGAACGAATAGGTGGCTCACCCTTGCGGTCAGCACGTCGTGTCCCCACAACGTCGTAACCTTCTTGGATTTTGGCATACATCTCGATGAGCAGTTCAGGTGGATCCTGAAGATCGGCATCCATAACTGTGACGTAGTCACCTTGGGCTGCCTCAAGTCCAGCAAGTAAGCCTGCTTCCTTCCCAAAATTACGAGAGAAAGAGAGATAGTGAACATTCTCAAATTGCTTTGAAACTTGTCTCAAAACTTCCAAGGTGCGATCTTTTGAACCGTCATTGACAAAGTAATAGTTGAAAGCTAACTGATTGGCCATTTGTCGCTCAACTGCCTGACAAGCCTCTAAGAAAGGATGAATGGTCTCTTCCTCGTTATAACAAGGAACAACAATAGCTAATTTTTTCATAATCATTCTCCTAACGAATACCTAGGGCGATACGGGCATAACGACTCATCTTTTCGATAGTCCATGCTGGTGTCCAGACCAATTTAACCTCTGTCTTAGTGACTTCTGGCACTTCTTTCATAGCGTCATAAATTTGGTCTGTCAAAAGGTCCGCCAGTGGGCATCCCATAGTCGTCAAGGTCATATCGATTTCAGTATAGCCATCTTGCTGGAAACGGATATCGTAAATAAGGCCAAGGTTGACAATATCAATCCCCAACTCAGGGTCAATAACCATTTCTAAAGCTTCCAAGATACGATCTTTGATTTTTTCAATTTCTGCTTCAGTGTATTTTACTTCAGACATAGCTTTTCCTCCAAAATCAGGGCCTAATAATCAGGCCCCTTCCATTTACTATCTTAGTCTTCAATAAAGTCTTTAAGTTGTTTACTACGGCTTGGGTGGCGTAATTTACGAAGGGCTTTAGCTTCAATCTGACGAATACGTTCACGAGTAACGTTGAAGACTTTACCAACATCTTCCAAAGTACGCATCTTCCCATCGTCAAGACCGAAACGGAGCCGAAGAACATTCTCTTCACGGTCTGTAAGGGTATCAAGCACTTCATCCAATTGCTCACGAAGAACCACACGAGTTGTGTAATCTACTGGATTTTCGATAACTTCATCCTCGATAAAGTCACCCAAATGGCTATCATCTTCTTCACCGATAGGTGTCTCAAGAGAAACTGGCTCTTGAGCAATCTTAAGGATTTCACGAACCTTATCTGGAGTCATATCCATACGTTCAGCGATTTGCTCAGGTGTTGGATCTTGTCCCAACTCTTGCAAAAGGTTACGTTGCTCACGCACCAATTTATTAATAGTTTCAACCATGTGAACTGGGATACGGATGGTACGTGCTTGGTCTGCGATAGCACGAGTGATTGCTTGACGGATCCACCATGTCGCATAAGTTGAGAATTTGAAACCTTTAGAGTAGTCAAATTTATCAACGGCTTTCATAAGCCCCATGTTACCTTCTTGAATCAAGTCCAAGAACTGCATACCACGTCCCACATAGCGTTTAGCGATTGAGACTACCAAACGAAGGTTGGCTTCTGCCAAACGTTGTTTAGCTTCCAAGTCACCATTTTCAACAGCGATAGCCAATTCTTTTTCCTCTTCGTTACTCAAGAGAGGAACTACTCCAATCTCTTTGAGGTACATACGAACAGGGTCATTGACCTTAGCTGAGTTTGAACCAAGAAGTTCCTCATCTGTCAACTCTTCTGGTTTTGGGGCTTCAACAACATATTTAGATGAAGGATTTCCATCCTTATCAGTGATAGAGATACCACCGTCTGTCAAACGTTCCAAAAGGTCATCAATCCCATCAGCATCAAGAACAAATGGGATAACTAGTTTTTCTGTTACTTCATCATCAATTGCTGTACCAGCTTTTTTGTGGTTACGAATGAAATCAGCGACTTGAACATTAAATGCTGTATTTTTTTTTTTCTTTGCCATGTGTTACTCCATATCTCGTTTTTGGGCGATGAGCATCTGCAGGGCTTCCACCGCTGCATCCACATCACCGTGGTTACTTGATTCTCTTATTTGTTTACTTTGCTTACGAAAGTCCTGTTCCCTCAAAAAATGATTTCTACGCTCTTCAATAGCCTGGACTTCTTCAAGACTGGTTTCAGGTGGTAAAATCTCCTCTAAAACCTGATAATAGGCTGTTTGTACCTCTTGAGAAAGTAGAGACAAAGCTACGGTATCAATCTGACCATCTTGCTTCAGAATATGATAAAGCTCCTCTAACTCAGGTGTTTGGAAGAAAAACTCCTCTCTCATGCGATAGTCATTTAAAATCATCGGATGGTTAAGCATACGATGGAAGAGTTGATTTTCCGCCCGACGAAGACCTGTAATCTTAGGTGTAGAAGGTAGTTTGACCGTCCCTCTATATCCTGACACTGAAGACTCATAAGCACTATTACTAGCAGCCGATAATTGAGCCGTCTGCTGATTCCTCATGGTCAATCGTTCATTATTAACCGCTTGCTCGACTTGGAAAAAATCAAAGTCAGGCAAAAGGTCAGCCACCTTAGAAATGTAGGAATTTTGTGCTGTCACAGAAGGTGACTTGGCAATAATCTTAGCAATCTGCTCAACATAGGCAATCTCTGCTTGAAGATTGTCTACATTAGCAGGTTTTAGCTGTCCAATCCAAAATTCCACATCTGAAATGCGGGACTCGACCAAGAGTTTCCCCAAAGCCTCTTCGGATGTTTTCTGTAGATATTCATCAGGATCCATATTGTCTGGAATTTTAACAATATCGACTTGAAAATCCGATAAAAGCTCAAGAGACTTGGCGATTGCATTTTGCCCAGCCTTATCACCATCATAGGTCAGAACAATTTTCTTGGTGAGTTTACGCAGACGATTGACATGTTCAGGGGTCAACGCCGTCCCCATAGAAGCCACAGCATTAACATGCCCAGCCCTATAGGCAGCAATGACATCCATGAACCCCTCCATCAGATAGACCTCATGGGTCTTCTGAATTACCGGTTTAGCCTGATCGAGGTGATAAAGTTCATAAGACTTATTGAAAATACGGGTAGCCCTTGTATTTTTGTACTTGGCTTGTCCTTTTTCAATATCGTCCTTAGTCCAAACACGCCCTGAAAAACCGATGGTCTTTCCAAACTCATTCTTAAGCGGAAACATGATTCGATTTTTAAAAGTATCGAAAAGACGATTACTTTCAGAAAGATTAAAAAGACCTGATTCTGTCAGCACCTCTTCGTCATATTTTTTTGATACAGACTGATAGAGATAATCTGGTTCGTCAGGGGCTAGACCAATCTGGAAGGTCTTAAGTAAATCGTCAGTCATACCACGCTCATAGAGGTAGGCACGCGCTGCTTCTCCTATCTTGGTCGTCATCAGAACAGCGTGATAAAACTTCAGCGCATCCTCATGAAGATCATAGAAAGCTTGATTAGGAGAATTCTGCTGCTGAGCCTGTCTTGGTGCGTCTATCGTAACTGCAATACCTAAGCGGTCTGCCAGAACCTTGACACTTTCTTGGAAAGAAATCTGACGGTATTCCTCTAAAAATTTAAAGACATCTCCAGACTTTCCGCAACCAAAACAATGGTAAAACTGTCTGTCCTCAATAACATTAAATGAGGGGGTTTTCTCCTTATGGAAGGGGCAGAGACCTAGGTAATTGCGACCTGCACGATTAAGACTGACAACTTCGCCAATCACGTCGACGATGTTGGTACTGCTCTTAATATCTTCTATTAAAGCTTTATCAATCACCATCTGATCGCCCCCTATCTTACCATAATTGCATTACCCCTAATTATAACACGATGAAAAATGAAAGTAAAATAAAATCAATTTTTCATGAGCAAATCTCTTGTCAAGATTTACAAAATCGGATAAACTATTAAAATTAAATAAAAGAAAGGATTCATTGTCAAAATGATTAAAGAACTTAAAGACTTTTTGTTCAAGAGTAACGTCCTTGATCTTGCTGTAGCCGTTGTTATGGGGGCTGCTTTCAACGCTATTATCACTTCACTTGTTGGTGATATCATCACACCACTTATCCTTAACCCAGTTGTTAAGGCCGCTAACGTTGAGAACCTTTCTAAATTGTCATGGAACGGTATCGCATACGGTAGCTTCTTGAGCGCAGTTATCAACTTCATCATCGTTGGTACTACTCTCTTCTTCGTTGTTAAAGCTGCTAGCAAAGCAACAGCTCTTAGCAAAAAAGAAGCTGAGGATGCTGCTGAAGCAGCAGGTCCATCACAAGAAGAATTGCTTGCTGAAATCCGCGATCTTCTTGCAAACAAATAATTTTTATTTGTTCAACTAAAGACATATGAAACTTAAGACGCCTGAACTATCAGACGTCTTATTTTTTATATCTCGCGAATACCAACTGTTTATCTATACTAGGAAAAAGAAAAAACTTGAGTAAACTCAAGCTTTTCTCTGTTAATTTCATTCTTAATTAGAATTTTTTACGTTTGCGAGCTGCCTCTGATTTACGTTTACGTTTTACAGAAGGTTTTTCGTAATGTTCACGTTTACGAGCCTCTTGAAGAGTACCAGCTTTAGTCACAGAACGTTTGAAACGACGAAGAGCGTCGTCAAGTGATTCGTTTTTACGTACTACTGTTTTTGACATTGAATTCACCTCCTCAAGATAATGTAACATTTTACACGTTCTACTCAAGTATACAAGACTGATCTTTTTCTGTCAAGAAATATCTTTTAAGTTTGAGTATTTTTGATGTCAACGCTATTTTCTAAGTACTATTGGAGATTATCAGGGGCTTTACCATACAAAAAACTAGAGGAATCATCCTCTAGTCTCTCTTTTATTCAACTGCTGTATATTTAGAAGCATCCTTGATGTACTCGTCGTAAGTACCATTGTCTTTCAATTTCTTGACGACTTTGTTGACTACTTCTTTCAATCTTTCGTTGCCTTTAGCCATAGCGACTGCTTTTGCATCGCCATCATCAACTTTGAGGGCAACGCTTGCCAAAGCCAAATCTGAATTTTGTGCCACGTAACCTTCTGCTACTGGTTTTTCAAGGTCAACAGCATCAACTTGGCCAGATTTCACCTCGTTAATCGCCTCACCCATTGCTGTAAGTGATACGACTGTTGAATCTTTCAATTGTTTCTTAGCAAGGCCTTCTTCAATGGTACCTTTTTGAACTGCTACTTTCTTACCTTTGAAAGCATCAAGACTTGAGTAAGTAGACTCTTGATCTTTGCGAACGATGATAGCATTTTGTGTTTCGTAGTAAGGATATGAGAAATCAAAGGTTTTCTTACGTTCGTCTGTTACTGAGATACCTGAAATAGCAAGATCAGCCTTACCTGATTGAAGGCTAGAAAGGACATTGTCAAAGCTCATTGTTGTAACTTCAAGCTTAACACCGAGTTCATCAGCGATAGCTTGTGCCAACTTGATATCTGAACCAACTACTTGGTCTTTACCATCTACCAATGTTTTGAACTCAAATGGTGCATAGTCTGGGCTGACAGCCACGACAAGTTTTTTATTTTCTTTAATGGATAAGTAAGCATCCTTTTTTGACCCACAAGCTACTAAAGTCACAGTAGCAAGGAGAGCCATAGCCCCAAGGAAAAGTTTTTTCATTTTCATAAGAAACTCCTGTATAAATATAATTTTTCGCTTGTTATTTTACTTAAAATTAGTAGCATTGTCAACATTTATTAAGAAATTGCGACAGTTTTTCCAAGCCCTTTTGAAGGACCTCCTTATCGCAACAATAACCAATGCGAACATGTGACTCCTTGTCAAAACGGTTACCTGGAACCACAAGCACACCATACTCCTGAAGAAGCTCTAAGGCGAACTCTTCAATGGGACGGTCAACATCTAATTTGACGAAGGAAGTTGACACACGGGCAGGACGAATCCAGCTAGCCTTAGGTTCCTTGGCAATCCATTCATCCATAAGAGCTAGATTTTCCTCTACAATCTGACGATTACGCTCTAGGATGGCTTCTTTATTTTCCAAGACAAGGGTAGCCACCATATCATCAAAGACACCCGCACAAATCATCGTGTAGTCACGGTAGTCACGCAGAATGTCCGCCACCTCTGTGTTAGAAGCAACCCAACCCACACGAATACCAGGAATGGAATAGGTCTTTGACAGACTATTGACGGCAATGCCCTTTTCATACAAATCTACAATAGAAGGCGTAGGCTGGTCAAAACTGCGATAGACCTCATCTGAGAAGATATAGGCGTCTACTTCTTTAGCGATAGCCACTAGCTCCTCGAGGTAAGCAGCGTCCATAAGGGCACCGGTAGGATTGTTGGCGTTGTTAATACAGATCATTTTGGTATTAGGACGAATGAGACGGCGGAGTTGGTCCAAATCAGGCAACCACCCCTTGTCCTCTTCAACCTCCCAGAGATCCACGTCTGCTCCTAGCGACTTAGGAATGTCATAGAGCTGTTGATAAGTTGGATACATGGAGATGACATGGTCCTCAGGCTCAATAAGCGCATAAAGGGCTAGCATCGTCGCTCCTGTAGCCCCATTGGTTTGGAGGATATTATTAACCGGCATGTTCTTGTATAAGCTAGCCACTTGAGTTTTGAACTCTGGTGACCCCTCAATCCAGCCGTAATCCATCTTTTTCTTTAGAAGTTGGGCAAAAAAGGCATCCTTATCAAGGCCTGACAGGTCAAATAATTCTTCCATTGTGAGGGCCTTAATTGAAACTCCTGCGATATCATATATGGCAGATTTTTCATGGACATTAAGCCATTCTTCAACACCAAAACGTGGTAGCTTCATAGTTTCTCCTTGCTTTTCTTAAGCACTCTATACGATGTCATTTGTCTATTTGAACAGACTTACCTACTTTGATAATAACTGTTTTTAGCAGAGAATTCAATAAAAAATGGGGTATTGCCCCATTTAGATTTAAGAATTTTTGGCGACTCCCCTTAAGTGAGTAAAGCGAGGACCAAACGAGACTTTCCGCTGTTGATGAAAGCACCTGAAACGAGTAAATTTCAGGTGCTCGGGAGTTTTAAACTTACTTACTTTGTTTGTAGGTTGATGCTTCTTTCAACCATTGGTCAAATTTTCCAGAGTCCTTAGTCTCTTTGATGACGGCATTGATTTCTTTAAGCAAGTCATCTGAACCCTTACGTGTTGCGACGGCATAAGCATCTGTGCCATCTGACTTGAGATTAAAGTTGGCAAGGGTTAAATCATCATTTTGAGCGATATAACCTTCTGCAATGGCCTTCTCAAGTACAACTGCTTGAAGCTGTCCTGACTTGAGTTCGTTAATCATTTCACCATTTGAAGACAGTGATACCACACTTGCCTTAGGGATTTGTTTCTTAGCAACTGTTTCTTGAACAGACCCTTTTTGCGTACCGACCGTTTGTTTTGCGAGACTATCAGTGCTTGTGTACTCATTTACCTTGTCTTTTTTGACAATCACTACATTTTCTGACGTATAGTAGCTGTCAGAAAAATCATAAACCTTCTTACGTTCGTCTGTCACCGAAATCCCTGCAATGGCGATATCGGCTTTACCACTTTGCACGTTAGCAAGAACATTATCAAAAGACATCACTGAAAATTCAACCTTTACGCCGAGTTTTTCACCGATAGCTTTGGCCAACTCGATATCTGCTCCAACCAGCGTATCTTTGCCGTTAACCAACGATTTGAACTCAAAAGGCGCAAATTCAGATTCTGTTGCCACGACAATTTTCTTCTTTTCCTTAATCGTTTTGGGACTTACTCCCTGACTTCCGCTACAAGCAACTAGAAAGCACGTGGCGACTAGAGCTGTAAGGATAAACCAAAATTTTTTCATATAATAACCCCTTATTTAGTAGAACTCTTAAGAGAGAGAGCATAGGCATCTTGAACATAGCTGTCAATTTTACCTTCTTTTTTGAGTTTAGCGATAACCTTATTAACCTTTGCTTTTAGCTTATCGCTTCCTTTAGGCATTGCGACGGCATAGGCATCTTTTGAATCTGACTTGAGCGTAATGTCTGACACAGCTAGATCACTATTTTGATCTACATAACCTTGTGCTATGGCCTTTTCAAGAACCACTCCTTCAACTTGACCAGATTTCAATTCATTGATAGCTTCACCAGGTTGTGCCAAGGATACCACATTAGCATCTGACAAATTGGCTTTGGCGATATTTTCTTGAATAGAACCTTTTTGAACGGCTACAGATTTTTTAGCAAAATCACCAGTTTGTTTGTAAGTTCCTGTCGCATCTTTTTTGACAACAAGAACCGTTTCAGACTCATAGTAGGTATCTGAGAAATCAAAGATTTTTTGACGTTCTTCAGTAGCTGAGATTCCGGAAATGGCGATATCTGCCTTACCAGATTGAACATTGGCTAAGACATTATCAAAAGACATTTCAGAAAATTTGACTTTTACACCAAGCTCATCTGCAATAGCCTTAGCAATTTCAACATCTGCCCCAACAATCGTATCCTTACCATTTTGGATTGTCTTGAATTCAAAAGGAGCAAAGTGTGGATTAAGAGCAACTGTCAAAGTTCCTTTATCTTGTACCTTTTCCAAAGTGTCCTTCGACGAAGAACAAGCTGCTAAAGTCGTCAAAGCAAAGATCCCTGCAAATCCCAACAAAATTTTTTTCCATGTTTTCATAATCAATCTCTTTTCTATATTTATTAACTTATGTAAGTATAATAATGTATTATTATGCATTTGTCAATGAAAAAATGAACTTTTATTGATTATAATTTTCATTTTTATTAATTTTATCGTCATTACAAAATCTAAAAATTACTTATTTAAAGCTCTCCTATCTGATTTTAACGACAAAAAAACTATTCATTCATTTGAATAAATAGTTCATATTCTTACCAAAATTCTCGGATAAAGTCATTTTCGAGTCGCTCCCGATAGAAAAGTTCTGAGAGATTGTCTTCTTCAAAGACACGTAGCAGATTGAGCATGTCATAAACCAAGTCCATCTTAGGCACATCCTCCCTGGCAACCCAGCGAACTTCGCCCTCCTCTGTTGAATGGATTTCTCCTTCAAAATCTGAGGTCCTATAGAGGAAAACCAAGTACCGTTCGTTATCTGTCGTGTAAAAATGCTTCATACCAACTAATTTAGGGTTTTTGATGGTCAAACCAGTTTCTTCTTTAACCTCACGGATAACTGATTCTACCAGACCTTCATGTGCTTCGATATGGCCACCGGGTAGGGCTGCTCCCGACCAGTAATAACGCTTTGGATCGCGGATTTGCATGACAATATTTCCACGGCCATCTTCGATGAGACACATATTAGTTAAAATAGTTGCTTGTGAACGTGACATATATTTCCTTTCTTACTTATATTGCCTAAGTGATGTAACTAGCCTTAATCCATACTCTTCAGCTCAAGAACCATATCACGGATTTGAGCCGCCAACTCGAAGTCAAGCAGTTCTGCCGCTTCGTGCATTTGCTTTTGAAGTTTCTTGATGGCTTCTTGGCGTTCTTTCTTGTTCATAGCACTGTAGTCCACCGTATCCTCTGCCACTTCTGCTTCATTGACCTTGGTAATCGAAATAAGGTCCCGAATTTCTTTCTTAATCGTTTGTGGAGTGATACCGTGTTCCTTATTATAAGCCATTTGGATTTCACGACGGCGAGCTGTTTCATCCATGGCTTTTTGCATAGACTCCGTAATCTTATCTGCATACATAATAACGTGACCTTCGCTATTTCGGGCAGCACGTCCGATCGTTTGGATAAGTCCACGTTCGTTACGAAGGAAGCCTTCCTTATCCGCATCCAAAATAGCAACCAGACTAACCTCAGGAACGTCAATCCCTTCACGAAGAAGGTTAATACCGATAAGAACATCAAAGACACCTAGACGCAAGTCACGGATAATCTCCGTACGTTCCAAAGTCTTAATGTCAGAGTGCATGTATTTAACCTTGACACCCATTTCCTTGAGATAGTCAGTCAAGTCTTCAGCCATCTTCTTAGTCAAAGTGGTTACAAAGACACGCTCGCCTTTTTCAGTTCGGGCATTGATCTCACCAAGGAGGTCATCCATTTGTCCCATAGTTGGACGCACTTCGACTTCTGGATCAAGAAGCCCTGTCGGACGGATGATTTGCTCAACGACAGTCTCAGTTTGCTCCATCTCATAGTCCCCTGGAGTGGCAGACACATAGACAATCTGATGAACATGACTCTCAAATTCTTCACGTCGAAGTGGACGGTTATCAAGCGCTGATGGCAAACGGAAACCGTAATCAACCAACATCTTCTTACGGGCCTGGTCCCCGTTATACATTCCCTTAATCTGACCCATGGTCATGTGACTTTCATCAATCATGATAAGGAAATCTTCTGGGAAGAAATCAAGCAAGGTGAAGGGTGGCTCGCCTTCTTTACGTCCATCCATGTGGCGTGAGTAGTTTTCGACACCATTGGTGTAGCCCATCTCACGAAGCATTTCAACATCGTATTCTGTCCTTTGGCGGATACGTTGAGCCTCGATGAGCTTACCCTCAGCTTCAAATTGCTTAACCTGAGCTTCCATCTCTTCCATAATATTCTTGATGGCTTCTTCCATATGCTCTTCATTGGTCATAAAGTGAGTCGCCGGGAAAAGAACAAGGTGCTCAACTTCACCGAGATTGCGTCCTGTCAAACTTTCAATCTCACAGATGCGGTCAATCTCATCACCGAAAAATTCCACACGAAAGGCGTGCTCATCACGGCTGGCAGGAAAGATTTCGACCACATCACCACGTACACGGAATTTCCCACGTTGGAAATCAATGTCATTTCGCTCAAACTGGATATCAACTAGGTCATTTAGCAGCTTGTCTCGAGAAATCTCTTGGCCTGGTCGAAGGCTGACTGCTGAATCAGCATATTCTTTGGGTGAACCCAAACCGTAAATACAAGAAACAGAAGCCACAACGATAACATCATTACGCTCAAGGAGAGCCGACGTTGCTGAGTGTCGTAGCTTATCAATTTCATCGTTTACAGAGCTATCTTTTTCGATATAGGTATCTGATGATGGTACATAGGCCTCTGGCTGATAGAAATCATAGTAGGAAACGAAGTATTCTACAGCATTGTCTGGGAAAAACTCCTTGAATTCTCCATAAAGCTGACCTGCCAAAGTTTTATTATGGGCGATAACCAAGGTTGGTTTATTCACGCGCTGGATGACCTGACTCATGGTATAGGTCTTACCTGTCCCTGTCGCTCCCTTTAGGATTTGAGCCTTTTCTCCACCTTCTATATTATCAACCAAGGCTTCAATGGCCTGAGGTTGGTCCCCAGAAGGTTCATATTTAGAAACCAAATGAAATTGGTTGTCTTCTTTTCTATCTATCATGGTTTTTCCTTTCATTTATGTAATCATTCATCTCTTGGTCGGAGAAAAATTCTCCTTCTGCGATAGGAATGTGAATCATTCGTGTCTCAGCAACGTATTTGCGCTTTCTTCGTGTCTGATAACCGAGTTTTTTATCATATTTCAAGGCCGTTTTACTATCTTTGAAAAAAATGTATAAAACTCTATACCTCTTCCTTTCCCAAGACCTTATATTCCCGAAATCATAGATACGTTTTAGAATATAGTATATAGTTGATGAGTGTTTGGCATCATCCATTGGCGTTGACCAATCCTTCATAACCAAGTCAATCTCAGACAGCGGAATCTCAAAGGTTACTCGTCCACATAACCTTCCATAATAAATAAAGGTATCATTGTTAATTTCCAATATTTTTTTATGACCTTTAAGTCTCACAATACCGTCAACTAAATTAATCAGAGCATGAAGAAATATTAGTAAAATGAAGAAGGCAACACAGTTGTCTACAAAGTTCCCAGTACGATAATCATCTATAAGAAAACAGCAGAATAGACCGGTGGAAGCGACAAGAAATATAAGTCCATAGACAATTTGAACACAAATCATACCTCGCTCAAGTCTAACTCTCATCTCTTCCCCTTTTCCAAACTTTCTTCTATTTTAACACAGAAGTAAAAAGACCGAGTCTTTGAACTCAGCCTTAAAAGTTTTCTTTTTTCAATTGTAGACGAAGGATAATAATCACTACCAAGAGAACGAGACAGGTAACGATATTCCCTTCCAGACCAAAGGCTCCACCTGATAACCAATCAGGCACGCCTGACCTGGCCTGAAAGTGCAATAAGCTACCGCCTGCATTCTGCCCACTAACTGCCACGCCAACTAGATTCCCTTGCGCGAAGTTCCAAGCACCGTGAAAGGCAGCGACACCCCAGATATTATCTGTCTTGAGCATGTAAAGAGCCATGAGAACCCCTACTAGAACAATACTGATTAGAGACAAGGCGGTAACACCTTGATTTCCTAGGTGTAATATTGAAAAGAAAGAACTTGAAATAGCAATTCCCCAAGAAAGGTTCAATTTATTAGTCACCGTCTGAAGTAACCAACCACGTGTCACCAGTTCCTCGGTTCCGCCTTGGATAAACCAGAAGGGGATTAGGGATAATATATATAAGAGGGTTCTCTGAGAAAAGTCTACTTTTACAAATTCTAACCCTCCAAGTAAATAAGTCCCAAGGAAACTAACTAACAAGAGTAGAGTCCCAAGCCCCCAGCCCTTAAGCAAGTTCAACCAAATATGACCCTTGAAAAATCCAAGTGTACGAATGGGACGTTTTTCAACAACTTTAACCCAGAAAAAGATAACTAAGGCAGTAAAGGCAAATGTTCCCAACTGAAAATACATGTTTGAAAACATCTTATAGGAAATCGTATTTATATCCTGGAACTGAATGTTACCATTTAATACTAAGAAAGAAAGAACAATAGCCATTGGAATTCCCACAACAATCCCTGATAGAAATCCACCTACAAGGACATAACCAAAGGCAATAAAACAGGACAGCATAATCATCAGCCAACTTGGAACTTTATCATATCGGCTAGTATATTTCTCAAGCATACGTTTCTTCATTTTTTAGCTCCTGTAACAAATCTTACATGTATTCGATTACAGTGTAACTAATTGACACAAGCTTGTCAACTTCTTCTCAGATAGCTCTCATAGCTAACGAACCTTGTTACATTTCCTAACATCAAACTCCAAGAAGTTTGATAACAAGACCTTTTTTTGATAGAATAGGAAGGTATTTTATAAAGGAGACTTTTTATAATGAAGAAAAAACTTCTGACACTCTTCTTGAGTGCCATGTCAGTTTTCTTTGTTTTCGGAGCTAAGGTATCTGCTGAAACAATTTCAGTCGTTTCAGACACAGCCTATGCCCCATTTGAATTCAAAGATTCTGATCAGACCTACAAAGGTATCGACGTTGATATCATCAACGAAGTTGCCAAACGTAAAAATTGGGATGTTAACCAAACCTTCCCTGGTTTCGATGCAGCTGTTAACGCTGTTCAATCAGGCCAAGCAGACGCCCTAATGGCCGGTACTACTGTTACCGACGCACGTAAGAAGGTCTTCACTTTCTCAGACACTTATTACGACACTTCAATTGTTATCTACACACGTAGTAGCGACAAAGTCAGCGACTACAAACAATTGAAGGGTAAAACAGTCGGTGTGAAAAACGGTACAGCTGCTCAAACTTGGCTTGATAAAAACGCTAGCAAATATGGTTTTACAGTTAAAACTTTTGACACTAGCGACTTGATGAACAACAGCTTGGATTCTGGTTCTGTTGACGCAGCTATGGACGACACACCAGTTGTTAAATACGCTATTGGTCAAGGAAAAGACTACGCTATCAACATTAAGCCTGAATCTATCGGTAGCTTCGCTTTCGCTGTTAAAAAAGGCGGAAAACACGAAAATCTTATCAAAGACTTCAACGAAGCTCTTAAGGAAATGAAGAAAGACGGCACCTACGATAAAATCATGAATAAATGGTTGGGTGACTCAGAAAAATCTTCTTCATCAAAACCTTCAGCAGATCTTAAATTGACTGGTGATGCTAACGCAAAAGCCACTCCTGTTAAGGAAACCTACACTATCTCAATGGACTCATCTTTTGCTCCATTTGAATACCAAAATGGTTCAGGTAAATATGTAGGTATCGATGTCGATATCATCAATGCCATTGCTAAAAACCAAGGTTTCAATGTCAAATTGACAAACCCTGGTTTCGATGCATCACTTAATGCTGTACAATCTAGCCAAGCTGATGCCGTATTGGCTGGTATGACCATCACTGATGCTCGTAAACAAATCTTTGACTTCTCAGATCCTTACTACACATCAAACATTCGTTTGGCTGTAGCTAAAGGAAGTAAGGTTAAATCTTACAAGGATCTTAAAGGTAAGACTGTAGGAGCTAAGAACGGTACGTCATCATACTCATGGTTGGAAGACCACGCTGGTGAGTATGGCTTTACTGTTCGTGCTTACGATGAAGCTTCTACTATGTATGACAGCTTGAACTCTGGTTCAATCGATGCTCTTATGGATGATGAAGCCGTTCTTCTATACGCTATCCAACAAGGACGTAACTTTACAACACCAATTGAAGGTATTGCCACTGGTGAAGTCGGATTTGCTGTTAAAAAAGGCACTAACCCTGAGTTGATTGAGATGTTCAACAATGGTTTGGCTGCTATCGTTAAAGATGGTACTTACGATAAGATTATCAATAAATACCTCGATAGCAACAAATCAAAAGAAGGAAGCTCGAAAAAAGCTACCGATGAAACAACCATCGTAGGCTTGATTAAAAACAACTACAAACAACTTCTCCAAGGTCTTGGAATTACCCTTGGATTGACCCTTCTTTCATTTGCTATTGCCATGATTATCGGTGTTATCTTCGGTATGATGGCAGTTGCACCAAACAAGACACTCCGCGTGATTTCTCAAGTCTTTGTTGACGTGGTCCGTGGTATCCCATTGATGATCGTTGCAGCCTTCATCTACTGGGGTATTCCTAACTTAATTGAAAATATCACTGGTCACCAATCACCAATCAATGACTTTGTGGCAGCGACAATTGCCCTCTCACTTAACGGTGGTGCTTATATTGCCGAAATTGTACGTGGTGGTATCGAAGCTGTTCCTATTGGTCAGATGGAAGCTAGCCGAAGCTTGGGTGTCCCTTACAATACAACAATGCGTAAGGTTATCTTGCCACAAGCGGTTCGCTTGATGTTGCCAAACTTCATCAACCAATTTGTTATCTCATTGAAAGATACGACTATCGTATCAGCTATCGGTTTGGTTGAACTCTTCCAAACTGGTAAAATCATCATTGCTCGTAACTACCAATCATTCCGTATGTATGCGATCTTGGCCATCCTTTACTTGGTCATCATCACATGCTTGACGAAATTGGCTAAACGACTAGAAAAGAGACTTAAATAATGGCTGAATTGAAAATCGATGTGCAGGACTTGCACAAATCATACGGCGACAATGAAGTTCTTAAAGGCATTGACGCCAAATTCTACGAAGGTGACGTTGTATGTATCATCGGTCCTTCAGGTTCAGGTAAATCAACCTTCCTTCGTACGCTTAACCTACTTGAAACAGTGACATCTGGTAAAGTAGTCGTTGATGGCTATGAATTATCAGATTCTAAGACAAATCTTGACAAAGCCCGTGAAAATATCGGAATGGTCTTCCAACATTTCAACCTCTTCCCACACATGACAGTCCTTGAAAACGTGACATTTGCACCTGTTGAACTCGGACGTATGAACAAGGAAGAAGCTGATAAATTAGCTATGGATCTTCTTGATCGTGTTGGACTTGCTGACAAGGCCGATGCAACGCCAGATAGCTTGTCAGGTGGACAAAAACAACGTGTGGCAATTGCACGTGGTTTGGCAATGAATCCTGATATCATGCTCTTTGACGAACCGACTTCTGCCCTTGACCCTGAAATGGTCGGAGACGTTCTTAACGTTATGAAAGAATTGGCAGAGCAAGGTATGACCATGATTATCGTTACTCACGAAATGGGATTTGCTCGTCAAGTTGCCAACCGAGTAATCTTTACTGCGGACGGTGAGTTCCTCGAAGATGGTACTCCAGATCAAATCTTTGATAACCCACAACACCCACGTTTGAAAGAATTCTTGGACAAGGTTCTAAACGCCTAATTATCAAAACAGTTACTCTTGCTAGAGTAGCTGTTTTTGATTACCATTTTGGATAAGAAAAACAGAGCAAGTGCTAGACTTGCTCTGTTTCTTCATTTAGTTCAGGGTGTTTTGCTGCTTCTTCCCTTGCCAAGCGTTCACGCTCAAGACGGAGTTTTCGGTTAGGATTTAAGCGCGTAAAGAGTTCTTCAAGTTTCTTTGGATTCCAAACATCGGCCGCAGAAACAAAATTTCCATCTTTATCCCTGAAGGATATCGGTTTATCTCCCATTGTAAACCTCTTATTTCAATAATTTATTGTATTCAGCAGATATTTATATCACACTTAGCCACGCCACACAAGGCGGCCGAGTATACCGACTTTACGTAGTTAGTGAGGTGGATAGGCAGTCCGCCATAGCGGCTGCCGTAGACTATCAAGTGCTTCAGCACTTAGAGAGTCTTTCATGGTCACGAAACGAAGGAAAGTCGGTCGATTATACCGACTTTACGCAGTTAGTGAGGTTGATAGGCAATCCGCCATAGCGGCTGCCGTAGACTATCAAGTGCTTGGCACTTAGAGAGTCTTTCAACGTCAATCCACAAACTCAAACTCGAAGTTACCGATACGAACGATGTCGCCATCTTTAGCACCACGTTCACGAAGCGCTTCATCAACTCCCATACCACGCAATTGACGTGCAAATTTCATGATAGATTCGTCACGTTCCATGTTAGTCATGACAAAGAGTTTTTCAAGTTTCTCACCAGAAAGTACCCATGAGGCATCGTCGTCACGGCTAATTTCAAATGGACGTTCATCCTCGTTAAAGCCGTAGTAAACTTCTTCTTGTTCCATATCATCTTCGCTATAAAGCAAGAATTCGTCTGTCTCATCAAGCAATTTTGCAGTAGCTTCTAAGAGATTTTCCAAACCTTGGTGAGCCAAACTTGAAATTGGGAAAATTTGTGGCAACTCATCGAATTCATCGTAGTTAGCAGCCAATTTTTCCTTAAACTCTTTCAAGTTTTCCTCAGCCTCAGGCATGTCCATCTTATTAGCCACAATAATTTGTGGACGTTCCATCAAGCGTAAGTTGTAAGTTTCCAACTCTTTGTTAATTTGAAGATAATCCTCGTAAGGATCACGCCCTTCACTTGCTGACATATCAATCACATGAAGGATAACACGTGTACGCTCAATATGGCGAAGGAACTGCGTTCCCAAACCAACACCCTGACTAGCCCCCTCAATCAATCCTGGAAGGTCAGCCATGGCAAAGCTCTCACCTGACTTCGTACGAACCATCCCCAAGTTAGGAACAATTGTCGTAAAGTGATAGGCACCAATCTTTGGTTTTGCTGCGGTTACCACACTGAGGATCGTTGATTTACCAACGGATGGGAAACCAACCAAACCAACATCCGCCAAAATCTTCAATTCCAATTGAAGTTCACGTTCTTCTCCTGGTTCACCATTTTCAGCGATTTCAGGAGCAGGGTTACGAGGTGTCGCAAAACGGATATTTCCACGTCCACCACGTCCACCGTGAGCAATGACAAACTCTTGGCCATCCTCAACCATATCAGTAATAACCTTGCCTGTCTCAGCATCACGCACCGTTGTACCAGGCGGGATGCTAACGATGAGGTCTTCAGCACCTCGACCGTGCATTCCCTTGGTCATCCCTTTTTCGCCATTCTTAGCCTTGAATTTACGATTATAACGGAAATCCATAAGGGTACGTAAGCCTTCGTCAACCTTGAAAATGACTGAGCCACCCTTACCACCGTCACCGCCCCAAGGACCGCCATTAGGTACATATTTCTCACGACGGAAGGCAACCATTCCGTCACCACCACGACCAGCTTTGACACTAATCTTGGCTGTATCTAAAAACATACTCATCTATATTTCTCTCTTTCTGATTTGTATGCCATGTACAAATTCAATCACAAACGAAAGAATTTCCGACATACACAAAAAAACGCTTGATAGCGTCTTAAAGGACAGCTGCGACTGCTTGGAAAATCAATGCCCCAACTGTTACTAATAGCATAATCAAAACGACCAATACTGTTAGACGTTCAAAAAATGATTTCTTACGTGGTCCGTTATCTCCAAATGCCACTTGAATTTACCTCGTTTTTTCTTCTAATATTTCACAATAATAGTAACAAAAATCTGCCTATTTCGCAACTCTTAGACTAGCTTAAGCCAAAGGAATTCCAAAAACCGTTAAAGCTTCCAACTCCTCCTCGGTCAAACGCCGCCAAGCACCAAGGTCTAAATCATCTGGCAGGCTTAAAGGTCCCATGCTCAGACGTTGTAACTCTGTCACTTCCTTACCACAAACAGCTACCATACGCTTAACCTGATGGAATTTCCCCTCAGCAATGGTAATCTGAACCAGGCTAGTCCCAGTAGCCCTATCTACTGAAATAATTTCTAGTTTAGCCGGTTGGCAAGTATGATCTTTGAGTTCAATTCCTTTTTCAAAAGCCAGAATATCCTCCTGATTCATGATTCCATCAACCTTAGCCTGATAAATCTTATCAACATGTTTCTTTGGAGACAGCATAGCGTGAGCTAAATCGCCATTATTTGTCAAAAGCAGGAGACCGTGAGTATCAATATCCAAACGTCCAACAGGAAAGACCTGCTTATGTCGTGCTGTATCATCCAGTAAATCAAGTACTGTCTTGTGACGGGCATCCTCCGTCGCTGAAATGACTCCCTGAGGCTTATTTAAAAGATAGTAAACAAAGGTCTCGTGTGTTAATGCTTGACCTTGAAAAGCAATCTGGTCTTGATTCTCATCAATCTGAGTCTTGGGTGACGTCTCCACCTGACCATTTACGGTCACTTGCTTCTTTTTGAGAAAGGTCTTGACTTGACTGCGACTACCAACACCACAATCAACCAAAAACTTATCCAGACGCATCTATACTTCCTCCTTTATTGGAATCCAAACTTCCATCTCATAATCTTCAGCCTGACGATTCCCTGGTGGATAAACCTCTACAGTTGGCTGATTAATCATTTCAAAATGTTTCTTAGCATAATGAAAACTCTCCCAAACAGCTGCTGTTGCAGGCCCACTAAGTTTAAAAACCGCATAAGTAGCTGGTGCAAGAGCAATCATTTCCATACTATCATCCTCACCAGCCAAGGCCGTTACATAAGTCTTGCGACTGCCATCATTGATCCGAATACCATAGGTAGGAACAGCCAAATCATCTTGTTCTGCCAAAAAGGGTACCCAAAGAAAGTCTGTTGGCTTACCTAGTTCCTCGCCCTCAAAAACCATCCCTGAAAAACTCAAAAATCCCTTCCGAACAACCCTCACATCATAACGAACGGTTACTAAATCCAACTTTTGAATCACCTTTTTCAGTTTTGTCAGCTCAACTGGAACCTCGTTCGCTAGGACATAGGAAATCTTTTCTACAAATGCTTCTTTTTCGGCATTACCAGAGCCTATAGGAACCAAGACCCAGTCTTCTGCTGCAACACTTTGATCTTCACAAAGGTAGGTAAAGTGCTTTCCTCCTTCGTTAAAAGACACATCAGCTAAACGAAAAAGAGGTTCAGGCAAATCGACAACCACCATCTCAAGCCCGTTTGCCTTAAACAATAGCTCTTGATCCCTTAAACGAGCATTCATAGCCAAGCTATCACTATCAATTGAAAAGGTGTTATCAGTGTCCATTACAGACTGAAAAAAGGCCTGGTGTAAACCTGAAAAAGTCCAGACAGCATGCCAACGACACATCATCTCATAATCGTCAATGGTCACCAGAAGAGAGAGCTCCTGCTGGTTAGAAGCATAAGAATAGGCTTGAACGCTCAGTTGGTCTGGTGTCAGGTAGTCATTAACAAAGACCGCAAAATCATCCATGGTTTGAAAATCTGACATAAACGCTCCTTTTCTATTCCTCGACCGAGCCTGTCACATACATAGTAAATGTAGCCCTTGTAAGAATTTTCTCTACCTGATTAGTAATGACAACTTCCACCACCTTAGTCGTCTTACCATTATGAACACACAATCCTTCAATCTTGAGTTGGTCAGACAAATGCCCTGCCTTGAGATAATTGATATTAGACTGAAGCGTCACCGCATAGTCACCTGTTGAAATGGCCACGAGCCCTGCGACCTGGTCACAAAGCGTAAACAGATATCCCCCATGAGCATTACCAAAATAATTCAGGGACTTCTCGACTACCTTAGTTGTCACGATAACATGTCCCGTTTCAAATAGTTCTTCTTGAAAATTCTCAAATACACGGATCTCATGTAGTTTGTCTTCCATAGCAAGCCCTCCTATCGTTGCTCATTCCACACCTAGTGAAATGACACGTCTTTATCTACTAGTATAACACGAAGTTCATAAAGGATAACAAGCTTATTTGGCTAAGCTAATATCAACCTTAATATCTTCACGAAAAAGCTTCTTCACTCGACAATAATTATCCACAAAAGCCAAGAGTTCTTGTTCATTTTCCAAAATCAGATCCTTAGGTAAATGAATGGCAAGTGTGAAATGCCCTTCTTCATAGTTGGAATCAACCTGAATAGCAAGCTCCTCAATTTCCTGATACTTGGCAAAATAACTCTGTAGACACATGGTCACACAAGAAGCCAAAGCAATATTCACCAGGCTCATAGGTGTTTCCCCATCTTCCGTATAGCCAAAAAGTTCCACAGGTGCTCCATACCCCTCTGAAAGTGAATGGAATCGTTTGTCACCTTTAATTGTTGTTTGATACATCATGTCACCTCAATCTATTTTTTATTATTATAACAAAGAGAGGGCTAAGGACCGAGCTGAACGATTTGAAATATCTATCAAAAAAAAAACAGAAAGCGTAAGGGGTTTTAACTCTTATTTTCCAATAGATTAGTCTTGTACAACACTGAGATTACCAAGGGGTTACAGTTGAGTAAAAACGACTGGAAGCGCTTTTAATATTATGGTTTTTCATTTAAAATGAATTTACTAAGAAAAAAGGGAGACTATTATGAAAACATTTTCTAAATTAACTTTAGCCTCTGTCTCAGTTCTTGCCTTGTTGACCTTAGCAGCATGTGGCAACTCTAAAGACAAAACTGACTCGTCATCTTCAGCACCATCATCAAGCAAGGTGACCAAAGAATCTTCTTCAACTGATTCAAGTGCTTCAGTAAAAGTCAACAAAGATGGATCAACTGAAGTCAGCGACGGAAACGCTAACTCAGCAAAAACAAACGGCAATAACACTGTAGAAGCTAACGATAGCGAAGGTAACAGCGCAACAGTTGGTCAAGATGGTTCAGTCGATGTTAATAGCCAAGACGGTACAAACGTCAAAGTCGGATCAGACGGAACTGTCTCAATTGGTAACTAAATAAGATAAAAAAGGCTAGCTATTCTGCTAGTCTATTTTTTTAGATTTAGATTGATGTAAACGCTTCCTGAACGTGCTATAATAGGCGTGGAAATCCAAATTCAGGAGGTGAGACAATGAAAAATAAAATCATCTTAGGATGTTTGGCTGCAGCGACTTGTGAGATTCTCTTTGGGCTCAGTTTTATCTTTACCAAATCTATTACAGCACAGGTCAGTGACCTGGCTTTAATCTCTTGGCGTTTTGTCACAGCCTTCCTTTTTATTAACCTCTATTTTCTCATCAGTCGACGTCGAATAACAATTAACGGTAGAAATCTTAAACCTCTGACACGTATTGCCCTTCTCAATCCGATTATCTATTTTATCTGTGAAACGATTGGCATTCGTATGACGACGGCTTCTGAAAGTGGAGCCTTTCTCGCCTGCATCCCAGTCGTTGCCCTTATCATGTCTAGCCTTATTTTAAAAGAATGGCCCAGCCGTTGGCAGGTGGTCGGTGTCATCACAACCCTCGTCGGTATCATCATGGCTGTCTTTGCTGCTGGCGGTTCTACCCACTTCTCCCTGGTGGGCTACTTGATTCTAGGTCTAGCAGTTGTCTCCTACGCCCTGTATTGCGTTGATGTTGAAAGGGCTAGTCAATTCAGTAGCCTTGAGATTACTTATTTTATGCTTGCCAGTGGTTGCCTGACATTCGGACTCTTTGCACTCAGCCAAGGCTTTCTAGCAGGCGATTTGAAAGAGCTCTTGCTACTCCCTGTGATCAATCCAAAATTCACTATCACCATCCTTTATCAAGGCTTGGGATGCAGTGTTCTGGGCTATCTTCTATCAAATTTTGCCATCGCAAATATCGGGGTTAACCGAACAGCATCCTTTATTGGGATTTCGACAATTATCTCAATTCTAGCGGCTGTCGTCGTCTTAGGAGAACCCTTCTCGTATTTACAAATTTTTGCAGGAATTTTAGTCGTCTTGGGCGTCTATGTGGCCAATAAAACCTAAAACTCTCGGGAATTAATCTTCCGAGAGTTTTTAGTCTTAATCAAGCTCTGTTTGGATTAACACGACGAGTTCTTCCTCATTAGGAATGCTGCTTACCGCAGTCGGCTCAGGTAAAGCCTTATCTCCATACCCCTTAATAATATGTGATAAGAACACAGACGCTTTTGTCATGGCAAGAGGCAAAGAATCTGCCCTTATGCTACGACCAAAATCAGGAAAACTAATTTGATAACCTTCCTCAATCGTGTGAAAAATCGCTGGATATTCGTATAACATGTCTCTTCCCCCATTTCAATACTAGACTCCTCTATAATAGGATGTGTTTGAGGATAAGTCAACCAAAAATCGTTACAAAGAGGGAGTGAAACCATTCGAAACAAGACAGCAAAGTTAAAATAAGGCTTAGTCCGTATTCAACTTGAGAAAGTGGCACCGATTCGGTGCTTTTTTACTGCACAAAGAGTCCCTTGGAATTATCCAAAGGACTCTTTTTATCTGTTATATTTCTTAACCCCATCCAAAATATCAATCACCTTATACAAATCTGGTTCTGTGATTTGATAAGGTGCTTGTTCACGGACAATTGGTTTGGCACAAAAGGCGATGCCGATGCCAGCTGTCTTAATCATTGGCAAATCATTAGCACCATCACCCATAGCAATGGTTTGCGAGAGTTCGAGACCATTTTCTGCTGCCCAATCTTTGAGTTTGGCTACCTTGACATCTTTGGTGACAATGTCACCATAGACCTTACCAGTTAAGACACCGTCAACCACCTCTAGGTGATTAGCCTTAACATAATCGATCCCTGCTTCAACTGCTAGTCTATCCACAGTCTCATGGAAACCTCCAGAAACCAAGCCTACCTTAAAGCCACGGGCGTGGAGTTCATCTACAAGTTCCTTGGCTCCCTTGTTGAAATGAATACGAGCGTAGACCTTGTCAAATATACTCTCTGGTAATCCCTTGAGGGTCGCCACACGCTCATTCAAGGCCTGTCTAAAATCCAATTCTCCACGCATGGCACGCTCTGTGATTTCAGCAACCTTTTGACCAACGCCTGCTTCTTCTCCCAATAAATCAATAACTTCTTCTTGGACTAGCGTAGAATCTACGTCCATAACTAATAAACCTTTAACTTCTGACATAATTACCTCGATTCTTCGATGTCTATATAAGCCTTTACTAGATTTTATTCAAATATGAAATGAAAAACGAACCTTACAAAAAATTCTGGACCGTAGTCCAGAATCTTTCTCTTACATACGAATTTGTTCGCGTGTCTTCTCGTAAGATGATACAAAACGATCTGTCACACCTGGTTCAACTGTTTCCAAGGCATAAGAGATTTCTTCCAAAGATGCATCATAATCATGATCAACCTCAAACAATTTAAGTGCATGCTCAAAGCTACTTTGAACAGCAGGTTCGAACGAACGGTAGCGGTTTGAGTATTGCAAGAGTTGCTCAGTCAAGGTTGCATTTTGAACAACCAAGTAAGCAGTCTCTTCCAAATGATCAATGGCGTTTTTAGATGTTTCTGTCAAACGCATTACCGCATCAATATTAATACGGCCACGGCTGAGTTCGTCCATAAGAGCCTCAATTTGAGCACTAGTTGAGAAGAATACACTCAAGAAGGATTGAGGAATACCTGGCAGGTTACGTTTTTCCATGTAACGCTTGATAACATGCAATTTATTAACATAAACATCAAGCTCTTCACGTGCTTTAGCTTCGTTTTTCTCAATAGCCTGAAGATTTTCAAAGACCTCAACCTGACCATTTTCAACAGCTGACAAGGTATTAAGACTCTTTTCAAAGATTTTCTCAAGTTCTGAGAATGGTTTCACCTGAGTTTCAAAGTTTTCAAGGGTTGGAAGAACAGCTGTCTCCACACCTGAAATATCAGATGCAAAGCTACGAACATCTGCCGCATAAGTTTCATCGAAGATGTAAGTCAACATGAGACGCTCAAGCTCTTCTTGAAGTTTCTTGTTGTTTTCTTTAGCATGCTTGAGATAATCTGGCAAAACTTTCTTTTGACGCATAACAACCTTGTATGAGGCAATTTCACGTTCAAAAATGCTATACAAGTTGTCAATTTTTTCTTGAATCTCAGCGTTTTCTTCTTCCGCACGGTCTAAATCAAGAGAAACCAACTCACTTGAGTTTGAACGGATAGCTTCACGAATTTCTTGGAAGCGACGTTCGATATTTTTCTCAGGGAAGTGATAATTTTGCTCAATCAACTTGCGATAGCCAGATTCCAAATCATCCAACTGATCTGGGAAATCATCTTCCAACTTAGCTACAATAGCAGGAATCTTCTCTGAAATTTGACCCAATGCAATAGTGTGCTCTTCTGCACGATCCAAGATAGTAGATGCTTCAACAGGGTCACCTGATGAGTTAAGAGTCACGAATTCTGCAAACTCAGCTTCAATGTTTTTAAGTTGCTTATTGATTTCGGTCATGGTAGAACCGAAATTATCAGAGTTTTCCTCGATTGAGTTTTGCAACTCTTCGTACAAGTCTAATGCATGCTTAACGCGAGCACTGTTCTTTTCTTCTTGTTCTTTCAAGGTTGAGAGCGCCTCACGGATAGACTTGATGTCTTCTTCCACAAGATCTAACTGACTCTCAATGTTATTGATTTCACCACTAGCCTTGAAGAAATGGAAGGTATCATTCATATTTTCAGCTTCGAAAATATGATTTTCAATATCTGCGAATGAATTTGTCGAGATATCAATCCATTTCTGATGCCATTCACGGAATGTTGTTTGACTTTGTCCAATCAAGTGAAGCTTTTTAACTTCTTCAATTTCTTCGTTAATTGGCAAGTCAAACAATTTTTGCTTGCGTTCTTCAAGCTGTGCAATCCGCGAATCATTTCGTTTTCTAATAAGAATACCGACTAAGTAAGCGATAATTACGAGCATAACTACCACTACAATCAGTAAAACAATTCCGCTAGACATAGTTTCTCCTTAATCGTCTATTATGTTCATAAATGTAGAATAACATTACGATTATATCATAGTTATCCTAGCATTGCACCCTTTTCTAAAAGAATATTAGATATCTAGAGTACTGTAAACGGCATTTTCTTCGATAAATTCGCGACGAGGTTCAACCTTGTCTCCCATCAGCATATCGAAAATCTTATCGGCCTCTGCAGCATCATCCACAGAAACACGTGCCATCAAACGATTTTCAGGGTCCATGGTAGTTTCCCAAAGTTGGTGGTCATCCATTTCACCCAAACCTTTATAACGTTGTACTGTAGGTTTTGAACGTCCCACACTGTAGTTTTCAAGAGCAGCACGCAATTTGTCTTCTTGATCGGCACCAGGTTGGATGTATTCTTTAATCTCAGAACCAACCTTAACCCCATAAATTGGTGGTTGAGCAATGTAGACATAGCCTGCTTCCAAGACTGGACGCATAAAGCGGTAAATCAAAGTCAGAAGCAAAGTACGGATGTGGGCCCCATCGACATCGGCATCGGTCATGATTACCAACTTGTGGTAACGAGCCTTGCTGACATCAAATTCAGCTCCAAAACCTGTTCCCATAGCTGTGAAGAGAGAACGAATTTCTTCATTGGCTAGAATCTTATCCATGCTAGCCTTTTCAACGTTCAAAATCTTACCTCGAATTGGCAGAATAGCTTGGAATTCACGGTTACGACCTGATTTAGCAGATCCACCGGCTGAGTCCCCTTCGACAATGAAAAGTTCATTCATTTCAGCATTATTCGATGAACAGTCTGCCAACTTCCCTGGAAGGTTAGAAATTTCAAGACCTGACTTCTTACGTGTCACTTCACGGGCACGCTTAGCGGCGATACGGGCCTTAGAAGCCAAAATCCCTTTTTCAACAATCTTCTTAGCGATAGCAGGATTTTCCAAGAGGAAGCGACTCAAAGCTTCACTGAAGAGACGATTGGTAATCTTAACCACTTCAGAGTTTCCAAGCTTGGTCTTGGTTTGACCTTCAAACTGTGGGTTTGGATGTTTAACAGAAATGATAGCAGTCAAACCTTCACGAACATCATCCCCTGTCAAATTATCATCTTTTTCTTTGAGAATCTTATTCTGACGTGCATAGTCATTAATGACACGCGTTAAGGCTGTTCGGAAACCTTGTTCGTGAGTACCACCCTCATGGGTGTGAATGTTGTTGGCAAAACTCATTACCGTTTCATGATAGCCAGTCGTGTATTGCATAGCAACTTCAACCGAAATACCATCCATCTCACCATCAGTGTAGATAGGTTCATCAAAGATAACATCCTTGTTTTCATTGATGTATTTCACATAGGATGTGATACCACCTTCGTAGTGATAATGTTTCTCTTGTTTGAGACCTTCACGCTTATCTGTGATAGAGATACGGAGCCCCTTGTTCAAAAAGGCTAATTCTTGGATACGTTTAGCCAATTTTCCAAAATCAAACTCGGTTGTCTCTTGGAAAATCTCTGGGTCTGGCGTAAAGTGAACAGTCGTACCATGTTTCTCTGTTTCACCAATTACTGCCAAATCTGCTACCACTACCCCACGTTTATACTCTTGGAAGTGGATATGGCCATTTTTATAAACCTTAACATCAAGTTGTGTTGAGAGGGCATTAACGACCGAAGAACCAACTCCGTGCAAACCACCAGAGACCTTATAACCGCCTCCGCCGAATTTACCACCAGCGTGAAGTACTGTAAAGACAGTTTCTACCGCAGGACGGCCAGTTTTTTCTTGGATATCGACTGGAATACCACGACCATCATCGACAACCGTAATAGAATTGTCCGGCTCAATAAAGACTTGAATATGAGTGGCGAAACCAGCCAAGGCCTCATCGATTGAGTTATCGACAATCTCCCATACCAAATGATGCAACCCCTCTTTTGAGGTTGAGCCAATATACATACCTGGGCGCATACGTACCGCTTCAAGTCCCTCTAGGACTTGAATCTGGCTGGCATCATATTCTTGCGCTTTTTCTTCAAGATTTTTTAATTCATCAGTCATTTATGTCACAATCTCCAATAATGATTTATGGCCATCAACAAGCAAGGTATCCAGACCCGTTGCTTTTCCTGCCTCTATATCTATCTGGCGGTCACCAATGACCAAGCCGTGTTTAATATCGTATTTTTTAATTAAATAAAGGAAACTATCTGGACTCGGCTTTCTAGCAAAACCATTTTCAGAAGTTACAACCTCTGTAAAATAAGAGGCAATTTCTGCTTTATCAAGGATGTCTAGCACCAAGTGATTACGGTGGCTAACCAAAAAATTACGCCCACCCTCGGTCACAATCTTAGCTAGGACAGCCCTAGCACCTTCAAAAAGAACAGGTTCCTGTAAATGCTTGGCTTCCTCCTGCTTATATAGGATTCGAAAATCAGCTATATCAGGCGCAAACATAGCAATGGCAGTGCTCGTTGATACCTTAAGGGCATCATAGACTGCTTGAGGTTCTGCTGTACGCTCAAATTGTTCTAAAGTTGCTAGAAAGGCTTGGGTTGATACCTGGTAATTATCCAACAAGGTACCACCCAAATCCCAGATATAATCTCCATAATTCATAACCTTAATTATAACATAAAAGGTCAGATTTTGCTTGCTTTTCACAGCTAAAAAGGCTTGGAAAACCTATCCAAACCTTAATTTTTTATTTCAGAATCAAACTCGCCACAATAGGACTAATAAAGACATATAGAATCCCTGTCACAGCAATTGAGAGACCACCCATGGCACCGGCAACCTGACCATATCTGAAGGCAGTTCCTGTACCTACAGCGTGTCCGGTTCCACCTAGTGAAAGTCCGATAGCGACTGGGTCTTTAATCCCAATCATTTTTAGAAAGACAGGACCTAAGACAGAGGTTAAGATACCCGTAATAACAACTACAACCAATGTTACCGTCGTAATCCCCTGCATTTTTTCCGAAATTCCCACAGCCATGGCAGTCGTTACAGACTTAGGAAAGAGCGAAATAGCCAAAAAATAATCCATTCCAAAAAGCTTAGCAATCAAGGCCGTGTAAGTCGTATTTAGAACACAAGCAACCGTTGATCCAATTAGAATACTCTTATAGTGATGGCGCATGAGGTGTAGATTTTTATAAAAAGGAACTGCTAGCGCGACTGTTGAAGGAATAATCAAACTGTTAAGATAAGAGCCACCGACATAGTAATCCTTGTAGGAAATTCCTGTATAGTGCAAAATGACGATAATCAGGGCAGTCGATACAAGAAGAGGCGTCGTCAAAGGATTAGGGAAACGGCGATAAATCAATAGCCCTAATGTGTAAGCTAGTACAGAAAGTGTTAGCCCAAACAAGGGTGTGTTAAAAAAATTAGCCACGTTTAACCTCCTCGTAATCACCTTCAAAATGTTTTTTGATGAAACCGACGACTACTGCAATCACTACAATATTAAGAACCAAGGCTCCCATAATAATCAAAATAATAGGGACAATATTCGCTGAAATAGCATTCCAACGTTCCATAATACCGACACCTGCTGGCAAAAATAGAATAGTCATATTGGCAATTAAAAATTCTGCCACAGCATGTATATGACGTAGACGAATCCACTTAAGCTGGAGAGCAATCAGAAGCAAGAATAAGCCAATAATGCTTCCAGGAATAGGTAATTTGAAGAATGTTGACAGAGCTTCACCAATAACGGCAAACAAACAAATCAACATGAATTGAACGTAGTATTTCACAACTTGCCTCCTAGGTTTAATCACCTATTAGTCTACTCCTTTTTTTTTGAATTTCAAGAGTTTTCAGTAAGTTCTTTTGAAATATTGAGATCCATAAATCAGCCCATTTGAACATAAAAAAATCCAACCCGAAGGCTGGACTCTATCACAGATGCCACCACCGAGAATTGAACTCGGAACGGAGCATTACCATTGCTCTATTATACCATTTAACTATAGCGGCAACTGTTTTAATCTTACCATACTTCTATTTACTGTGGCAAGATTTTTTGCTTATTTTTTATAAATTTAAGTCTTGATAAGGCGTACGGTAACCAACCTGTAAAACCTTACCATCTTTAATCAAGATAGGACGTTTAATCAACATACCATCTGAAGCTAAGAGTTCAACAGCTTCATCAAGAGATAGCGTTGGTAGCTTATCCTTTAATCCTAGAGATCGGTAGGATTGTCCACTCGTATTAAAGAATTTCTTAAGCTCTAAATCTGACCCTGCCAAAAGCTCTTTTAAAAACTGAGCCGAAGGTGGGTTTTCCTTAATATTAATAGATTTAACATCTAAACCTAATTGATTGAGTTCCGCCTTTGCCTTACGACAAGTGCTACATTTGGGATATTCATAAAAAGTGTACATGTTTTTCTCCTTTTTTCTAGCATAAGCTATCTCTCTGGGACTGTCAAACCTGATGTCTTCTAAACGCAATAGAAAACACTTGGCTTCTTCTCCTGCTGCATAATTACCTATCTGTCCACTGCTAGGTAAGACACGATGACAAGGGACCAGAATCAACCAAGGATTTTTACCAACAGCGGTTCCCACAGCCTGTGCGGATTTGCAGGAGATTTGCTGGCTAATCTGTCCATAGCTAATAGTCCGTCCATAAGGTATCTCCCCTAAAACTGACCAGACTTTTTGTTGAAAATCTGTCCCCCTATCAGCTAGAGGGAGGATATCTGGACTTGGATTATCCCCCTTAAAATAAGCCTCTAACCAATTCTTGGTTATTTTCAAGATAGAATTTGAGGTGTCTACTAGCTCCTCTTCCTTGATCCCTGCCTGAAAATGCTTTTGCCCTTCCAACCAAACACCATAAAGCGCTTGGTCACTTGCCACCAAGCACAAGCGTCCAATAGGAGATAAATAATACTGACGATAAAGCATGTCTTTATTATAACAAAAAAGACAGGAATCTCTTGTTCCTGCCAGTTTAACTCTTATTTTTTGCCTTTAATCAAACGCACACGAACGATATTGTCGCTAGCCTCAAACTTAGCAACCAATTCATCAATCTTAGACTTGTCTGTTTCATCAAGGTCAAGAAGTGTATAGGCATAGTCTCCCTTAGAACGGTTGATGATATTATCAATATTGATATTAAAATCAGAAACCGCTGTAGAGATACGAGCCACAATATTAGGCACGTTTTTATTAATCAAGGTGATACGGTATGGAGCACTCAAGGCCTGTTGCACACGTGGGAAGTTAACAGAGTTAACAATTTCACCTGTTTCCATAAAGCGACGGATAGTTTGACCTGCCATAATCGCACAGTTAAGTTCTGCTTCACCTGTTGAACCACCAACGTGTGGGAAGACTGTTACATTAGGTTTGTTAAGTAGGTCTTCTGTACCAAAGTCAGTGATATAACGTTTAACCACACCTGTTTCCAAAGCATCAAAGAGAGCATCATTATCTACCAACTCTGCACGGGCAAAGTTAATGATAGTTGTGCCTTTTTGCATGAGATTGAAGGCATCCGCATTGAAAGTCCCCTTCGTATCAGGTGTCAATGGGACGTGAACAGTGATGTAGTCACAGTTTTCAAAAATCTCTTTAAGATCAGAAACACGTTTTACATGGTGAGAGATATTCCAGGCAGCTTCAATAGAAACATATGGGTCGTAACCATAGACCTTCATTCCCAAACGGTAAGCATAATTGGCAATACGTGCACCAATCGCACCAAGCCCGATAACACCCAATGTCTTACCAGTAATCTCGCTACCTGCAAACTGTTTCTTACCTGCTTCAATTTGTTTAGGAACATCATCACCACTAAGTGTGTTAACCCAAGCATTGGCCGCAATATAGTCACGTGCTGAGAGTAAGATAGAGGCCAAAACAGCTTCTTTAACAGCGTTAGCATTGGCACCTGGAGTATTGAAGACAACAATTCCTTTTTCAGTTGCTTCGTCAACTGGGATATTGTTAGTACCTGCACCAGCACGCGCAATAGCTTTCAAGTTGTCAGGAAAAACAGTGTCATGGAGATTTTGACTACGAATGATATAGGCATCCGGATTTTTCGCTAAATCACCATCAATTTGGAAATGATTTCCAAGTTCCTTCAAACCAATCTGGTTAATATTGTTATACGTTTTTACACTAAATACCATAATTATATTCCTCTTAAATCAATGTATCCCGTGGTGAGCTGCTTCATCAAGTTCTTGATAAAAGGCCTTCTCTCGCTTAGTTTTGATTTTCTGATAAGCAAGACGTTCACCATCAATAGGAACCTTGCCACAATAGACATAGCCAAGCTTCTCCAAAATATGCTGCATGACAGTATTCTTTTCATGCGTATCGCAACGGAAATCATGAGCATCAGTCCCCTCATTAAGACCTTGAATGAAGGTTTGAGCAATACCCTGGCCCGAAAATTCACTTAAAACGGCGATTCTATGAAAAGTAATGTAGCGCTTATTGTGGTGTTTCCAGTCCCCGTCATAGATTTTGTCGTAAGCAGGGTCTCCATCAACAATCACCGCAGCATAAGAAACGATTTGACCATCAACAATTCCTACATAGGCCTGCCCATTAAGGACATCGTCAAAGATAGTTTCTTCAGTAGGGTAACCATCAGCTCCTTGCCATTGGGTACTCCCCGCTTCTGCTAAAGCAGTTCTAGCACTCTCAATCACAGTCATGATAGCCCCAATTTCATTTGGGAAGGCTTGTCTAATTTCCATCTCTTTACCTAATTATTTATTTTCGGCTTCAAATTTCTTCATAAAGTCAATCAAGTCAAGTACACCCTGACGTGGGAAAGCGTTATAGACACTAGCACGCATACCACCTACTGAACGGTGTCCTTTGATATTCTTGAAACCAAGAGCATCTGCTTCTGCTACAAATTTAGCATCCAACTCTTTACTTGGTGTTACAAATGGGATGTTGCAGACAGAACGATCCTTGGCATCTTTGACAGGATTTGTGTAGAAATCAGATGATTCAATGTAGTCGTAGAGAAGACCTGATTTCTCACGTTGAATTTCAGCCATCTTGTCCACGCCACCGATTTCATTTTTAACCCAGTCAAAGACGAGTTTTGAAATATAGATGTTGAAACATGGTGGTGTATTGTAAAGTGATCCTGCTTCAGCTTGAATACGGTAATCCAACATGGCAGACAATTGTGGTTGGTCATTAAGGAAGTCTTCACGAACGATAACCACTGTCACCCCAGCAGGTCCAATATTTTTCTGAGCGCCAGCATAGATGAGGGCAAAGTCCTCAACATTGTAACGAGCAGCCAAAATATTTGAAGACATATCAGCTACAATTGGCACACCATTAGTATCAGGCAAATCGTAGATAGATGTTCCTTCAATGGTATTGTTCGTTGTCAAGTGAACATAAGCAGCTTCTGGATCAATTGTTGCTGGGTCAAAACTTGGGATATGATCGTAAACAGTTTCTTCTGAAGAGGCCAAAAGAATTGGTTCAAAAGGAATGGTTTTTGAAAGTTTAACAGCTTCTGTGTAAGCTTTTTTACCCCATGAACCACCTACAAGGTAGTAAGCTTTCTTACCTTGAGCGAGGTTAAGTGGGACCATTGTAAATTGTGTTGAAGCGCCACCTTGCAAGAAAATAACCTTATAGTTATCTGGAATGGCCATAAGCTCACGAAGTGTCGCTTCCGCATCTTTAACGATTTTGTCAAATTCTGGAGAACGGTGGGACATTTCTAGCACGGACATACCGGAATCTTGATAGTTAAGCAATTCAGCTTGGGCTTTTTCAAGCACTGGTTTTGGTAATGTAGCAGGTCCTGCTGAGAAATTATAAATTGTCATAAAGACACCTCCAAAATTTTAATGGTCCTATTATAGCGAATTTTCTGAATATTGTAAAGTGTTAACAGTAAAAAACGAACGGGATTAACCGCTCGCCTCAAAAAAGTTAGCTATTTTATGTATATTTTGATCAGTAATTGATTTTAGTATCCGTTTATTTTTGCTTAAGAAAATAGGATGCCCCAATTAGATTAGCTCCATTATGATGATGACAAGCAACAATCTTGGGACGTTTAATAATTTTACCGATAAAGTCAATCTCATGGTGAACCTTATCAAACTGGCGGTTGACCTCCTCGATAAGTATCGGCTGGGCTGAAATACCACCTCCAATAACAAAGGTTTCCATATCAAAGATAGTTTGAAGATTCAAAATGGTAATGGCTAGGTTACGGCAATAGCTTTCAAAAAGCGGATAGACTGTTTTATCTCCTTCATTTATGGCCTTAAATGCGGCTAAACCATCCTTTAAATCTGAGTTACCTAGCACTTCATTTACCTTGGTAATTAAACCGACAGCCGACAAAGTCATGCCTCGCATCAATGAAGGATCAACTTTTTCCATTTGAACTGGTAACAGAAAGGTCAACTCACCCGCTTGAAAATGACTTCCTTGAAAAAGTTTACCATTAATAATAAATCCACCACCTAGACCTGAACCCAAAACAAGAGCTGCACCATTGGCCACTCCTTGCAAATGACCTGTAGCTAGCTCTGCCAAGGCCGCTGCTTTACCATCATTAAGAGCCATCACAGGCAGATGGTACTTGGCTTCGAGGACCTCTTTAATACGAAAGCCGTGGAAGAACCTCAATAAGCCACCATGATAAATCACACCTTCCTCAGTATCAACCGTCCCTGGAACACTAATTGCTATACCTGATAAGTCTACTTCAACTGAAGTAACTATCTGATCAATCACGTCAATAGCTTGTTCTAAGTTTTGTGGGGATGACTGCGTCGGCAGACTCTTTTCAATGGCGAACTGCTCCGAAACAAGTGCTGACTTCACCTGTGTTCCCCCAAAATCAATCGCTAAAATCGTCATAAGCATCCTCCACAGATTGTTTTTCGTCATTATAACACAAAAGAGCAAAAACTAGAAAAAACGGTTCCAAAATGCTATCATAAACTTACAGAATTAGATAAAAGGAGTTATCTCACATGACTAAATTTCTACACACTTGTGTCCGTGTCAAGGACCTAGAAGCCTCACTTAAATTCTATAAAGAAGCTCTTGGTTTCAAAGAAGCTCGTCGCAATGATTTTCCAGAATATAAGTTCACCCTTGTCTACTTGCAACTCGAAGATGATCCTGATTACGAGTTGGAATTAACCTACAACTACGACCATGAAGCTTATGATCTCGGAGATGGATACGGGCATATCGCCGTTGGTGTTGATGACCTAGAAGCTACACACCAAGCTCACAAAGAGGCTGGCTATACTGTCACAGACCTCTCAGGTCTTCCTGGTAAACCAAAAATGTACTACTTTATCACTGATCCAGATGGCTATAAGATTGAAGTTATTCGTTTGACGCAATTCCTAGAAAAATAAAACAAAAAAAGTCAGATTGTATAGATCTGGCTTCTTTTTGTGCTTAATTTTTATTATCTGTCTTTAAGGCTGACAAAATTTGGGTACGAATATCATCCACACCGTTTGGATTATTTGGTAGGAATAAGGTTTGATTGCCTTTAGCCGCAAAAGTATTAAGGGTATCTAGATATTGGTTAGTCAAGAGAATAGACATAATCTGCTCTTCAGACATACCCACATTGGCCTCTTTAAGTTCTGCGATTGATTCAGCCAATCCATCAACGATAGCCTTACGTTGTTGGGCAATACCGACCCCGTGAAGACGATCTTTTTCAGCTTCGGCTTCGGCTGCTGTGACAATCTTAATCTTATCAGCTTCTGCCAATTCTTGAGCTGCGACACGCTTACGTTGAGCAGCATTGATTTCGTTCATAGACTGTTTAACTTCAGCATCTGGTTCAACTTTGGTAATCAAAGTCTTAACAATGATATACCCATAAGTTGTCATTTCTTCAGCCACTTGGTGTTGAACCTCAAGGGCAATTTCATCCTTCTTCTCAAAGAGCTCATCAAGTGTCAATTTAGGAACTGATGAACGGAGAGCATCCTCAATGTATGATTTAATTTGAGCTTCTGGACGCATGAGTTTATAGTAAGCATCTGTAACATTTTGCTCATTAACACGATATTGAGTGGCCACATTCATCATGACAAAGACATTGTCCTTTGTCTTAGTCTCAACCACAATCTCACTTTGAAGCAAACGTAGTTGAATACGAGCGGCAATTTTATCGATACCAAATGGTAAACGCATATGAATCCCACTCGTTGCAATTTTTTGATAACGTCCAAAACGTTCAACGATAGCCACTGACTGTTGACGTACAACGTAAAGCATACTAATGAGAATTCCCAAAATAATCAGGAAGGAAAACAGTAAAAAAAGAAGTGCTGCTTGCATGTTAAGTCCTCCAAAATAAACATTAAAAATTTCTTTGCTTTATTATAGCACAGCAATACAATTTTTCAAGAAAAATAGTATGGCTCATTTGAAATAGTGTAAAAGAGACACTTTCTTTATCGCTTATGTGTTAGCACTCCTGAAAACTTGGAAACTCCTGTTAGTCGAGAAATTTGTTCGCAATAGGTGAGACTTTTCGATGTAAGAAAAAGGCTGAAACGATTGCGTTTCAGCCTCTTAGTATTTTCGAAAATAAAATCGTTGGAAGAATCATTCTAGATGGCATCTAAAACTCAAATCTCAAAAGACTTATTTACGATACATCTTGACTTGAAGGTAAATATCGTTATAGATTCCTAGCCATTTTTGTCCCAAGTTGTTATAGACTTCAAGGTTTTTAATGGTTGATTCTGATGGATAAAAGGCCTTATCATCAGTGATACTCTTTGGAAGCAAGGCTTTAGCTGCTTGGTTAGGTGTGGCATAACCAATATATTCAGCATTTTGGGCTGCATTTTCCGGTTTAAGCATGAAGTTGATAAAGGCATAAGCCTCTTTTTCATGCTTTACAGTCTTAGGAATCACCAGATTATCAAACCAAAGATTTGAGCCTTCAGATGGGACAACATAACGTAGGTCCTCATTTTTATCAAGCATCTCACTAGCTTCCCCTGAGAAGGTTACTCCAATGGCCGCATCACCTTGAACCATGTAGCCCTTCATCTCGTCACCAACAATAGCCTTGATATTTGGTGTTAGACTATTAAGTTTAGTTTCAGCCAAACGTAATTCAGTCATGTTCTTCGTATTCAAGCTATATCCCAGGCTATTGAGTGAGAAACCAAGGACTTCACGCGCACCATCAACTAGCATAATCTGGTTTTTGTAATCTGGTGACCAAAGATCATCCCAGTGCTGTGGTGCTTTTTTCACCAATTTTGTATTATAAACAATACCGACAGTTCCCCAGAAATAAGGGATGGAATAGTCATTGTGAGGGTCAAAACTAAGTCCTTTAAAGCTTGGGCCAATCTGGTCAAAACCTTTGATTTTAGATTTATCCAACTTCACCAAAAGGTCTTCCTTAACCATTTTATCAATGGTATAGTCTGACGGCACAGCGATATCGTAGGTTGTTCCGCCCTGCTTAATCTTGGTATACATGGCTTCATTGGAATCAAAGGTTTCGTACTGAACCTTGATGCCCGTTTCTTTTGTAAACTTGGTCAGGAGGTCTGGGTCAATATAATCACCCCAGTTATAGATAACTAATTTGTCCGACACATTTCCTGTACGACTCTGCATGTAGGCAGAGATGCCCCAAAGGAAGAAGATAATGGCTAAGATACCTGCCAGAAATTGATAGAGTCTACGCATCCTGCTCCTCCTTCTCCTTGGTAATCGCATAATAACCTATCACTAAAAGAATAGAGAATAGGAAAACAACGGTTGACAAGGCATTGATTTCCAGAGAAATCCCCTTACGTGCACGTGAGTAAATTTCCACAGCAAGTGTTGAAAAACCATTTCCCGTTACAAAGAAGGTTACTGCAAAGTCATCCAATGAATAGGTAAAGGCCATGAAATAACCAGCAATAATACCAGGTGTCAAGTATGGCAACATAACCTCACGTAACATCTGCCATTGAGTTGCACCTAGGTCATAAGCGGCATTCACCATATCTCGATTCATTTCCTTGAGACGTGGCAACACCATGAGAACCACAATTGGGATTGAAAAAGCAATGTGACTCAATAAGACAGATACAAAGCCTAATTGGAAACCAATCAAGGTGAAGAGAATCAAGAAACTAGCACCAATCATGACGTCCGGTGCAACCATGAGCACGTTATTTAGGGATAAAATCCCAGTCTGTTGCTTTTGTTTACTCTCATAGATAAAGATAGACCCAAAGGTACCAATAATCGTTGCTAGAAGAGCGCTAAGGAAAGCTAAAAAGAAGGTTTGAGTCAGAATTAACATAAGACGGCTATCTGAAAACATGCTCTGGTAGTTATCCAGAGTAAAACCTGTGAAACTATTCATATCGCCACCACTGTTGAAAGAGTAGGCGATTAAATAAAAGATTGGCAGGTAAAGGATAACAAAGACAAGAGCTAAATAGAGATTTGCAAATTTTTTCATTGACGTCTCTCCTTTGTTAACCACATTGTCGCAATCATAGCAGCAATAAGAACAACACCAATGGTTGCCCCCATTCCCCAGTTTTGTGTCGTGAGGAAATGCTGTTCGATGGCTGTCCCTAGGGTGATAACTCGGTTACCACCAATCAAGCGTGTCAGCATAAAGAGGCTGAGACTAGGAATGAAGACCGACTGGACACCAGAGCGTACCCCATTAAGCGATAAGGGAAAAATAACCTTGGTAAAGGTCTGCCAATCATTGGCTCCCAAATCTTTACTTGCATTCACAATATTTTCATCCAAATCATCCAGTGCATTGAAAATCGGTAGAATCATAAAGGGAATTTCAATGTAACTAGCTACGAAAATAAAGGAGAAATCCGTAAAGAGGATTTGCATGGGTGCAATCCCAAAGAAACCGAGAAAGGCATTGATACCGCCTTGTTGACCAAAAATCCCCATAAAAGCATAGGCTTTCAGAAGGAGATTGACCCAGGTTGGCAAAATGACCAACATCAACCAAAGTTGCTTATGCTTCAGTCTGGTTAAAAGATATGCCGTCGGATAAGAGATAATAAGCGTTACCAGAGTAATGATGGCTGCATAAAGAACCGAGTTAAAACTCATCCTTAAGTAAGTCCAACTGGAAAAGAAGGTGCCATAATTATCCAAAGTAAAGTTGCCACTGATATCAAAGAAAGACTGATAGAGTAGCATGAGCACTGGAGCAACCACGAAGAGTAGGAGCCAAAGGAGGTAAGGTACCGAGAAGAGGCTAGCTGTTTTCTTCATAGCGCTCCTCCTCAATGGCATTAATCAAGCCATCTTCATGTTCTTCCACTTCCACATATTCTTCAATACGTGCATCGAACTCTTCTTCTGTCTCATTAAGACGCATGATATGAATATCCTCAGGCGTAAAATCAAGACCGATAATCTCACCCTCAATCGCCTTACGGGTTGAATGAATCATCCATTCATTGCCAAGATTGTCATAGGCAATGATTTCATAGTGGACCCCACGGAAGAGCTGAGTTTCCACGCGAACTTGCAATTTGCCTTCCTCAGGAAGTGTAATCTGCAAATCTTCAGGACGAATAACCACTTCGACAGGTTCGTTAGGACGCATTCCTCCATCGACAGATTCAAAACGTTTCCCATTGAACTCAACCAAATAGTCCTCAATCATAACACCTGGTAGGATGTTAGATTCTCCAATAAAGGTTGCAACGAAGTGATTAATCGGTTCATCATAGATATCAACCGGAGTTCCTGATTGAACAATTTCACCATCATTCATAACAAAAATCCAGTCCGACATGGCCAAGGCCTCTTCCTGATCATGAGTGACAAAGACAAAAGTAATCCCTAAACGTTGTTGCAATTCGCGCAACTCGTATTGCATTTCAGTACGTAGTTTCAAATCCAGTGCTGACAAAGGCTCATCCAAAAGGACTACACGGGGTTGGTTAATAATCGCACGAGCAATAGCCACACGTTGACGTTGACCACCTGATAATTTTTGAATCGAGCGCTTTTGATAACCATTTAGTTGAACCATCTTTAAGGCTTCTTCTACACGCTCTTCAATTTCCTTTTTAGGCACCTTTTTCAATTTAAGAGCAAAAGCCACATTGTCAAAGACATTCATATGTGGAAAGAGAGCATAAGATTGGAAAACGGTGTGAACATCCCTTTTATTGATAGGAATATCATTGATACGTTTTCCATCCAAAAGGACGTCACCACTGGTCGCATCTAATAGACCTGCAATGATGTTCAAAATCGTTGATTTACCAGAACCAGAAGCCCCAAGAAGGGTATAGAACTTACCTTCTTCTAGTTCAAAGTTGATGTCTTTTAAAACTTGTGTGCCACTGTCTTCAAACACTTTTGAGACATTTCGAAAGGCAATAATCGGATTAGTCAATTGTCATAAATCCTCCATGGATAGCAAATATAGGGATAGGGTTTTATTAGTTTAATTCGTCGCCAATGATACGTACTTCAGGCTCTAGTGTAACACCTGAATTTTCCTTAACCTTAGCTATAACGTCTGAAATAAGGTCTTCATAGTCTTTTGCTGTTCCTTGATCAACATTAACCATGAAACCAGCGTGCTTAGTTGACACCTCAACACCCCCGATACGATGTCCCTTGAGGTTGGCTTCCATAATCAGCTGACCAGCAAAATGACCTGGTGGGCGTTTAAAGACCGAACCACATGAAGGGTATTCAAGAGGTTGTTTAAGTTCTCGCAAATGATTGAGACGATTCATCTCATTCTTGATTTGCTCGTAGTCTCCTGGTTTGAGGTTAAATTTAGCTGAAATAACCACTTCACCTGTTTCTTGGAGCACCGAACGACGATAACCAAAACGCATATCTCTTGCATCAATCGTACGAATATCACCGTCTTTTGTAAGAACCTGAGTAGAAACCAAGATATGAGCAATCTCACCACCATAGGCACCCGCATTCATAAAGACGGCACCACCAACACTACCTGGAATCCCCGCTGCAAATTCAAAACCTGTCAAACTTTGGAAACGAGCCACCTTGGTTGTCGCAATCAAATTAGCCCCCGCTTCAGCTTCAATTTGATAACCATTAACTGCAATACCATTAAGTCTGTCAAACATAATCACAAACCCTCTGATACCACCGTCACGGACAATCAAATTACTGGCATTACCGAGCACCATCCAAGGAATGTCATGCTTATTAGCAAATTTGACAATACGAGAGAGTTCATAGCGGTTACGTGGAAAGGCCAAATAATCCGCTGGACCACCAACCTTGGTATATGTATAACGTTTTAAGGGTTCGTCGAAACGAATATCAATTCCCACTAAATCTTCTTTAAGTTCATCTAACATGTTATTTTCCATACTTTTTCTATACATTTATTTCTTTGTAGGTATCGTGATAGACTTCCCCATATTACTATCACTACCTAAAAATGAGTTAGTATTTTTCCCTAAAAATAAAAAGAAAAATACAGCAAAAAGCCAAGATTAATTATAGCAAAAAATCCCCATCTTGACGACAAGGAATTTCACGCAAAGCTAGTCCATAACTTCCAATTTGCGGACATCACTAGTGTCTAATTGACTCAAATATTTTTTGTAGGCTTGACCAGTTTTAGGGTCAACCAAGTCATCTGCTATTTCTATCAAGGGAACCAAAACAAAAGCTCTCTGACTCATATAAGGATGGGGCACTTTAAGGTGCTCAGTCTCCCAGATTTCCTGCCCATATAGAAGAATATCAATATCTACTGTCCGAGGCCCCCAATGCTCATGACGAACGCGATCAAGGTCTTTTTCAATCTGCTGACATGACCTTAGTAAGGTTTCAGCTGGCAACTGAGTCTCTAAGACCAAGGCAAGGTTCAAAAAATCAGCCTGCTCTGTTAATCCCCAAGCAGCCGTCTCATAATAGGAAGATACTGCTTTAACCTCTGTCTCAGGTAAGTCATTCAAGGCCTCCACAGCTTTTTGGAGATAGTCCTGACGATCACCCATATTAGATCCCAAACTCAAATAAACTCTTGTCATCGGCTACGCTCCAATTCAATTCCAACACTTCTATAGTGCCCATTAATTGGTGGATTTTCTTTAGTAATTCGAATTTTAATAGATTGGATTGGCACAAATTGATCAAACAAGTCCTCACAAATCGCACCCGCCAAACGCTCAATTAAAATGTACTTTTTATCTTCCACTTGTTTTTGCACGGCTTCGAAAACCAAACCATAGTGAACCGTATCATCTAGATTGTCACTCTGTGAAGCCCTGATCAAATCAACAGCCAATTCCAAATCAACCACAAAAATTTGCCCTAGGGTCTGCTCCTCAGCAAAAGCCCCGTGATAACCATAAAAACGGCAACCATTTAAAATAATTTTATCCATAGTTTCTCCTTAAGACACTATACTCTTCCTTATTCTAACACAAAACAGTTGAAAAGTTGGTCTCTAATTAGTATGATATTTTAGACAGATCTGAAGTTAGTGCATTTACACTTTATGCAATCGATTGCATAAATCTTCTGATTTGGTAAAATATAGGCACAGGAGCTAAAAAGAGACTCCTGAATTATAAGCAAGACTATCTCAACTAATAAGGAAAAAAACTATGACAAATCAAACCGCAATGCAATATTTTGAATGGTATCTCCCAAGTGACGGTCAACACTGGAACAATTTGGCTGAAGATGCCCAACATTTAGCAGACCTAGGCATCAGCCACGTTTGGATGCCACCCGCTTTTAAAGCTACAAACAAAGATGATGTTGGTTACGGAGTCTATGACCTCTTTGACCTTGGAGAATTCGACCAAAAAGGAACAGTCCGCACCAAATACGGCCTCAAAGAAGAATATCTCAATGCTATCAACCAACTCAAAGAAGTTGGCATTGTACCTATGGCCGACGTTGTGCTTAATCACAAGGCGGCAGCAGATAAACTTGAGACCTTCGAAGTGGTCGAAGTTGACCCAGAAGACCGTACCCAAGAGATCAGCGAACCATTTGAAATCGAAGGCTGGACACATTTCACCTTTGACGGACGTAATAAAGCCTACAACGATTTTGAATGGCACTGGTACCACTTTAACGGAACCGACTTCGATGCCAAACGTAATAAAAGTGGTATCTATCTTATCCAAGGTGACAACAAAGGCTGGGCAGACAACGACTTGGTTGACAACGAAAATGGTAACTTCGACTACCTTATGTATGCCAACCTAGACTATAAACACCCTGAAGTTATTGAAAATATTTACGAATGGGCAGACTGGTTCGTTGAAACAACAGGCGTTCAAGGGTTCCGAATGGATGCCGTTAAGCACATTGATTCTTTCTTTATGCGTAATTTTATTCGCGATGTCAAAGAAAAACAAGGTCAGGATTTCTATGTCTTTGGTGAATTTTGGAATGGTAACGAGGAGGATAACAATACCTATCTTGAAAAGATTGAAAAACGTTTTGACCTTGTCGATGTTTCCCTCCACAACAATCTACACAACGCTAGCACAGCGGGAGCTGATTATGATTTAACAACAATTTTCGATCATTCCTTGGTCAAAAATCATCCTGAACATGCCGTGACCTTCGTAGACAACCACGACACTCAACGCGGACAAGCTCTAGAATCCACTGTTGAAGAATGGTTTAAACCAGCTGCTTACGCTCTCATCCTTCTCCGTGAAGACGGTCTTCCTTGCCTATTTTATGGTGACTACTATGGTATTGAGGGTGAATTTGCCCAAGAAAATTTCCAAGAGAGCCTAGATATCTTGCTCTACGCTCGTAAAGACCTAGCTTACGGTGAGCAAACAGACTACTTTGATGATCCAAACTGTATCGGGTGGACACGCTCTGGCAACGAAGATGGGGCTCCATTAGCTGTAACGATTTCTAATGATGCTGCTAACAGCAAGTCTATGGAAATTGGTAGTGATTGGGCTGGACAAGCCTTCTATGACATTCTTGGAAACTGCTCTGATACTGTAACCATTGACGAAGACGGATGGGGAGACTTCCCGGTTTCTGAAAAATCTGTCAGCGTTTGGACAATTCAAGACTAAGAAAAAAAGCTCAGTACAAACTGAGCTTTTTTTAGTATCATAAAATTCCTGAAATAGTCTTAACGATATCACGATTGGCATCAACATTATGCACACGGACAATCTGACATCCTTTGGTAACAGCATAGCCAGATAAAGCAGCTGTCCCCTGGTCGCGATCCTTAGCTTGGGTATTTCCACCTAGTAGGTAGTCCACAACTCGCTTACGAGAAATTCCAAAAAGAACAGGATAGCCCAAGGAAACGACCTTGTCCAAGCCTTTTAGCAGGTCAATATTGTGTTGGACATTTTTAGCAAATCCAAAACCTGGATCAATCCAGATATTGTCCTTGGCCACACCTGCTTCCAATGCAGCCTGGGCACGTTGACTGAGGAATGTACAGACATCTTCTGTGACATCATTGTATACTTCTTCTTTTTGATTATGCATAAGGATAATCGGCACATTCTTTTCAGCTGCTAAAGCTAACATCTGACCATCATAAAGTCCAGCCCAGACGTCATTTAGAATATCTGCACCTGCTTCAAGAGCAGCTCTAGCAGTGGCTGTCTTATAGGTATCAATACTGATGAGCACATCATATTTTGCCTTGATAGCCTGAATAACTGGAACGATACGAGCAACCTCTTCTTCCTCAGTCACAAATTCTGCCCCTGGTCTTGTAGATTCGCCACCGACATCGATAATAGCAGCCCCCTGGGCAATCATGCGCTCAACCTGAGCCAAGGCATCCTCTACTGTGTCAAAATCACCACCATCTGAGAAAGAATCAGGGGTGACATTCAAGATTCCCATAATACAGGCCTTACCTGCAATCTCATGTTTACCGATAAACATCTTAACTCCTAAAAATCACGCATCAATGAAAGAATTTCCTTGCGTTCTTCACGGTCTTCTTTATAAAGGCCCTTAGCGACAGTTGTGATTGTCTTACTTCCTGGTTTCTTAATGCCTCGCATAGTCATGCACATGTGCTCTGCTTCAACCATGACAAAAACTCCTCGAGGATTCAGAGCTTCTTCAAGGGCTGTAGCGACTTGATCTGTAAGACGTTCTTGCAACTGCGGACGACGAGCAGCTACTTCAACCGCACGCGCTAATTTGGAAAGTCCTGTCACCTTGTCTCCACTCGGCAAATAAGCCACATGGGCCTTACCATAAAATGGAACCAAATGGTGCTCACACATAGAGTAAAAAGGAATATCCTTGACAAGGACAACTTCGTCATGAACTTCTGAAAAGACAGCTGTAAATTGATCCTTAGGATCTTCATTTAGACCTGAAAACATTTCAGCATACATCTTAGCCACACGTTTTGGTGTATCCAAAAGTCCCTCACGCTCAGGATTTTCACCTAGAGCTTCCAATAGTTGATAGACTGCTTGTTCTACTTTTTCTTGATTTGCCATAATTTCCTCTTGCAACGTTATAATACTATCTATTATACCTTATTTTGCTGGATTTTTCTTGCAAAAAATAAGATTTCCTAGCTACCTAAATCTCAAAAAAAGCGAAGACCACCTTTCATATAGAGGTTATCTTCGCTTATATTATTTAGTCTTTCAAGTGGTAAGAATAAGATGAAACCACAATATTCTCACGCCATTTGAGATAATATTTCAATCGTAAACTCATTTGGTTGTGAAGCATGGTTTGCCATGATTTTTTAGGTACAAACTGAGGAATCATGACTGTCAGAGTCGCATTATCCTTCTCAGCTTGAGTGGCGACCTCGTCCACATACTGAATGGTTGACTGAGTGATTGAGCTATATGGTGATTGGATATGAACCATCTCAATTTCAGGGAAATATTTTTTAAACTCTTGTTCAGTTTCCTTGTCCTTGTTCTCTGTATCCTTAGTAGATACATGCATGGCGATAACCTTGTCACCAATAGAACGTGCATAGGAAATAGCTCCGATATTAGCCTTGGTAACATTCCCAACAAGGATAAGAACAATATTTCCTTGATAATGGTGTTCTTCTACCGCTCCATCAATACGCAACTGTTGAGCAACACCATTATAGTGTTTTTTAATCTTAAGGAACATCCACATCAAGATTGCAATAATCGGGAAGAATGGCCAGATATCTCCTAAACGGAAAAGGAAGAGAATGAGAACGATAGCATAACAAATGAGGGCACCTAAGATATTTGCTAAAGAGTGTTTCCAGAATCCCTTACCATATTCACGAATCCAATGGACAACCATCCCCGTTTGAGAAAGAGCAAATGGAATAAATACACCGATGGTGTAAAGCGGAATCAACCGTTCCGTATTTCCTCGGAAAATAAACAAAAGGGTAATGGCACCAATTGCAAGTGTCAAGATTCCATTAGAGTATCCCATACGTGCACCTTTTTCAAGATACATGTGAGGCATGTATTTATTTTTCGCCATATTAAAGGACAACATCGGAAAGGCTGAAAAACCTGTGTTAGCTGCCACTGCAAGAATCATAGCAGTAGAGAATTGGAAAATGTAAAATAGAATACTACCAATCCATGATTGACCAAGAATTTCTCTAGCCATTTGTGACAAGATAGTTACTCCTGCATGAGGTGTAATACCTGTCCACCAGTTGAGGAAGGTAATTCCCGCAAACATAGCCCCCAAAATGCTAGACATGATAAAGAGGGTTGAAGCTGCATTTTTGGCCTTAGGTTTTTGAAAGAAAGGCACCGCATTAGAGATGGCTTCTACCCCTGTCAATGAGGCAGAACCTGAAGTAAAGGCCCTTAAAATAAGAATCAATGACACACCTGTAATGGGTTGTCCTAAATGTGCTGTGGCTGCGTAAGGCATATGACCAGTTAAAATTTGAAAGAAACCAAATCCCAATAAGAACAGCGTCGAAACAATGAAAAGATAAACCGGTATCATCAAAGATTTTGCCGATTCACGCATTCCCCTAAGATTCATAACCATCAAAACAAGCACCAAAATCATTGATATCTCAAGATTGAAAGGATGAAGGAAGGGAAGGGCTGAAGTAATGGCATCTGCACCTGAGGCCACTGAAACAGCAACTGTCAACATGTAATCGACCAAAAGACTGCCACCAGCTATCAAGCCAAACTTAGGAGACAGATTTTCCGTCGTTACCATATAGGCACCACCACCTTGAGGATAGGCCTTGATAACCTGTCTATAAGAGATGGTAAGGCTGGCCAAAAGGACGAGAACCAAAAGCCCAATAGGGATTGACCACCAAATAGCCGCACTAGATACAGCTGTCAGAACCAAGACGACTTGCTCTGGACCATAGGCGATAGATGAGAGCGCATCACTCGACAACATGGCCAAGGCCTGAATCTTGGACAATAAGTGTTCATCACCACTATCATCATGAGTTAAAGGTTCACCGATTAAAATGTTTTTCAGACGTTGAAACATTGCGATCTCCTTGCTTTTAAAACATACGAAGGTTATTATACGCCCCTAAATGTCATCTTTCAAGTCTTAAACATCACTTGCCTGCTCTAAAAACCATTTTCTGACCTGAGAAATAAAGTATAGAGATCCCGTAATCACATAAAGTTTCTTATTGTCAGTCGTTACATGTTCTTTAATCCATGTTTTGAAATCTGGTACCTGCTTATAAACCTCTGGGTATTTATCTAATTTAACACTGTTTGGATAGTCAAAACTCGTTACAGTTAAGTCACCAACCGATTTTAGTTGAGCCAGCATACCATCAATAGGCTTGGTGTCAATAGCCGCAAAGAGAAGTTCAATCTCCTTATCTGCATGTTCTGATTGCAGCAAGTCAATCAAAACTTTAACACTCTCATTATTATGAGCACCATCAATCATGAGATTAGGTCTTAAAAATTCTGTTCGACCTCGCCAATTGGCATGAGCTAGTGCGTCCTTTATGAGTCTAGGAGTTACTTTAGGATAATCTTTTTTAAGCAATAAAGAAGCCATAATAGCTAAACTAGCATTTGCTACTTGATGTTGACCAGCCATGGCCAAGGCTATATCATCTAACCTTTGCTCCCCATAGGTAAAATCAAAGGAATGACTAGACCCTTCAGCTGTGAAATCTCTCCCCAATTCATAGGTCTTGGCCCCTTCTTCACGTGCCTTCTTCTCGAAAACATCTCTAACATCAGTACGGTCAGTCGCATAAATAAAAGGAGCCCCATTCTTCAAAACACCAACTTTTTCTGCTGCAATTTCAGCATGGGTATTTCCCAAAATAGCCTGATGGTCCAAACCAATCGAAGGGCAAAGAACTGCCAAAGGCTTAAATAGATTAGTCGAATCATGAAGGCCGCCCATTCCAGCTTCAATGAATGCGATATCAACAGGATGGACCTGACCAAAATAGAGGAACATCAGGACTGTGATAATTTCAAACTCTGTCGCATTTTCATGCTCTGTCTCTTTTGGTAGACGTTCAACCACAGGCTTCACACGACTAACCAAGTCAAGTAAGTCCTCTTCTGAAATCATCTGACCTTTAAGAGAGATTCGTTCCTTGAAGTCAATAATATAGGGCGAGGTAAAGGTTCCAACTTCATAGCCTGCCTGGGTAAAAATTGTTTGTAGGGCATTGACTGTAGACCCTTTGCCGTTTGTTCCCACGATATGCATAGCCTTGAGATTATCTTGTGGATTTCCCAATTCTTTAAGCATCCAAGCCATACGCTCCAAGCCAGGCTTGATGCCAAATTTTAATTGTCCATGAATCCAATCCAATGCTTCCTGATAAGTCATAATTACTCCTTTTTTGGCTAATGCTTCAACTTAGTCATTAAACTGACCTTTAAACTAGATTCCTAGTTTTTCCTTGAGCTTAATGAGTTGACGTTCTTATTATACCAAAGACTTCTAGTCTATAACCAAAATATGCAAAAAAGGCAACCCTAGGGTCACCTCTTAAGCTTTCTCTTTTTCGTCAATAACAAGACGAACTTTTTTACCTTGAGTAGGTACCGAATAGACAATCGCTCTTATCGCCGTAATAGTACGTCCTTTTTTCCCGATAACACGCCCAATATCGGCTGGGGCAAGATCAAGATGGTACTCCAAAAACTCAGGACCGTCAATGATTTTGATGGTCAACTGATCTGGTGAAGCAATTAAAGGTTTAACGATAGCGATAATAAGATTTTCAATGGTATCCATAGGCTAAAAAATTATTTTGAGAATTTTGATTCGTGGAATTTCTTCATAACACCTTCTTTTGAAAGGATGTTACGAACTGTATCTGAAGGTTGTGCACCTTTAGACAACCACTCAAGAACACGCTCTTCTTTAAGTGTTACTTGGTTTTCTTCAACGAGTGGGTTGTAAGTACCAACTGTTTCGATGAAACGTCCATCACGTGGAGCACGTGAATCTGCAACGTTAATACGGTAGAAAGGTTTTTTCTTAGAACCCATACGAGTCAAACGGATTTTTACTGCCATTTTTAATATCTCTTTTCTTTAGTTTTTTTATTATGGTGAGGGCTCTTATCGCCCCTCGACCTTAACTAGTATACCATATCATTTTTATGTGTCAAGAAAAAAACTTGACAGACTTGAATTTTCTACAAAAAAAAAAAATTAGAGTTTGACTCTAACTTCCTTTTAGACTATTTCTTAGTTGTGGTCTTATGATTTTTTTCATAAGCTACTTTTGCTTCAGCATATTGAGCTTCTAAACTCTTAGCCGCTGCCTTTGACACTTTCTCATAAGTATCACGACTAGTCAACTTGCCATCCTCGTTGTATGTAGAAACAACCAAGGTATCTTTATTTACAGTATAAGACTTGGTGCGTTTTCCTTTACGGTAGAGTCGGTAGTTATCTACGTTATCCGAAATATAGTAATCTACTAGATTCTTATCTGCATTTGGATAAAGTTGCGAGACAACTTTAGTCAACTCACGCTTAAATTCTGAAACTTCTTTAGTATAGGTAATAGATTTATTCCACTGATCAACAACTTGATATTCCTTCAAATAATCTGAAGCTGTAAAAGTAGGCTGATCCTCCTCACCTTCTTTATAGAAGTAAGAATGCGTTTGTAAATTATTAGAATGATCAACTTTAAGGAAAGAGACGTAAATTTCATCTTTATCTTCATGTTCTTTCAGAGTATTGGTTAACTTACCAGAATTTTCGTCCAAGACCTTAGACGATTTTAATTCCCAAGTTCCCTCAATGTTCCCCGAAGCATTACGCCAAAAACCGTATACACCACCGACAAGCAACATCAAAACAACAGCAACAAGACTAGAAATCAAGGCTCCTTTGCCCCAATTTTTGGCCTTTTTCGACTTTTGATTAGCGTTTTGAATCGTTTCTAGAAGACGAACCTGACTTTCCAAACTCTTTTCCAATTTGGCAACTGTCTGTTCTTCCTTAGATTTAGCTTTGGCAGCTAGCTTTTCGGCTTTTTTCTTATCACGAGCAGCTTGACGAGCAATCTTCTTAGCTGCCTTTTCTTCCTTACGATCAAGTTTTGTCAAATCCTCAGATAATCCAAGATGCTGTGCTTGGTTACTGAAAACTGGAATAGCTTGATTAGGTTCACTCGAGGTATTAACAGAATGATTTCCTGCATCTGGACGGGTTGGCGCATAACTTGCCAAACGTTCCTTAGCCTCTGCGACGCGTTTGCGCTGTTCTTCTTCCTTTTGAATATCCTCAGCCTGACGGCCCGACTGAATGGTTCTTACTTGACCAACAGTCTCTTGAGATAGGGCCTTTCTCTTTTCCTGGGCCGCATTTACCATAGCTTCTTGAGCGTTGTCACGCTCTTTCTGAGACTGAGCTAGTGCTCTGGCGGTTGCGGTTCCTTCTTCAAACTGTTGGTCAGCTGCTGATTCACCTTGATCAGCTACTTGGTTAGCCTCTGTACCTTCAGAGAGAACAAACTCTCCTCGTTCCAAGGCCTCTTTAAAGTCGATTGGTCTTGGTTTTCGGCCATTAACAGCCTCAAAGTACTCTAACCATTCGTCTTTCAACATAATAAATCCCCCTGAATTAAAAAACACATGATTAACTTCCCTATTTTACCATACTTTTTAACATAAAAATAGGGATTAACAAGAATTCTAAAAATTCTTATTAAGTCCCCATTAATCTTCTTTTGGTGTAATAGACAATAATTGAACAAAACGGTGTTGTGCTGATTCTGTTTCAAGCGTGACGTTGTCGTATCTGAAGAGAATCTCCTCGATATTTGCTAAGCCCAAACCACGACCTGTTCCTTTCGTTGAAAATCCTCTTTGTTTCAAAGGAGCTACATCAATAGAAGCTTCCTTAGTTGAATTTTCAACAACAATAACTGATTGATTTTCCATCTTAAAGATAGCAATAGATAATTTTGGTTTATCTGCTAATACAGTAGCTTCAATAGCATTATCACAAAGAATTGATATGATTGTAATCAAGTCGAGTGGACGCATATCTGTGAAGAAGACCCCCTCTTCAACCTCCACATGACATTGAATACCTTTATCAAAAGCCTCAGCCACTTTAGATGATAAAAGACTCTTAAGTGGCATATTGGTCACACGAGTTAATTTTGCCAAATCAAACTTTTGCTGCTTCAAATCTGATGCCGAATCTTTCAAGACACTATCATAAATCATCTTGATTTGATCGATGTCTTTCATCTGGATGGCTTCATTAAGCGAAATCATAACATTAGTATAGTCGTGACGGAAACTGCGTAGCGTTTCGTAAAGACTTTCGACCTGCTCAGAATACTTCTCTAAATCATCCAAGTGACGTCGATTTTCTTTTCTACGCTCATTTTCAAAGAATTCATCTGCATATTTATTAACCTTGTAAACAGCATAAAAAATAGCTACAAACCCCACTAAGGTTATCACATGTCCAGCATAGTACAAGGCAAAGAATCGCGAGGCCACGACGACAGAATAGTTCAAAATCACATAGCTAATCAAGATAAAGTTAGTGAAAAACATAATCCGACCAAATTTACGATCTCGCTCTAAGACCCTCAAATATTTAAAATCAATGTTAAGGAGCTTGGATAGAGCGACAAATGTTGGAATAATTAAAAGGTCAAAGAAAATGAAATAAAGATAACTTCTGTTTAGAAAATCCGATGTGATGCCGAACCCTGGCATCAGGAAGTAGGCATAACCATTAAAAATCAACAGATAGAGAACTAGAGGATAGAAGGCATAAAAAGCCAACATATTGGTGGTTCTCTCCTTACCATAGAAATAGGCATAGAAAAGAAGGTAGAACGGTGTCATAAAGGACAAACCGACATTATATGACATCCCCAGTATTCCCCCTATACATTCAACCAGGAACGCAATAGGAAGGATCATACGTGGTACCTTGACCAAGCTGGTCCTTTCGTAAATCCACTGTATGACAATGAAATGCAAAAGATATTCTAATGCAATTTGCAAATTGAGCATCATTTAACGGTTAGCCACCTCCTTCTAGTCATCTCTAAATATACGGCAAAAAGCCATAACACTATTCTATCACAATTCCTGATAATAGATGAGATAAAATTAAATAATTATCTCGAATTTCAGAAAACTTTCATTAATGATTAGAGAAGAAGGGGAAAATCTAAGACCTAACGATTTTTCAAACGTTCCAAAAGTTCCTTTTTACGTGTCCGCGATAGGAGGCATGACTCGTTTCCCTCAAAGAAGACCATATTAGCTGTACGATCCACACTTGTCACATTATTCACATTGACAACAAAAGAGCGGTGCGTTTGGAAGAAAATATCATCCAATTTTGCTACTTCTGCAATTTTCCCATAGAATTCCACTAGGTTTGACTTGGTATGAGCGATTAACTTATGTGGCACAGGGGCTGTCTCAATGTATAAAATATCATCATAAGGAATATTAACATCATTTTTATCCGTTTTAACAGTTAGACTCTGTGCCTTGGTTTCTTGCTCAACCTGTGAATAAGCAAAATCTAAAAGTTCTACTAAAGCTCTCTTAAGATCCACATCTTCCATGGATTTATCGACAAAATCTAGAGCTTGAATCTTATAACGGAAGGTCAAGGGCATAAACTCCGAGTAAGCTGTAACAAAGGCAATTTGTGCTTTCAAGTCTTCCTTACGGATTTCAAGCCCAATATCTAGTCCCTGCTTAGTTTGATTTTTAAGGTCAATATCCAAAAGATAAACCATGGATTTACCCGAACCTCTATCAGCATCTAACAATTCCTGACCCTGTTCATAAAAAGTAATCCCATTAACAACGGCCTTCGACTCCTCAACTGCTTCGTCCAATAAACGACCAACACGATGACGCTGCAAGGCATCATCTTCAAGGACGATAATAGAAAGCATCTTATATCCCTCTTTCTTTCTAATATACTTTAATATACCTATCTAATATTTTATCATAATTAATTGGATAATATTCCTTTTTTTACAGCATAAAGTCTTTTTATCTCACCTAATTTCATTTATAAAACAATTGTTATCTCATTGTCACTTTATATTCATTTTTAGGTGTTATCATGAGAACTGTTTTTGTTTTAAATTAAAAAGGAGAAAGTTATGTTACATTCTTTTAAAACGCAAGGGACTAAGACAAAGACCTTGTTGACCCTTGCAACTGTCGGTATAATTAGTGCTTTTCTTGTAGGAAGTCCTCAGCATGCCTCTGCGGATCAAACCTATGTTTCAGACCCTAACCAAGCTCTGACATTTTCCGAACTTGAAACAGGTACAACTACAAATACCATCGCTCAAACAGGTGTTTCTACTGAAACACCTACTACTGTGACTACTATATCACATACCTCTGTGGATGATCTTCATACACATGAAAATGACTATGAACAAACTCCCACAAACACTCCAACTTTTGAGGAATTGAAACAAAATAGTCAAACAGCTAGCAGTACTGTCGACAGCCAGACTGGAAGCAAAACCTATGAGACTAGAATTCCGACAAATACAGATAGCAATCATAAGGCTGTAGAAAACCAGTCTGAACCAAAGACCGAAACTGTCGCTCAAGCACAAACCTGGTCAAAAGATGGTGCCACATGGGTTTCAACAGAAATTAATAATGGTAATGTTCATAAGATTCTATCTACTTATATTCCAAAACCATTAACACCTTCTACAAAACCAACGACAACAGCTACACCAAAACCTAAACAATCAACTCCTGCTGTTAGTCAACCTAAAAAACCAGCCACAGTTGCTAACAAACCTACAACATCTACAACTCAACCTAAAAAACCAGCCACAGTTGCTAACAAACCTACTGCACCTACAGTTCAACCTAAGAAACCAACGACTGTTGTAAACAAACCAGCGACTTCTAGAACGACACAACCTAAGAAGCCAACAACGACTGTCACTAAACCAACAACTCCTAAAGCTACTCCTATCCAACCTGCTAAACCAGTGGACCGAGTTGCTCAAGTATGGCAAAAGAATAACGAACTCGTAAAAGAGAATTACGATACTCCTCACTGGTCAAGTAAGGAAGCGACGGTTTTCATCAATGCTAAAAATCCTGAAATCGTGAACGCCTACAAACAGGCTATCACTTCTTGGAATAACACTGGTGCCTTTAATTTCTTGCTCACTAACGATAAACAAAAAGCCAACATCATTGCTGATGAACGTTATGAAGGTAATGTGGCAGCTCCTCTTGGAGTTACCTACTCTACTTACTACCTCCCAACTAAGCAATATAGTAATGCTACTGTTTACTTGAACACCTTCCATGTTCAAAACAATTATTACCAAAAGAACGGTGGGAAACTCCTTAACACTGCGCAACACGAATTAGGACACTCAATTGGACTTGAACACAACAGTGCCGTTGCCTCTGTAATGGAACCTAAAGGTGGTAAGACAAGTATCCAACCTGTTGATATTAACAATGTTAAGAAACTCTATAGCAAGATTTAACTTCTTACACCATCACTACAAATATAAGCAGACCTATCAGGTTCTGCTTTTTTTATACAAGTGAGATGACCATTCAAGACCAGAAAATGACTGTTCATGATTTTTTCTTACACATTTTTTGATTATGTAAAGTTTTCTTCATTTTTTTTGGTAAAATAGAAAATGTAAAGAGAGACCGGATGAGTTGGAAGACTAAACTTTGTTAGTTTTTGCTCATTATTCTCATAAACAGAATAAAAATAGTCTAGGAACCCTTCTTAACATTTATACCTATCTTCCCCAAACACTTTTCCCCCATTCCTAGATTTCCAGATCTCTCCTAATAAAGAACGTCTAGCAACAGCAGCTAGGCGTTTTTTAGTGTATCTAAAGCACATAGGCGTTGGTATTAGCCTAGTAGATTAGTAATCGTTCAAAATAATTCTCACAAAATACCATTCAAGACCAGAAAATGACTGTTCATGATTTTTTCTTATATATTTTAAAAATATGTAAGTTTTCTCTGGTTTTTTTTGGTACAATAGATAATGTAAAGAGAGACCTAATGAGTTATAGATAAGTGCTTTATCATTTAAAACTTATTGTTCTCACAAATGTTTTTTAAATAGTCTAGGAACCCTTCTTAACATTTATACCTATCTTCCCCAAACACTTTTCCCCCATTCCTAGATTATCAGATCTCTCATAAGAAAAGCGTCTAGCTCACTGAACTGCACCCCAAAAGTTAGACAGAAAAAATCTAACTTTTGGGGTGTTTTTATTATGAAATTGACTTATGAAGATAAAGTTCAAATATATGAACTGAGAAAGCAAGGAGAAAGCTTTAAACGACTTTCAAATCAATTTGAGGTGAACGTTTCTGGTCTAAAGTACATGGTGAAATTAATTGACCGTTATGGAATAAACATCGTCAAAAAGGGAAAGAAGCGTTACTATTCTCCTAAATTAAAACGAGAAATGATTAATAAGGTTCTGCTTGAAGGTTGTTCCCAACAAAGTGTTTCTCTGGACTATGGCCTCTCCAATCAAGGTTTGCTTAACAATTGGATAGCACAATACAAGAAAAATGGGTATACTATTGTTGAGAAAGCAAGAGGGAGACCGCCTAAAATGGGACGTAAGCCAAAGAAGAAACCTGAAGAGATGACAGAACTAGAGCGACTTCAAGCAGAAAATGAGTACTTGAGAGCGGAGAACGCTGTTCTAAAAAAGTTGAGAGAACTCCGATTGAGGGACGAAAAAGAGCAAGAAGAAAAACGGAAATTGTTCGAGGATTGGTAACAGAGTTTGCTTTAGAGATTCTTCTAAAGATTATTAGGCTTGCTCGTTCGACCTATTATTACCACTTAAAACAGCTGGATCAAACGGATAAGAATCAAACTATCAAAGCTGAAATTCAAGCTATTTTTACTGAACACAAAGGAAATTATGGCTATCGTCGCATCACTCTTGCATTGAGAAATCGTGGCTTCGTGGTAAATCATAAGAAAGTGCAACGTCTGATGAAGGCTCTTGGTTTAAGTGCTCGAATTCGCCGAAAACGGAAGTACTCTTCATATCAAGGAGAGATTGGTAAGAAAGCAGAAAATCTCATTCGACGCCAGTTTGAAGCATCAAAACCAATGGAAAAGTGCTACACAGATGTGACAGAGTTTGCCATTCCAGCAAGCAGCCAAAAACTCTATTTATCAC
>NZ_JACLQJ010000005.1:0-114063 GCF_016648665.1 Streptococcus sp. 23.2
ATATAAATCAAAAGCTTAGCAATTTTAAATTTGGATGGAATGATTTTTATTAATTGTTTTAATCCCTGCTTTACAAAACCTTGATTTTCATATTTTTCTGATATCCAATATCCAATTTCAGCTTGATGTTTTTGTAAATCAATATTATGTATATCTATCATCCCTACTGGTGTCTGATTGACGCAAATTGTTAACATAAATAACTCATTACGCTCCATTTTTTCACGTGCATACTTTATAAACGCTCTTTCATTTTCAATACTTTTCATTTCTTCCACCCAAGGAAGCCACATAGCAAGACGTTCTCGTTCAATAGAAACAATCTCATATAACCCTTCACTATGGCTATCGGATATATATAAAAGTTGGCATCGTTTCCCACGTGATTTAAATTCTATGAATAGTTTCGAGTCCAAGTTGGTAGAATCCACTTCATACTCCTTGTTATAAATGATAATATTCTTTAACTCTTTATTTACGAAATCATTATATAACTTTTTTACTACTTTTCAAATAAATAAAATTTTGTCTATCTTTTTGAGGACAGAACACATTACAACAACAAATGAATTAAGGTAAAACTAAAAGGACCTAGTCCTATATAGTAGAGAACTAAATCCTTCACTTAAATTATTTGTCTAACTTTCTAATATCAGTTCAAGTTTACACCACTCGACTCTTCACATAGTCAGAGTAGCATAGATAGGTGTTTGCTTACTTAGTGAAATCCAATACTTTACGTCCTTGAATTTCACCTTTTTCCATTTGGTCAAAGACCTCTACCGCTGTATCAACAGGAACAGTTTCAACAACTGGCACTACCAAGCCTTGTGCACCGAAGTCGAAGGCTTCTTCCAAGTCCTTACGTGTACCTACAAGAGATCCAACAACACGGATACCATCTAGGACGGTTTTAACAATTGAAAGCTCCATGTATTCAGATGGTAGACCAACGGCAACAACTGTACCACCGGCACGTACACTATCGACAGCTTGATTGAAGGCAACTTTAGAAACAGCGGTTACAACAGCACTGTGTGTACCACCAGTTTTTTCTTGGATATAACCCGCTACATCTTCAACTTCTTTACCGTTCACAACTAAGTCAGCACCAGATTCTTTAGCCAAATCAAGTTTATCTTGGTTGATATCAACAGCCACTACTCGTGCATTGAAAACTTTCTTAGCATATTGAATAGCCAAATTACCTAGTCCTCCAGCACCATAAATAGCTACCCATTGACCAGGTTCAACTTTAGCTTCTTTAATAGCTTTATAGGTTGTAACTCCCGCACAAGTAATAGATGAAGCTTGAGCTGGATTAAGTCCTTCTGGAACTTTCACAGCATAGTCTGCAGTAACTAAAGCATAGTCACTCATACCACCGTCAACACTATAACCAGCATTTTTTACAGAACGGCAGAGTGTTTCGCGACCAGTCGTACAATATTCACAATGGCCACACCCTTCGAAGAACCAAGCAATTGATACACGGTCACCTTTTTTAAGTGTTTCAACACCTTCACCAACTTCTTCGACAATACCAATACCTTCGTGACCTAGTATACGACCTGGTACTTGACCAAAGTCTCCATGAGCTACGTGAAGGTCAGTATGGCAGACACCGCAATATTCAACTTTAACCAAAGCTTGACCATGACCAACTACAGATGGTTTTTCATGATCAACAACTTCAACACCTGTGCTTGCTTGATTAACAACAACTGCTCTCATTTTTATTACCTCCATATGATAACTTTTAACACCTTCATTATAGCACTTGCACAAGTGTTGTCAACGCTTACATAATATTTTTCTTAGATTTCGAAAAACTTCATAAAAATCCTGTTTTCAAGTCAAAAATACACTATTTCTTTGACTAAATTAATATCATTCAATCATTTCCAAGATACCTATACTGTCTTACGGGTATCTTGGAATCCAAAAGACTAACTTCAAAATGGAAATAATGATTGCGTCCATCTCTGGCATTCTCTTTATTTAATAGAAAATAATTCTTTTGACTGATAGCCATCTCCCTCATAATATCATCCGTCAAAAAGGTTAAGGGAATATCCATGGCAGAATAACGATAAAAGTCTTCTTCAAATTTTAAATAGCTATCAGAAAAATAATCAATTTGAAGTTTATCATCATAAATTTTTCTCTTCCTCATCTATGGTCTCAACCCCCAAACTAATTTCTAATATATCCTTTGTTCGAATACATTTATGTCGCTTGCAAGATTTTATAGTAACTTGATTAAAATCCAAGTCAACCACATAGCCACTACATCTACAGCGCCTACCTTGATCCTTTATCTGGAAACTTCCCAATAATTGACCTGAATAAAGCTGGTTTAATAAAGTAAACTTCTCTAAATCATCCAAATGACTCCTAAGATTTTCTTTAGTCTTATCTTCATGTAGGGAGCTTGTATGTTCTGATAAGAAAAAGCCCATCCACTTCATCATTCCCCTGTCTTGATGTTCCCTAGCTGATTGAAAGGGAAGGTAACTACGGTCTATCATTTTAAGCCATCTAATCCTCCAGCAGAGTGTCCACCAATAAGCTTACTTCGAGCAAGACTCCTAGACGCCTCCTGTAAAGCAGTTGCTTTTTGAATGGTCGTAAAGCCAAATTCCTGTCGAATACTGTCTATAGCTGCCTGAAGCCTTTCTTCTTTATCAATGTCATCTGGATTATCAAATAAAGAAAGAATTTGAAGCCTTTCATCTACAAAATTTGCATAAGAGACACTGACACTTCGAACAGTCCCTCCTTGATATTTCTTCCTAAAGAGTTCAATAACATGGCTTATTAGTACTCTTGTATTGTTAGCAGGTTCAATCTTCATCTGTGCTTGTAACGAACGCTTGCTCTCTAACTTTGAAAATCCAATGCTAATGGAAACTTGACAAGCTTTCTTATGGGCTCGTCTTAACCTAATGGCTACCTGCTCTGCCATCTCTCTTAGAATCAATTCAATATCAGCTTGACGCTCATAGTCTCGTGGCAAGATTTGAGAATTTCCTAAGCCATGTGACTTTGGTTTATAAGGTTGATGAACATTACTCTCATCAATACCGTTAGCATGAAAAAAGAGGTCTAAGCCCACAATACCTAACTCCTTTTTAAGAGTATCAGGATTGCTATTAGCAAGTTCTCGAATAGAGAAAATCCCCAACTTGTTTAAACGCTTCTCCATCCGCTTTCCAATTCCCCAGAAATCGGTCATATGGGGAATATTCCAAACCTTAGTCTCGACATCTTCATAGGACCAGTTGGCTCTCATCGTAGCCGTATGTTTGGCCTCATTATCAAGCGCTAACTTGGCCAATAAGGGATTGCTGTTAGACATCCCAACTGTCGAGTAAATACCTGTCTCCCTCCAAATATCTCTTTGAATACGCCCTGAAATCATATCTAACTTATCTTTTCTTGTAACTGTTCTATCGGGAATAAAGTAATTCAGTGACGACGTGAGATCAATGAAACCCTCATCAATGGAATAAGGAAGAATGTCTTCAACACTGGCATAATTCTGGAAAATGTGTTGAATTTGGATATTCTTTTTTATATAGAGGTCCATTCTAGGAGGAACGATAAAGGTAACCTTGGCCCAAGATTCGATGTAATTTACAAAATCTCTATCCGTTGGAAGTCCCTGCTTTTTGGCATTATAATAGTGAAACTTACGAGAATGAATGTCAAAAGGTAAGTCATAAGAACGACTAACATTTGACTTGCCAAAAACCTGCTTAAATATGGGGGAGGAGGCTAATATCAAACCATTAGCATTTTCAGCCCTGCTCATCACACATAGAGAAGTCTTAAGAGGGTGCAGCCCACGTTCAACACACTCTACACTCGCATAGAAAGATTTCATATCTACAAAAGCAATATCACTTTGCGGTTCTCTTGAATAATCAAAATATCCCATGCTCGCCCTTTCGTTAGTTTATAAACTAACATTAGTATAAAATATAACTTCTTATATTTCAAGTATTTTTCACAAAAAAATAACAACATCTCTTCTAGAATGTTGTTATCCTTCTATTTTTTCCCTTTAACTTGGTCGGTGGCAACATCTTCACCAAACCATTTGTCAGAAATCTTTTGGAATTCTCCATTTTTATAAAGGGTTCTAAATCCTTGATTGATTTTTTTAATCAATGTCTTATCTGCCTTACGAGCACCTACAGCAAAGCTTTCACCCTCGTAACCAGCAGGCATGACATTATACTGATTCAGAACTCCTGATTTTTCTAAGTAGTAATTAGCATACACACGGTCAATCAATAGACCGTCAATACGTCCACTATCAAGGTCAATCAAAGCTTGAGTAAAGGTTGAATATTGGACTGCTTTTTGGTTAGCAACGATATCCTTCAAAATTTTTGGAGAAGCATTGAAAGCATCATATCCAGATGAACCTGCTTGAGCACCCAAGGTCTTACCAGACATTCCTGAAACAGAATCAATACCTGATGACTTTTTGGTTACCAGCACTTGTTCATTGACCATATAAGGCTCTGTAAAGTCTGCAGACTGCTTACGCTCATCCGTGACTGAGTAACCATTCCAAATAAGGTCAATTGTCCCATTCTTCAGTTCAGTTTCCTTCATATCCCAGTCAATAGCCTGCCATTCGACATCAATACCGTACAATTTAAAAACTGCAGTGGCAAGATCAATATCAAAACCAACATAGCTACCATCCTTTTCCTCAAATCCCATAGGAACAAAGGTCGCATCAAAACCAATTTTGATTTTCTTTTCTTTGGTATAGGTTTGCCACTGGTCTTTCTGAGTTGCAAAATGTGAGCGCGAGCTACAAGCCGATAGCGCAAACAAAGGCAAGACGACAAGACAACCTAGCAAAATCGTTTTTACTATTTTTTTCATGGAAAATCCTCACTATTTTGGATTGATAGTGACAATCTCATCGGCGATATGTTGTGCAAACTGCATATCGTGAGTAATAACGATTTGCGTAATCCCAGTCTCACGATTCTGCAAAATCAATTTTTCAACTTCTTGACGCAACTCAGGGTCAAGAGCTGACGTTGGTTCATCATAGCCGACAATTTTCGGATCAATCATCATAGCACGCGCAAATGCAACACGTTGTTTTTGTCCCCCAGAAAGAGAGTAAGGATAAGCATTTCCGTGAGCTCCAAGACCTAAACGATCAAGTAGGGCTTGAGCTTTTTTCTGGGCATCTTCCTTAGACATTCCCATCGTCTTAATTGGTGAAAGCGTTAGATTGTCTAAGACTGTCAAGTGCGGAAACAGTTGGAAATCTTGGAAGACAAAACCTAGCAAGTTACGACTTTCCATCTGATCCAAAGGAATCTCTTCATTTTCATAAATAATTTGCCCTGAATCAATGGTTTCAAGTCCTGCTAGCATACGCAAGAGAGTCGTTTTACCACCACCAGATGGTCCGACAATAGCCAAGATTTTTCCTTCTTCTACTGTCAGATTATACTTATCAAAAATTTTGTGTTGACCAAATTGCTTGGAAATATTTTTTAATTCTAACATAAGGTCTCCTATTTATAATAGTTGAATTTCTTTTCGATGTTTTTCGAAGCCACAGTCACAACACCCACAAGGATAAGATAGATAGCTCCGGCCACAAACATCGGTGCTAAGGTCGCATCACGGTTCGCAGCGGTACGACTTTCCAAAAGAAGGTCTCCAACCCCAAGCACATAAACCAATGATGAATCCTTAACCAAGTTAATAATCTCGTTAAAGATACTTGGCAAGACAATCTTGACCACCTGAGGAAGGATAATGTAGCGGATGGTTTGGAAAGGACTAAGTTTAAGCATTTTTGCTGCTTCGTATTGTCCTTTCGGAATAGCCAAGATTCCACCACGGAAAATCTCTGCGAAATAAGCTGCATAATTAAGCGTAAAAGCAAGAATAGCAGCTGGCAGACGGTCAAAGACAATCCCAACACTTGGAAGAACGTAATAAACGAAGATCAATTGTAAAAGGAGAGGCGTTCCACGCATAATCCAAACGTAAAGGGTTAATAACCAATTTAAAGGTTTGAATTTAATCTGCATTAAGAAAGCAAGTACAATCCCTAATGGAATCGACAGTACGATAACAATGAAAAATACTTGAAGTGTGACTACCGCACCGTTCAAAAGGGCTGGTAATACTTCCAAAACGTATGACATATAAACTCCTATAATTATTTAGTATTATTGAATATTATACCAATTTTTTTGAAAAAATGATATAAGATTTTGAAAATAGTAAAAAGGAGTGCGACTAGACCCAATTTTCAAAATGAGTTCATAATCACACTCCTGGGAGACTTAAATAGTCTGTCCTGAGAAACAAACAATACTTAAGTCTAGCATCCCTAAAGCTTATTTTAGATTTTCTTAACAAATTCAGATTTAAGTTTCATAGCACCAAAACCATCAATCTTACAATCAATGTTATGGTCACCTTCAACCAAACGAATATTTTTAACACGTGTGCCTTGTTTAATATCTTTTGGCGCACCTTTCACTTTCAAATCTTTAATAACTGTAACAGTATCACCGTCAGCAAGACGTGTTCCATTGCTATCAAGAACCACAAGTCCTTCTTCTTCTGCAACTTCGTTTGGATCCCACTCATAGGCACATTCAGGACATACAAGCAAGATTCCATCTTCATAAACATACTCTGAGTTACATTTTGGACAATTTGGTAATGACATAATTCTCTCCTAAGATTGTGATATAGATATTATTCTACTTTAGATTCTCCAATTAAGCAAGGGTAAAAAGGATAAAAACAAACAACATCCCTTACACTGTAAGAGATGTTAGTATTTTTATTCAACAGTAACTGATTTAGCCAAGTTACGTGGTTTATCGACGTCAAGTCCACGATGAAGTGTTGCAAAGTAAGGGTGAACATTATTAAGAACGATGTCATCACCTTCTTTAGCAACATTTTCCTCAGCAATAGTCAACACTTTAGCACCACGAGCAGCTACCTCTTGAATATTACCACGAGTGTGGCTAGCAAGAACAGCGTCAGACAAGAGCGCAATAACAGGTGTACCATCTTCGATCAAAGCAATCGTTCCGTGTTTCAACTCACCTGCTGCAAAACCTTCACATTGGATATATGAGATTTCTTTCAATTTAAGACTGGCTTCCATAGCAACATAGTAATCTTGACCACGACCAATATAGAAAGCGTTACGTGTTTCTGCAAGAAGAGCTGCCACTTTCTCGTCAATGACTTCTTTTTCAGAGAGTGTTGATTCGATAGATTGTGCTACAAGTGACAATTCATGTACCAAGTCGAAAGCTTTAGCTTTTTCATTGCCATTAGCTTCACCGACTGCTTTAGCCAAGAAGGCAAGAGCCGCAATCTGAGCAGTGTAAGCTTTAGTAGAAGCTACGGCAATTTCTGGGCCAGCATGAAGAAGCATTGTATGGTCAGCTTCACGAGAAAGGGTAGATCCTGGAACGTTTGTCACTGTCAAACTTGGAATACCCAACTCGTTAGCTTTAACAAGAACCTGACGGCTATCTGCTGTTTCACCTGATTGGCTAATAAAGACAAAGAGAGGTTTCTTGCTAAGGAGTGGCATACCATAACCCCACTCAGAAGAAATACCAAGCTCAACTGGTGTATCTGTCAACTCTTCGAGCATCTTCTTAGAAGCAAAACCAGCATGATATGATGTTCCTGCCGCAAGGATATAGATACGATCAGCCTCTTGAACAGCCTTGATAATATCAGCATCTACAGTCACTTGTCCCTTGTCATCTGTGTAGGCTTGGATAAGCTTACGCATCACTGTTGGTTGCTCATCGATTTCTTTGAGCATGTAGTAAGGGTATGTGCCTTTACCAATATCAGAAAGGTCAAGTTCAGCTGTATAGCTATCACGTTCTTTAACAGTACCATCATAATCTTGAACTTCAACACTATCAGCTTTCACGATAACTAACTCTTGATCGTGAATTTCCATGTATTGATTAGTTTCGCGAATCATAGCCATGGCATCTGAGCAGACCATGTTATAGCCATCACCAAGACCAATCAAAAGTGGTGATTTGTTTTTTGCCACGTAAATTGTTGAGGCATCTTCAGAATCCATAAGAGCGAAGGCATATGATCCACGGATAATGTGAAGAGCTTTCTTGAATGCTTCAAGAGTTGACAAACCATCTTCTTCAACGAATTTTCCAATCAAGTGAACTGCAATTTCAGTATCAGTTTGGCCTTTGAAATGGTGACCAGAAAGGTATTCTTCCTTAATTTCAAGATAGTTTTCAATAACACCATTGTGAACCAAAACAAAACGTTCTGTTTCTGAGCGGTGTGGGTGAGCATTATCCTCTGTTGGTTTACCGTGAGTTGCCCAACGAGTATGTCCGATACCTGCTGTTCCTTCTACTCCTTCAGTTTTAGCAGCAAGTTCCGCAATACGGCCAACAGCCTTAACCAATTGACTAGATGCATCGCCAGCTACAAAGATACCAGCTGAATCATAACCACGGTATTCTAGCTTTTCAAGTCCTTGAATCAAGATATCAGTTGCATTTGTGTTACCTACAACACCAACAATTCCACACATATTTTTAATAATAACCTCTGATCAAAGAGGTCATGTCTCCTTCATTTAAAATTGGTATAGTCAATAAGCTCTTTAAAAAGCTTAACGAGGACAGTATATTCGATATATTTGACATTGTCAAGCATAAAAATTGGTATAGTCCTAAAAAGACCTTTTACTTGCCTCTTATCCTAAGGAATAATCCTTAAAATATGCTATAATAAGGCTATGCGAATTCAACAATTACATTATATTATCAAAATCGTCGAAACCGGCTCAATGAATGAAGCTGCAAAACAACTTTTCATTACGCAACCAAGTCTTTCAAATGCTGTTCGTGACTTGGAAAGAGAAATGGGAATTGATATCTTTATCCGTAACCCCAAGGGAATCACTTTAACCAAGGATGGAGTTGAATTTCTCTCTTATGCACGTCAGGTAGTGGAACAAACGAATCTCTTGGAAGAACGCTACAAGAGTCACACAGAAACACGTGAATTGTTTAGTGTTTCCTCTCAACACTACGCTTTTGTTGTCAATGCCTTCGTCTCACTTCTCAAGAGAGCTGATATGACACGTTACGAGCTCTTCTTACGCGAAACACGTACTTATGAAATCATTGAGGACGTTAAGAACTTCCGTTCAGAGATCGGCGTTCTCTTCCTTAACAGCTATAATCGAGATGTCTTAACTAAGATGTTTGATGACAACCGCCTCACATATACCAGTCTCTTCAAAGCTAGACCCCATATCTTTGTCAGCAAGTCAAACCCATTGGCTAAGCATGAAGTTGTCTCTTTGGAAGATTTAGAAGAATTTCCATACCTTAGCTATGATCAGGGGATTCATAATTCCTTCTACTATTCTGAAGAGATTCTCTCTCAGATTCCCCATAAAAAGTCTATCGTAGTTTCAGACCGAGCGACACTCTTCAACCTATTAATCGGCTTGGATGGTTACACCATTGCTACAGGTATTTTAAATAGTAATTTGAATGGTGATAATATTGTCTCTATCCCACTTGATATTGATGATGAAATTGATATTGTTTACTTGAAGCATGAAAAGGCAACCCTCTCTAAAATGGGGGAAAAATTCCTTGATAACCTCGTTAAAGAAGTCACTTTTGACAACTAATAGATGTTAGTCCCCAGCACATAATGTTGGGGACTTTTTATTGCCAAAACTATCCAATTCAAAGCACAAAAAAGAGCCTTTCGACTCTCATCATTATTTATAATTTTTATAGCTTGCCCAGGCCTCATCTATAGATAAGGTCTCAGCATCTGTGTATGAGCCTCTATAGCTGTTCCAAACAAGGCCACTTGTTGAACCAGTTGCTTGGGTAACTGGAGCTTGATCGTAGGCAGTCAAACCATAGTATGCAATAATGCTATTTAATTTAGAAGCGTAAAGACTATCTGTAGCATAAGTCCCTGTCAGTGCCTGAGTGGCATCTGCATAACTACTTGTATTTGATTTCCAAGTACCTGCATAAGTAGATGACGTCATCAAAGCAGCATAATCTGCTAGGGAATCACTCAGACTTCCATAAGAACGGAAAGGTTCATCAATCTCATAAGTCTTCCCTGTACCATCGTCTTCCCAAGTACGCATAGTAACGGAGTTTCCATTATAAGAGCCCTTAATCCCAAAGAAGTTGTAATAAGGAGCTTGACTCAAACCTGACTGACCTGAATTTGATTCCAGAATAGCTTGAGCAATTAGAACAGAAGCATAGATATTGTAATCTTGACCAATCTGTCTCGCAGTCTCTCCGATACTATCAATAAAAGCCGTCGTAGTTTGATTGTAGGCAGCTTCAGCTTTAGCATTAACACTGTTATCATTTTTTCTATCTGTTGTAAAAGCTAGAACCAAAAAGAGCGAACAAACAAAAGCTCCCACGATAAAAATCATATACTTCTTTAAATGACGATACATACAACCCTTCCTTCATAAAATTTTCAATTATAATATTTTAATACTATTCTATCAGAAATAACACTCCTTAGCAAGTTATAGGGATAGTTTCTCCTCAGAACTATCCCTAACAACACCTTTACATATCCTAAATAATAAGATACAATGTGGGTAATTTTTAAGGAGATGAAAAATGAAAATCAAATCATTCTTACCTGGTATAAGTATTGCAATACTTATTTCGCTTGTAGCCTGGACTCTTGGAGTCTTATTTCCTATTATTGGAGGACCTGTCATTGGTCTTTTCATTGGCCTCTTATTTGGCATTGTAGTGACAGACTCTGAAAAGCTCAAAACTGGGATGCAGTTTACATCAAAAAAAGTATTACAATACGCTGTTATTCTTCTTGGATTTGGACTAAATCTTTCTCAAGTCTTTAAGGTTGGCGTAACGTCACTTCCCATTATTCTACTGACTATTACTACGGCACTGCTTACTGCTTATGTCGTCCATCGTGTGTTCAAGCTAGATAGTGAAATTGCTACTTTAGTAGGTGTTGGTTCTTCTATTTGTGGGGGATCTGCTATTGCTGCAACTGCTCCTGTAATCAAGGCTAAAGATGAATCTATTGCAACAGCAATCTCGGTAATTTTCTTTTTTAACATCTTAGCGGCTTTAATCTTTCCTCACTTGGGATCTTGGTTGGGACTTAGTAATCAAGGCTTTGCCATATTTGCTGGAACAGCTGTCAACGATACTTCTTCTGTAACTGCTACAGCTAGTTCTTGGGATAGCTTACATGGAACATCTATCCTAGAGCAAGCAACAATTGTTAAATTGACTCGAACACTTGCTATCATCCCTATAACTCTTGGTCTATCTGTATGGCAGTCACGAAAGGATAATACAAAGGAAGCATTCTCGCTAAGCAAAGCAGTGCCTAACTTTATCCTTTGGTTCCTTTTGGCCTCACTGATTACAACTGTTGCAATGTCACTCGGTGTAACACCTGCCGTCTTTTCACCATTAAAAGACCTTTCAAAATTTATGATTATTATGGCAATGACAGCTATCGGTTTCCAAACAAATCTCAAAAAACTAATCACTAAAGGAGGCTCAGCACTTCTAGTGGGAGGAGTCTGTTGGTTATTAATTAGTCTTGCTTCTCTTCTCATGCAAAAGATATTAGGACTTTGGTAAAAGACATCTAAAAAACTCACAATCTGGCTAAGACTGTGAGTTTTTATTATAGAATCATTTTTTATACTCAAAGACATAGGTTTGGATAACCTTATCCCCATCGTTTGTTACTTTCAAATCTACATTGTAGCTCTTAGTTTCACCACTAATATCCTGAACCTTATAATCACCATCTTTTTTTACAGAAGAGGTGGTCTGTCCTGAATAATGCCTAACTTCAAGGCCTGAAGCTCCATCTAGAGAAAAAGGAATGAGCCCGTTTAAAGAATATAGCCCATACAAAATAAGACATAAAAAGCTCAGCGACACAAGGCTCACCAAATAATATTTAACAAAATCCCCCAATTTAAACCCCTGCTTACTCACTTAGTTATTATTTTCCTTTAACTTAACGTTATTTTTATTAGAGTATTTTCAAATTTTATTTTACACACATTTGGGTATTTTGTCAAATTATTTGATATTTAAAATAGAGCCTAATTTTTCTATATACTAAAAGCCGTTAGTCATCTAACGGCAATTTTTTATTTCTGAAATAACGTATTCAAGACGGCTATAGAGACCAAGTAATAAGTCGTAACTTCGATTTTCATTTTCTTTCAAAACAGTGAAAACTGTTGTACTATAGGTAAATTCAAAGAAGTCATCTAATTCCTTGAGCCAGTCATCAATAACCCCTAAATTTTGATCAATGATTGCAAACAAACTTGGCTGATACCAGATTGTACCTTCGATATAAAGGTTTTTGTCAGATAATTTAGATAGGGATACTTTCAAGTCAGCAAGCTCTCTTTTAGCAAGATTTGGTTCAATCTTTAAATCAAAAAGCAAGCGTGCATCATGATTTAGAATATCGAGTTCTGCTTGAAGCAGTTGAATATAATGTATCGCTACTAAATACTGGTTCATGGGTCTCTCCTGATCATCTGAAAATCGTACTATTATTGTACCACTAAAGAATGAAAAAATGTAGTAATTATTTAATTTTTTACAGGATTTTTTTAGAAAAAATACGATGCTTTAAATTTCTGTTTAAAACTAATGACACTAGAAATTTTCTAAGAGTTTAAGAAATGAAAGATTTTTTTAAAAAAGAAAAAACACTCACGAATGAGTGCATTTCTAGTATTAATGGCTAACCATTTCTTGTGCAATTTCAAAGCCACTAAGTTTTCCAGGATAGTAAGTTGGCCAATTATCCATTTCTTTTAGAATCTCATCTTGGCTACTATTTCCAAAGAAAATATGGAAATGTGCTGAAGTTGTTGGATCTATTTGATGATCTGAAAATTGGACATACTGGTAAGGGTTATCTGCTGCTTGACTATCAGTTGCTGTAAAGAGATAACGAACACCTTTTTTACCAGAAGCATAGGTTAGAATCTTATAACCATCATAACGATAAGTGTGTGTCACACTACTTCCATCATTCTTTATGAAAGTCATGGTCATCTTTTTACCATCAATGGCAATTTTAGAAACATCTGTTTGATAGCCCTTAGTGTAGTATTCTTTGTACTCTTGTGCAGTTTTATCTTTATTTAATAGAGATTTGTATTCAAATACTTGATCTAAAGTACCATCTTGAAGATAAGGATAAACCGATTGCCACTCACCAGACCAATCCGAAAGTTCTCTATCTTTAACATCTTTGTCATCGAAGTAACCATTTTGAACCGTTTTCTTGTCATCACTTCCCGTTTCAGGTTGAATAGCTTTACCTTCAACGTCCGTTGTTAAACGAAGATTTTTTAGGTTCTCAGTCATAACACTGATATAGTCTTCACCTTTTTTCAACTGTTCCTTAGTTAGTGATTCAATTGGATTTAAAACTGCTGTCTTAACTCCTACTTCGTTAGCTAAGGTTTTAGCAACACTACTTGAAGCATTTTCCTCAAAATAGATATAGTTAATATCATATTCTTTGACATACTTAGAAAGGCTAGCGATACGTTTTGCAGAAGGGTCGGACTCAGCTGAAACACCTAAAATTGGTACCTGTGTCAAACCGTAATCTAAGGCAAGGTAGGCAAAAGCTGCGTGCTGAGTAACAAAACTTTTCTGTTTTGCTTGACTAAAGGCTTCAGTATACTCCTTATCCAAAGTCTTTAATTTTTTAAGGTATTTCTCGGCATTGGTTGTAAAGACTGCTTTTTTATCTGGATGCTGAGCAATCAAACCGTCTCTAATAGTTTCAACTAATTTTTGAGAACGTTTAGGTGAGAGCCAAACATGGGGATCATATTCGTGGTGATGTTCTTCTCCACCATGATCATGATCTTCTTCCTCTGTTCCAGGTAAAAGAACCATGCCTTGACTTGCCTTAATGACTTTTGTATTTTTTGTGTTGATAGACTTTTCAACTTTTGGAACCCAGGTTTCCATATTTTCATTTAGGTAGACAAAAGTGTCTGCTTTTTCAATGTCAGCGACATTCTTAGTAGATGGTTGGAAATCGTGGGCTTCACTTCCAGCAGGAATGAGATAAGACACCTCTCCCTCATCTCCTACAACCTGCTTGGTAAATTCATAAACAGGGTAAAAGCTCGTCACAACTTTCAAATCACCATTTCCTTTTGAACCGTGGTGACTAGTCGTATAATAAATACCTGCACCAGCAGCTAAAACAACTGCTGCTAATCCTGCTAGGCCAAAAATGCGTTTCTTTTTCATGATATTCCTTTCAAAATACTTAACCAGTTAATAGTTTACTGGTTAAGTATATCACACTTCATTTATTTTGCAAGTCCTAAAATAAAAAAAATGAAATATTTCGACGAGAAAGAATTATTTGATATACTGGAAATATCATTTGGAAAGTAGGTTATACATGTTTCGAAAATTAATCCTATATCTTTTTTTATTGCTTTCAGCCATAGGCCTGACTTATGATACGCAATCATACACTTCAGGCGCTTTGTCTGGTTCGGCATACGGTATTATTGGACTATCAACACTGATTGCCTTATGTTATATCGTACCAGGAATATTTCTGATTCTGTACTTAGGCAAGAGATGGCAGGTGAAACCACTTGTTCTCATATTTGCTCTAATTGGTGGAGTCTTTATTACAGGATGGATAGCTGGTTATGCCAATACCATTTCTCACGACTGGGTGACTGCTCATCTTTCTTCAAAGAGTTTCTTCTACCGCTTTGAGGATGCCCTTATGGCCCCCCTAGTTGAAGAACCCCTCAAACTAGCTGCTTTTCTCTTTGCTATCTATATGGTGCCAACAAAAAGTTACAAGGGGCTCTTGCTTGTCGCTATTACGGCAGGTCTTGGCTTCCAGATTAGTGAAGATTTCTCCTATATTCTTTCAGATTTGCCTGATGGTTTTTCTTATACGGTTTCAGGGATTCTTGGTCGAACTATTGGTGCTGTATCGTCTCACTGGCTTTACACGTCCTTCCTTGCTATAGGGCTAGTCCTTATATGGCGTTCACGTCAAAAACTCATTAATTCCAAGTACAGTCTTATTGGTATTCTTTATGCTTGCGGTGCTTTTGCGGCACACTTTGCTTGGAATTCACCTCTTCGAAATTTAGAAAGCGATTTGCCATGGGCATCAGGCCTTCTCATTTCAGTCAATCTTTTCTTTTTCATTACACTTTATCAGATTCTCTCGAAACTAGATGAAGAAAACAAGTAATGTTTAGAATACTAAAAAACCTTTCCAATTTTATGGAAAGGCTTTTTTGATGACTTTAATCACTCATAGAAAAACGATTGGTCATCAAGTTACTTGCATCATCTAAGACTTTTGCCAATAGTTTATCTGTTTCTGACTGAATCTTATCACTAATTTTTTGATTTTCTGCTTCAAAATCAATACTTTCATCATTAGCCAAAGCGGTATCAACATGATTAATCATGGCATGGCCAAGAGCCATAGTTGTTTCTACATAGGCATCTAAATCAGCTTCATGCTGTTGGAAATGAGGATCACAGATAGCAGCAATCAAGCGATTACTCCAGTAGAAATTACCTGTATCTACTTTATCAGTTGTTTGACGGAAATAAGCAGGTGTTGTTCCGACCTGAGTCCAGAATGGCACCATTGTACCGAATGGCATTGATCCATAGGCTAACCACTGAATACCAGTTGTTTCTGATGGTTTGTTAGGACGCATTTGCAAGAGAGCTGTTTGACTAGTACGGTTAATACCGATTGGACGGAATTGGCGTTGACTTACCGCATCTCCTTGAGGTCCATAAGGGTCATAAGGTGTATCTTGGTAATGAAGACTCAAAACGTATTGAACATCTTCAACTGTAATTTTACGGTATGGTTTTTGGCACCATGGAATAAAGAATGATTTTGGATCATAGTCTTTTTCTGGGTTCAAAAATTTCTGCATAGCCCAGGCACGTGGTGTATTATAATGACGATCCTTATCTCGTTGGCTACCAAAAGCATAACGTGGATTAAAGTGTTCATTAGAATAAGTCAAATCCAAGTGATGTTTATTAATAAAATCTCGAATGTCTGGTGAGGCTAAATAGTCGTCTGGATTTTCAAACTCATAGTGATCGATGCCAAGTTGGTTTGGGTTAGTGACATAGGCATCATCTGGAACACGTCTTGCAATCCAATGGTGACCACCAATGGTCTCTAGCCACCAAATTTCTTCAGTATCTGAGAAAGCAATACCATTAGATTCGTAAGTTCCGTAAGTTTCAAGAAGTTGCCCCAAACGAAGGACACCTTCACGCGCCGTCTTGATATATGGCAAGACCAAAGTCAACATATCCTCTTCTCCAAAACCATCTTTAACAAGAGGATCAGCGCCGAGAACACGCGCATTAGTCGTGATTGTTTCTGTTGCACTCATGGCAACATTAGCTGAGTTAATACCAGCTTCACCCCAAATACCGTCTTTCCCAAGCGCATCTGGGACAGAAGTATAACGTAGAGGATTATCTGGCAAATCAATTGAAAAATTGCTAAGCACAGACTGGTAATGACGTGGTTGGTCTTCTGGGGTCACGACGAGAAATTCTTTGGGCGTAAAAACGCCTGATTGAGAATCCTCAGTACGTGCAATCATGGTAGAGCCGTCATATGAGGCTTTCTTACCTACTAAAATCGTTGTACAAGCCATAAAAGCTTCCTTTCTACTTACAAATCGTCCGCAATCTTATTGATTTTTCTGAGACGATGGTTAACACCACTCTTGGTCAGAGGAGGTTCTATACTATCTGCAATCTGCTGGATAGAGTAATCTGGGTTGGCAATACGAAGTTGGGCAATTTGGCGCAGCTCCACCGGTAAAATCTCCAAGCCAACCGTATCCATAATCTTGATAATATTATTAATTGTTTTCATGCTAGCACTAATCGTTCTAGCAATATTGGCTGTTTCCGCATTATTGGCACGATTCAGATCATTTCTGGTTTCTCGCATAATTTTGACCTCTTCGAAGGTATCCTTAGAGTTCATTGCGCCGATAACAAGGAGAAAATCCATAATGTCCTCAGCTTTTTGAAGATAGGTCACAAACCCATTTTTATGACTCAAAACCTTAGCATCGAGCATAAATTTTTTCATGAGAGAAGCTAAGTCTTCTGCGTGGTCTTGGTAAACGGAAAAAATTTCTAATTGATAACGACCCTTTTCAGGATCACGTACCGTTCCGGTTGCCAAAAAAGCGCCTCGTAAATAGGATCTTCCAGCTTCGTCATCTTCCATTACTGATGTTTCAATGCCTGTTTCAAAGCCAAAGAAAGAATCCGCCAATTGTAAATCGGACAAAATATCATTGACATGGTCAGCAACAAAAACCGTGTAAACACGATTTTTCTTGAGATTGGTCTTGTTGTGATGTCTCAATTCAGGATTACTTTGATAACGACTTTCCATTAATTGGTAGATATGTCGCGCAATCTTTGCATTTTCTGTTGGGATGGAAAGAGTCAATCCTTGATTGGTCAATCCAACCGAACCGGACATCTTAATCAATGCTGACAATTCAGCCTTGTCTTTGCTTGAAGCAGCAATTATCTCTTCTTTAACCTTAATCGTGAAACTCATGACTTGTTCCTCACTAGGTGCATGAGCTCATCCACTACCAAATCACCATGGTGGAAGGCACCACCATTTTCAAGTCGCAGAAAATTAGAAGACACAACTGTTTTTGCTTCACGACGTAAGCCCTCAAAATCATGCTCAACCTGAACAAGGTATTCATCAAATTTATTACTAGCCATGTATTCCTTAGGCACTTTCTTGATGTTAACTAAGACATTGTCAATCACATCGGAGCCAAGATGACGATTAAGAACAGCCACATGGTCGGCATCTGAGAATTGCTCCGTTTCTCCGTACTGAGTCATAATATTACAAATGTAAGTCACATCAGCCTTGGTCTCGATAAGAGCCTGACGAATCTCTGGTATCACAAGGTTGGGCAAAATCGACGTATAAAGAGATCCAGGACCTAAAACAATCATATCACTATTCATAATAGCATCAACAACCTTACGACTGGCCTTAGGCTCTTCATCATTATAGGTATTGGTCACATAAACGCGTTCAATCATGCCATCGTACTGGGCAATACTACTCTCCCCTACTACTTCATGACCATCCTGAAAAACGGCATGAAGCGTCAAGGCTGTCTCACTAGCTGGATAAATCTTTCCTGTAACGTGGAAGAACTTCGTCAGAAGCTGCATGGCATTATAGGTAGATCCCTGCATTTCTGAAATTCCAGCGATGATTAGGTTTCCGAGTGGATGACCAGCCAAAGCACCATCGGTTTTATCAAAACGATATTGGAAAACTCTTTCATAAAGTTTAGGCATATCACTCATAGCTACCAAAACATTACGCAAATCCCCTGGAGGTGTCAGTTGCATGATATCACGCAAATCTCCCGAAGAACCGCCATCATCAGCTACAGTTACCACAGCAGTGATATCAACATCCTTATGACGCAAACTACGAAGAATGACTGGGATACCAGTTCCCCCACCTATTACTGTAATTCTTGGTTTTTTCATGAACGATTCACTGTCTCCTTACGTCGATCCTTATCACGATGAGTTTCATTGACTGTCCAATCATTTTTTAGGTCTTGGGCCAGACGATGTGCAAAGGCTACACTACGGTGTTGACCACCTGTACAGCCAACAGCAATGGTAAGAACAGACTTACCTTCTTTCTTGTAGCCAGGCAAGATTGGTTTGATAAGCTGTGTCAAATGATTGTAAAACTCTTCTGATTCCTTATGGTTCATGACGTAATCAAAAACCTCTTTATCCAAACCTGTGAGGTTGCGAAGTGCAGGATCATAATAAGGGTTTGGCAAGAAACGGACATCAAAAACCAGGTCTGCATCCAATGGCAATCCATATTTAAAACCAAAACTCAAAACTTCAATACGGAAAGAAGATTGGTCTTGTTCAGATGAGAACTGTTCAGAAATAGCCTTACGCAGTTGGCGTGGAGTCAATTCTGTCGTATCTACCACGTTTTGACTCAAACTCTTAAGCGGTGACAAAAGCTCACGCTCTAACTTGATGCCATCCAAAACACGGCCATCTGCCGCTAATGGGTGGCTACGACGTGTCTCTTTATAACGAGAAACCAATTCACCATCCGTGGCATCCAAGAATAGAATCTTGAAATTAAGTTCCTCATTACTTTCCAATTTATCCAGAATATCGTTGATCTCATCGAAGAACAAGCGACTACGCATATCAACGACAAGAGCAATCTTATCTGTCTCTTCACTATGTTTTACCAATTCGATAACCTTAGGTACCAAAGAGGGTGGCATATTATCAATGGTGAAGTATCCAATATCCTCAAAAGATTGAATTGCTACAGTCTTACCTGCACCACTCATCCCTGTTACAACAACTAAATTAATTTTTTTCGTTCCCATGAGACTCCCTTTCTAGTCTTTCTTCTTTCAAGGCACGAATATCGTCTGACATCTTCTCAACTTGTTGGCTAACCCCCATAATCATTTCTGTCTGCAATTTTTGAATTGTCAGAAGATCTGATTGGTCTTGTTGAACCAAGTGGTCAATTTTTTCATGCAAAAGTCGGATTTCTTCCTTAGACTGGGTATTGACGTGATAGTCGTTACGCGCTTGTAAACGGTCGTAATCCGATGCTCGATTCTGACTCATCATAATCAATGGTGCCTGAACGGCCGCTAGAGTAGACAAGGCCAGATTCAACAGAATAAATGGATATTTATCAAAGGCAATTCCAAAGGGTTGAACAACATTCAGCCCCATCCAAATAGCCATAAAAGCAACAAATGACAAGATAAAAGTCCAAGATCCACCAAACCGGGCCACTTCATCCGCTACTTTTTGGCCAAAAGTAATTCTACTATCCAATTGTTCCTGGATATCCTGATCCTCGTACAACAAACTTTTGGTGACATCGTGAACAGTTTCCCGAACGTGTTCGTTTTTCTCATTAGCATTAGAAATAACTTCATCAAGAAAAACTAACCTATAGTCTAAAAGGCTGATATTACTAATAAAATCATTTCCTCGTAAATCAGGGTAATCTTTTTTCAAAAGCACCTGCAAACGACTATTTAGACGTTCGAAATAGGAGCCATCGGTTTCATCGAACCACTCTTTTGAGATATAATCCTGAACTCTCTTAACCTGCATATTTTCGCCTTCTTTCTAGGCTCTATTATACCATATTGAAAGCTTAAACGTTCAATAGATAAAGGAAAAGAGTCCAAGACTAACCTCAGACTCCTCCATTGTTGGGACAATTAATTTAAACTCTTCTTATTGGTAATTTAAAGTCCAGTAGTAAGTACCGTCACCAGCGACAACACAAGCTACTGCTGCTTGAGTAGCATCTGGACTCATGAGAAGTTCACGAATACCACTACTCAACCATTTATTGGCTACAACTGAACCATCAGATTCACGACGATAAACAATACCATCACTGCTGTAAGTGTGTGAAATATCTTTGGCATGTGGAAGGGTTGTGCTATTGTATAGATCATCAGACCATGTAAGTGCTGGTAAACCAGCTGATGTACGTTGCGCATTGATTTCATTAAAGGCAGCCTTAGCTGAGTCCACTTCAACGTAATCAGAGTTTTCAGTTGGTTCTACATGATAAACAAATTTAACATAACCAAATTCAACATCACTATATTTTTTGTCGTCAACACCGCTCTTGAGATTAGCTGTAATAACATAGTCACGTGCCCAAGCACTGCCTTTAGAAGCGTTGAAGTTGTCAACATCTTCAATTTCCCAAGTTACATTACAATCCCAGCCAGCATTATCTAAGAATTTTGGAGCAAAATTCTTAATAACATAATCTTTGAATTCATCCACATTTTGGAATGGCAAAGCTTCACCTGCTTTACCAGTACCAACAACATTTTCAGAATACAATTTAACACTTGATGCGTTGTCATCGTACATGTATTCATCGTTTCCTGCTGGTTTATGGAAGTCTGGGTCAAGCTCAGGGTCATCATTGGCAGTACCATTGTAGAGTTTCCACTTACCATCAACCCATTTGTAGTAACCATCGATACCGCGAGCATTTTCTTCATCAGTCATAGCCACACGGTAGTAATAGGTACCGTTGTCATCTACAAATCGTGGATCTGAGTACATGCGATAATCTGTTGGTGGCAATGTTGGTTTTGGCAACTTATCATAGTCAATGTTTGTTTCAGGCGCATATGGTGGTTTTTCAAGTTCAGGAGCTTCAGAACTTGTTTCTGATGTTGAACCTGTCTCTGAAGTTGCTGCTGAAGAAGATTCAGACGTTACAGCAGAGCTTGAGTTACCAGTCGATACTGCTTCTGAAGTTGAATCTACTGTTGAAGCCCCTTCTGAGCTACCCACTGAGGTTGAATCTACTGTTGAAGCTCCTTCTGAGCTACCCACTGAAGTTGAATCTACTGTTGAGGCTCCTTCTGAGCTACCCACTGAGGTTGAATCTACTGTTGAGGCTCCTTCTGAGCTACCCGCTGAAGTTGAATCTACTGTTGAAGCCCCTTCTGAGCTACCCACTGAGGTTGAATCTATTGTTGAGGCCCCTTCTGAACTTGCAGATGAAGTTGAGGCAACGGTTGAGGCCGCTTCTGAACTTGCAGATGAAGTTGAACCTACGGTTGATGGTGCTTCTGGGCTTGCTAATGACGTTGAATCTACAGTTGAAGTTGTTGGAGCTTCAGAATCTGTGCTTGAAGCCTTAACAAGTACCCACTTACCATTTGAATAATAGTAATAATCGCCATTATCTTTCAAATAATAGTGAGTACCATTTTCATAACGGTAGTGAGGGTCATTTCTCAAAACCTCATAACCTGTCGTTGGTGTATTGTTAGAACCACTATTGTTGTTATTATAGTCACCACCACGAACCCAACGACCGTTATAGTTAACATAGTAGCTACCATCACTCAAGATGTAGTACAAATAGCCATTGCTATAGCGGTAAGTACCTGATTCGTTGTAGTTGTTGTAACCAGGATTATAGTTGTTATAGCCATAATCATAGTTATAATTATAGCCATAGTTATAGTTTGGATAGTAATTATTGTAACCGTAGTTATAGCCATAATTGTAATTATAGCCTGGATAATAGCCATTGTATCCGTAGTTATAACCATAGTTTGGATAATAGTTGTTATACCATGGATTATAAGAATAGTTATTATAGTAACCTCGGCCATAATAACTATCGGCCTGTGCACGATTATTACCAACAACCGTTGGTGCTAGTATGGCTGCCCCCAGAACAGCACACGAAATTAAACGTAAACTTTTTCTCATTGTTTTCGTCCCCTTTTTTAAAAACAAATATACCTTTTATAAGCAATCGCTTACATTTCTATTTACACCTTAATTGTAAGAAATAAAACTTCTATTGTCAAATTATTTTAATAATAGAAGTTTCTAAGAACAGACCAATGAAAAACTAACAATACCCTTACTTTTCATTGTAGAAAATAATTCATCAGGTTTCTTTTACGCCCTAAAGACAGGTGTTTAACCAAGAAAAAAAGCCCATTATTTGCATAAGGACTTTTAGCATGATATTAACGATTATCAATATTTTCTGGGTAAAGATCGTGATTAAAGAGACGTTGCTCTGCCATCTTTTCATACTTAGTTTCTGGACGACCGTAATTATAATAAGGGTCAATCGAGATACCACCGCGAGGTGTAAATTTACCCCAAACTTCCAAGTAACGAGGGTTCAAAAGCTCCACCAAATCTTTACCAATGGTATTAATACAGTTTTCATGGAAGTCTCCGTGATTACGGTAACTAAATAGGTAAAGCTTTAGAGATTTAGACTCAACGCAAAGCTGGTCTGGAATATAAGAAATATAAATACTGGCAAAATCAGGTTGCCCAGTAATAGGACAAAGTGACGTAAATTCTGGACAGTTGAATTTGATAAAGTAATCATTATCAGTATGACGATTATCAAAAGACTCCAAGACTTGTGGAGAGTATTCAAAAATATAAGGTGTCTCCTTATTACCAAGGAGAGTGAGGTTTTTCATTTCTTCTTGTTGTGACATTTTTCTTCCTTTGCTGTTAATTTTTATAGACCTTTATGTGGTCAATTTTTAATCTAAATTTCTAATGTTAATCATTAAAAAAGTAAAAATACTATCAATTCTAAGCTTATAGAATGTGAAGATTAGACACCGCGCTCATTATCATAGAGTAGAGTATGAAGCTGAGGGAGAACACGCACATTGCCCCACGAGTCGTCAGCGGCTACTGTCTCCCAAAGCTCTTTGAGGCGATCTAATTGATGTTGGACAATATTACCTTCTGCTTTCGGTTCAGGATTACCAGCCGAAAGAAACATGACATCTGGCTGATAACGTTCTTGAATCATTTTAGCAAAGGCTAAATCATCATCGTCGAAAACAGGAACCTTAAAGGTAACTTTATCAGGATCAAGTTGTGAAACAATAAAGTCAAGGGTTTCCATATTGACTTCCATCTTGGATGATGGTGGTTTAGGACTTAAGGTTACTTGATCAATATCCTTTAACCACTCCTGCCAGCGAGAACCCTGTGTCTCAACGGCCAAAGTTACTCCTCTAGCCTTGAGTTTTGAAACGAGTTCAGCCATATTTGCCGCTAAAAGAGCTGGGTTCCCTCCAGAAAGAGTGACATAGTCGTAAGTTCCTAGCGCATCCAAAGCTTCAATAACTTCATCAGCTGTCATACGTGTTGGCTTCTCTGACCCATCCCAAGTAAAGGCAGAATCACACCAATCACAATGGTAATCACATCCTGCTGTCCTTACAAACATGGTCTTTTGCCCGATAGCTCGGCCTTCCCCTTGAAAGGTCGGTCCAAAAATTTCAAGTACTGGCAGTTTGAGTACACGTTCTCTAGTCATCCAACCACTCCCGTCTAAACTCTGCGAAGGCTGTTGGTGTTTCATAAAGACGCACATATTCCAAACGAAGTCCTCTCTCCTCTGGCAAATGTTGACTCGTCGTCTGGAAAATCCAGAAAACCATATTTTCCGCAGTTGTATTCATATAAGGCAATGTCTCATTGAGATAACGGTGATCTAAGTGAGGTTCCAAATGGTCCTTATAAATGCGCTTAAGGTCACCAAAATCATAGGTCATGCCACGCTCATCCAAGTAGCCACTTACTGCAATCTGAAGATGGTAGGTATGACCATGAAGTGATTTACATTTACCTTCATAATTAAAGAGATGGTGGGCAGCATCAAAAGTAAACTCTTTAGAAACCATTGTACGGTGAGGATTGTAAACCAAGGACTCACCTGTTTCTTTTTTGATTTCTTTCGGTGCAAAGAACATTAAGCTTCTCCTCTTTCTGCTAGATATTTTTCAAGACCTTTTTGACGTAAGTGGCAGGCAGGGCATTCCCCGCAACCAGTTCCAATAATACCGTTATAGCAAGTTAGTGTTTTTTCACGAACATAGTCAAAAGCTCCTAGTTGGTCAGCCAAAGCCCAAGTCTCAGCCTTATCCAACCACATGAGTGGGGTTTGGATAACAAAATCATAGGCCATGGCTAGATTAAGTGTGACATTAAGCGATTTGACAAATACATCACGACAGTCTGGATAACCAGAAAAGTCTGTCTCACAAACACCCGTAACAATATCAGTAATACCACGTTGCTTAGCTAGAACAGCTGCAAAAGAAAGGAAGAGATGGTTACGCCCGTCCACAAAGGTATTAGGAACTTCACCTTCTTCTGCCTCAATCTCAATATCAGATGTTAAAGCATTTTCAGTAATTTGACCAAGCAAAGACATGTCCAAAACATGGTGTTTAAGCCCTTGTTCTTGCGCAATCTCTTTAGCTACTTCAATTTCCAAGCTATGACGTTGTCCATAAGCAAAAGTAACTAATTCAACTGTTTCATAATGTTTTAGAGCCCAAAATAGGCAAGTAGTAGAATCTTGACCGCCACTAAAGACGACCAAAGCTGATTGACGTTTCATAATATTCCTCTTTATTCGTGATGTCTGAGACACATAAAAAGGCCCCTTGGGGGAGCCAAAAAAACGCCAGTAATGGTTTTTTTTAGCGATGGTGTCTCCCAAACATCGAAAATGATTTATCTTTAATAGTCTATCATAGTTGAGAAAAAAAGAAAAGAGCCAAGGCTCTCTTCATTAATCAATCTCAGCGATAACTTCGATTTCAATTTTAACATCTTTTGGCAAACGTGCCACTTCTACCGCAGAACGTGCAGGGAAATCAGATGTAAAGGCAGTTGCATACACTTCGTTAAATGGAACGAAATCGTTAATGTCACTTAGGAAGCAAGTTGTTTTAACAACGTGATCAAAGTCTGTACCTGCTTCTGCCAAAATAGCACCAACATTTTTAAGCACTTGTTCTGTTTGTTCTTGAATTGTTTCACCAATGATTTCACCTGTTTCTGGTGACAATGGCACTTGACCAGAAGCAAACAAAAGATTGCCTACGATTTTACCTTGAACATAAGGTCCGATTGCTGCTGGTGCTTTATCAGTATGAATAGTTTTTGCCATGATAGTTCTCCTTTGACTAATATGTTGCTATTATAACAAAATATTCTGAAAATTGAAACATATAATTCCAAAAAGAAAAGAATCAGCGCTAGGCTAATCCTTCTCCTACTATTTCAGATACTTTTTGACATAGCTATAGTAGTCTGGTTTTTCTTTTTTATTAAGTGCAAAGAGCATTTGACCCTTAATGGGTTCTTTCTCATCATTTGGTTGTAGAAAAAGAGCAACCTCTTTGGATTGAGTTGGGAAAAATACCGTATAAGACGTTTCTTTTCCCTGATCTTTTACTTTTAGCGAATAATAGGTAAAGTCATCCTTAGACTTGGGACCATCCACTGTATAGTTATAATCCTGCTCACCAATCTTGACCTTATCTTTCTTGAAGACAATCGTATAATCCTTCTTTAAGGCATCTTGTGCCTGCCATTCACCCTCTAGTGAGGGAGTAGTCTTGCTACAAGCTACCATCGAAACCATACAAAGTAAGGTCAAAAGACCAAGTAACCATCTTTTCATACTTTTGCACTCCTAAAGAATTTTACTTATGGTTTGATACGGTGCAACATACGTGGGAATGGAATAGCTTCACGGATGTGTTTTGTTCCAGCTACGAAAGTAACCATACGTTCAATACCGATACCAAAACCACCGTGTGGTACTGAACCATATTTACGAAGGTCAAGGTAGAATTCGTATTCTGAACGGTCCATTCCGAGTTCATCCATTTTAGCTACAAGAGCATCGTAGTCATCTTCACGCATTGAACCACCGATGATTTCACCATAACCTTCTGGAGCCAAAAGGTCTGCACAAAGAACGCGCTCAGGATTACCAGAAACTGGCTTCATGTAGAAGGCCTTAAAGCTTGCTGGATAATTAACAACGAATGTTGGAACACCAAAATAGTTAGAAATCCAAGTTTCGTGTGGAGAACCAAAGTCATCTCCATGTTCGAGGTGCTCGTAGTCTGTATCTTCATCATTTTCATGTGCTTGAAGAAGGTCGATAGCTTCATCATATGACACGCGCTTGAATGGCTCAGCAATGTATTTCTTAAGAAGATCTACATCACGTTCAAGGATTTCAAGAGCTTGTGGCGCTCGATCAATAACACCTTGAATAAGAGCCTTAACATAAGCTTCTTGCAAATCAAGTGACTCATCATGTGACAAGAATGAATACTCAGCATCCATCATCCAGAACTCAGTCAAGTGACGACGTGTTTTTGATTTTTCGGCACGGAAAACAGGACCAAAGTCAAATACACGACCAAGAGCCATGGCACCAGCTTCAAGGTAAAGCTGACCAGATTGGCTTAGGTAAGCAGGTGTACCAAAGTAATCCGTTTCAAACAATTCCGTTGAATCTTCAGCTGCATTTCCTGACAAAATTGGACTATCAAATTTGATGAAACCATTTTTATCAAAGAATTCGTAAGTTGCGTAAATAATCGCATTACGAATTTGTTGGACAGCCATTTGTTTACGTGAACGCAACCAAAGGTGACGATTATCCATCAAGAAGTCAGTTCCGTGTTCTTTTGGTGTGATTGGGTAATCATGTGATTCACCGATGACTTCTACTGCTGTCACATCCAACTCGTAACCAAATTTTGAACGTTCGTCTTCTTTAACCACACCAGTCACATAAACTGATGTTTCTTGGCTAAGGCGTTTAACAGTATCAAATTTTTCAGTACCTTCTTCTTCACCGTATTTTTCGATGAAGTTAGGTTTGAAAGCTACCGCTTGGAAGAAGGCAGTTCCATCACGCAATTGAAGAAAGGCTAATTTTCCTTTACCTGATTTGTTAGCTACCCATGCACCGATAGTGATTTCTTCGCCCACGTATTTAGGCACATCAATAATTGAAACTAATTGTTTAGACATGTAATTACTTCTCTTTTCTTTTGATCTATATTAATTCTATTTTTCCATAAAGGCTTTGATTCGGCGGACTGCTTCTTTCAAAGTATCCAAGTCTGTTGCATAGCTAAGACGAATATTTTCAGGTGCGCCGAATCCTGCACCTGTTACCAAAGCGACTTCAGCCTCTTCAAGAATAGCGTTTGTAAAATCATTAACATTTGTGTAGCCTTTAATTTCCATCGCTTTTTTAACATTTGGGAAGAGGTAAAAGGCACCTTGAGGTTTGATGACTTCAAAGCCAGGCACTTCAGCTAGGAGTGGATAAATCGTATTCAAACGTTCCTCAAAAGCTTGACGCATTTCTTCGATCGAAGACTGATCACCTGTTAAGGCTTCAATCGCAGCATATTGAGAAACTGCTGTAAGATTTGATGTCGTTTGACTGATAATCTTAGCCATACCTGAAATAATTTCTGGATCTCCGACAGCAAAACCAACACGCCAACCTGTCATAGCATAAGTCTTTGAAACACCATTAATCACAATTGTTTGCTTACGAATGGCATCTGAAAGACTAGAAATTGGAGTAAAGGTGTTGCCATTATAGACCAAACGGCCATAGATATCATCTGCTAAAATCAAGATATCGTGCTCAACCGCCCAGTCACCAATTGCTTGCAATTCTTCCTTACTATAAATCATTCCTGTTGGATTTGATGGAGAATTAAGCAAGACAACTTTAGTTTTTTCAGTACGAGCCGCTTCAAGTTGTTCAACCGTTGCTTTAAATTGATTAGCTTCAGTCGTTTGGAAAGTGACCGGAACACCTTCAACCATTTTAACTTGGTCTACGTAAGAAACCCAGCAAGGTGTTGGAATAATGACTTCATCACCAGGATTGATGACCGTAGCAAAGAAAGCATATAAGATAAACTTCGCACCAGTGCCGACAACAACCTCATTTGGTTTTACAGCATAACCATAGAAATTTTCCATGTAAGTGCTAATCGCATCCTTAAGTTCTGGAAGTCCAGAAGCCACGGTATAAAAACTTGCTTTACCATTTGCAATAGAGGCAATGGCAGCATCTTGAATGTTCTTAGGTGTCACAAAATCTGGTTCACCAAGTGTCAAACTCAAGATATCACGCCCTTGAGCTTTAAGAGCTTTAGCACGCGCACTGGCAGCTAAAGTAACACTTTCTTCCATTTGTAATACACGATTTGATAATTTTGTCATTTCATTATAGTCCTTCCACTTTAATAACCTGACCTGAGATAAAATCAACCAGATAATACTGGGTTCCTGACTTCACTTCCCAAATAGGAGTTTTGCCATATTTTCCTAGGTGGACATAGGATATATCCTTAGCACCATAGGCCTTAGCAGCTTTCTTGGCCACTGACTTACTTATACCATCAGATTGCTTGTAGATATCAACCTCACCTGAATCATGACTCACGATAACGGCCAGTTTCTCACCTTGACCAGACTTTCCAAGAAGTCCGTAATAGGTAGCCTCACCATGGTAGATATCAAATTCAGTAACAGTCTTAATATCTGCTTTGCTCTCTGCTATGGCAATAACCTTCTTTTCAGCGTCTACATAAGGCTTAGTCGCTACAATAAGAATAGCAGTCAAAGAGGCAATTAAGGTCACAACGATTACAATTATTCCAAAAATGAACTGTTGCTTTTTGGTCCAGGGTGAACGTTGTTTACTCATAATGCCTCCTAAAAAAGTTTCTGAATTTATTATATCAGAAAATGATAAATCTTTACATAGCAATATAGCTAGTATTGAGCAATTAAGTCTATCTTTTTTATAAGTCAGTAAAATTTATAAAACCTGAGTAATCATAGAAAAGGTTGGTTTGAAAAAGTTAACTTTCTTTTTTTAAGAAATCCTGAATATCCTCTTTGACTTCCTCGAACTTAGCGGGCTTAAGCGCAACTTCTTGTGTCACTTCTTTTAGAAATAGTTTTCCATAACTCTTAACGAGCGGGCGATTATCCATAAGAAGAATAGCCGAGCGCTGTTCTGGACGTCTTTGAGCACGTCCAATAGCTTGTTTAAAACGTAAAACCGTCATGGGAAGACTGTAACTATCAAAGGTGCTCTTTCCTTGCTTAGAAAACCAAGATTCAATCTTTTGATAGAATGGATCCTTAGGATTGTCAAACGGCAGACGTGAAATAACCTCAATTACCCTATCTTGTTGGGCAAAGTCCACACCTTCCCAGAACGACCCCATACCCAGAAGGAGATTGGTCTCACCTCTATCAAAACGTTTTTTGACATTAAAAGCAGTCCCATTTTTCTCTTGAGTTAGGTGACGAACTTCCCTATGATCCAATAAATCTGAAACAGCCATCATACTCTTTCGAGATGTAAATAGTACTAAAATTGGGTATTCCATTTCAGATAGCTTCTGGAGACGCTTTGCAAGAGCAACTTCATACTCTTCCTCAGAAGCAATACCAATCATAGGCATGCTTTGATCAATCCAAATAGCTTGATTGGGTAAAGTGTCCATTGGGAGGCTAACCTTACGTACCTGATCTAAGCCCAACAAATCAGCCACATCTACATCAGGTCCCACATCAATAGTTGCTGAAACAATTATCACTTTTTGGGCACTTGGTAGATAAGCAGAAAGCTCTAAGAGCTCTTGGCGTGATGCCTTTAAATAAGTCACACGATGTTCCTGATAATAATCTGTTTCAAGCCAGAAATGGCTGTAAAGCGGTGTCTTCAGTGGAGACAACATCTCCATCAAATCACTTTCACCTTCCAGTTCAGAAATGGTTTGTAGCAAACGATCTAATTGCTGGCGATTATACTGCTTCTGAGGAAATTGTTGATGTTCTTGGATTAGATGGCTAACTTCAAACTGCAGATTTTCGAGCAAGCGTTGTTGAAGCAAGCTTTGACTACCACTATCAAGAATTCGATGAATATGTTGCAACAGGACAGTAAGATTGACTTGATGACGTGAAAATTGTTCCAAAGCCAGAACCATCTTTTGCCCCTCATCAATCACAAGAGTCTTTCCTCGGACAAAATCATGATCATCTTCCATACGCGTCAACAGGTAAGCATGATTAGTAACAACTACCCTTGCTTCTTGGGCTTTTTGATAGGACTGTTGCCAAAAATCATATTCAGCAAAAAGACTGTCAGCTTTTAACTTACCATCGTGCTTAATCTCATCGAAATAAGCCATATAGCGCTGTTTCTGTCTGATTTCGTCAAGATCTCCTGTCTCTGTTTCAGTCAACCACACCAAAAGTTGCATTTTGTAACGATTAATCAAACGGTTACTATCCTGACGAAGTAAGGTTTGGTAGAAGGCATCTAACTTGATATAATTCTGAGGTCCTTTGAGACTATGAAAGTTAATATTAAAGACATCCGATAATGCTTTAGCTTCCTGATTCATAATCTGATTTTGAAGGAGCTTGGTAGGAACAGCCACCACCACTTTATCTACATCAGATTGCGCCAACAAGGGAAGCAAGTAGCCATAGGTTTTCCCAATTCCAGTCTGCGCCTGAATCATTGAAATATCAGTATTATCAAGCTCCCTTCTAACTGCCTCTGCAAACTCTTTTTGTTTAGGCCGTGATTCCAAATCTAAGAGAGCAATATTGGTATCAAAATCTTGAGATAGTTTTCGTTCAGACTTATAAGTCAAAGGTCTACGAAGAACAATTCCAGATTCTTCAAGCATGACATATTCTTTTGAAAGGCCTAAATTTTGACCTCTTATAGCATCACGAATAACCAACTCAGTCTCAAAAAGAAGATTATCTGAAAAGGTCAAAAGCATCTCAATGGTCTGTCTAGGTAAGCTGGTAATCTTATCCATCAAATGAAACAAAAGCTGTCCGGTCGCTCTCGCATCTTCAATAGCGGTATGGGCCTGAGCTAGGTCAAGATTAAGAACCTTGGATAAATGAGATAGCTTATATTGTTCTAACGTCGGATAAAAGACCTGAGCCAATTCGACAGTATCAACACGAGGAGTCCTTAGTTCGAAGCCCTCCATGAAAAGAGCCTCTGCAAGCAAATTGGCATCAAATTTAACATTATGGGCAACAAAAATACAGTCCTCAATCAGTTCAAAAATGGTTCTAGCAATTTCTGAGAAATCTGGGGCTTGAGCCAACTGCTGATCGGTAATCCCTGTTAAATGAATAATGTGATCATCGAGTTCTTGGTGTGGGTTGACATCACTCGCAAATTCGTCAATCACCTGACCATTTTGCATGATGACAATTCCCACCTGTATAATACTAGCCGTTGACGAAGCGGAGGTTGCTTCCAAGTCAACAATGGCATATTTATTCGTGTTTTTTTCACTCATAGTGACCTTATTATAGCATATCCAAAGCACCAAAAAAAGACAAAGCCATCATTCTGATATTGGAAAAAGCCTTAAATTCGTGCTACACTAGAGCTATGAAAATAAGACGAATTTTAAATCCTGTTGCTCAGGAAAATACCTATATTTTAGAAAACGATACAGCCTGCCTAGTCATTGATCCAGGAAGTGATACTTCTAGTATCTTAGCTGAATTAAAAGCAATCGACAAACCAGTTGCTGCTATCCTTTTGACACATACACACTACGACCATATTATGAGTGTTGAGGCAGTCCGTCAGGCATACAATCATCCTCCTGTTTACGTTGCCGAAGCTGAAAAAGACTGGTTGCTGAATCCTATTGATAATTTATCTGGACTTCCACGTCATGACGATATGGAAGACGTTATTGTCAATCCGGCAGAATACTACTTCGATTTCACTCAGGACTATAACATCGAGGATTTCCAGTTTAAAGTTGTTCCAACCCCAGGACACTCTATTGGAGGTGTTTCTTTTATCTTTGATAAAGAGGAAACTGTATTTTCTGGTGATGCCCTCTTTAAAGAAACAATTGGACGCTGGGACCTTCCAACAGGGAACCACGAACAATTACTCACTAGTATTAAAGAACAACTCTTTACACTTCCTAACCACTACAGAGTCTTCCCAGGTCATGGATGGGACACCACTATTGGTCATGAGAAGGTCTTTAACCCACATTTTTCATAAAAAAACAAAAGCTTGTCGACACCTACTTTAGTAAGCACTGACAAGCTTTTTTTCTCGAATAAAAAAGAAGGCCGATAGACCTTCTTATCTGAAACACTGTAGTGTGTTTATTTAGATTTGATGTAGTTAACACCATCTGCTTTAGGTGCAACGGCTTTACCGAAGAAAGCAGCCAAGACAATAATAGTCAAGATATATGGTGCAATTTGCAAATACACATTTGGTACATGTGAAATGAGTGGGAGCTGTTTTCCAATGATTGCTAATGATTGTGACAATCCAAAGAACAAACTTGAAAGCATAGCCCCGATTGGACTCCAACGACCAAAAATCATAGCAGCCAAGGCGATGAAACCAGGACCTGCAATTGTTGTAACAGCAAAGTTGTTTGAGATTGATTGTGCATAAACTGCACCACCAACACCACCAAGGAAACCTGAAATCATAACGCCATAGTAACGCATACGGTAGACGTTAATCCCAAGTGTATCGGCTGCCTGTGGGTGTTCACCAACTGAACGAAGTCGCAAACCAAAGCGTGTCTTGAAGATAAGCCACCATGATGCTACTGAAACCAAGATGGCAACATATGCTACCAAAGAAACATTAGTGAAGAAAACTTTACCCAAGAATGGAATATGATCCAAGATTGGGAATGATACAGTCTTAAAGTTATGACTGATAGCAGGTGTTTGACCAGCACCATAGATAACACGTGTCAAGAATACTGCCAAAGATGGTGCGATAAGGTTCAAAACTGTACCAGAGACAACATGGTCAGCACGGAAGTTAATTGTCGCAACCGCATGGAGCAATGAATAGAGAACACCAATCAGACCTGCTACAATCGCAGCAATCCAAGGTGTCGCATTTCCAAAACTTTCTGCAAAAGTCAAGTTAAAGAGAACACCTGCGAAAGCACCAATTACCATAATTCCTTCAAGGCCGACATTTACGATACCGCCTCGTTCAGAGAAAGTTCCACCGATACTTGTAAAAATCAATGGTGCTGAGTATTTCAACATAGAGGCAACGATCAAGGCTATAATTGTAATAAAGTCCATATTAGTTTTGTCCTCCTTTAGCTTTCACTGATTTATGACGAGGGCGAACCCAATATCTAATGATGTAGTTAGCACCAACAAAGAAGATAATCAAGGCTGAAACAACATCAATGATTTCAGGTGGCACGCCAATCATACCACTCTTACCAATAGACAAGACACCATAAAGGAGGGCGGCAAATGGAATACCGATAGGTGAGTTAGACGCTAAAAGCGCAACCGCCATACCGTTCCAACCGATAGCCAATGAAGCGTTTTGAACGAAGACATTTTGGAATGTACCAAGTCCTTCTACTGTTCCTCCAAGACCACATAGAGCACCTGAGATAATCATTGACATGATAATAACACGTTTAGATGACATCCCTGCATACTCTGATGCATGAGGATTAAGACCTACAGATGTAATTTCAAAACCAGTTGTTGTTTTCTTAAGCAAGAACCAAACTAAGAAGGCAGCAGCAAGAGCAAGGAAGAAACCAATATTGAAACGCGAACCACCAGTTATTTGAGATAAGAACTCTGTTTGATAACTAGCTGAGGCTACAACCTTGTTAGATGCTTCTGAAGAACGCAACATATCAGCTGTAAACCCAAAGCGAATAATATTGTTTGCCACATACAAAATGATGTAGTTCATCATGATGGTTACAATGACCTCACTTGTTCCCAAGTAAGCACGGAGAATACCTGGAATAGCCCCAGCGATACCACCTGCAACCAAACCAATAATGACTGTACAGATAACTGAAACCACCTTTGGCAAATCAGGGAATGACAAGGCAAACCATACAGCAGAAACCCATCCTGCCAAGGCCTGTCCTGGCAAACCAACGTTAAAGAAACCTGCCTTAGATGCAACAGCGAATCCAAGTGCAATCAGAATCAGCGGACTCATGGCACGAAGAATTTCACCAATATTTTTCAATGAACCAAAGGCCGTTGTGAAGAGATCGTAGTAAGCCCAGAATGGATCGTAACCGAAGATTAACATCAAAACGGCTCCAATCAACATTCCCAAGAGGACAGCAATTAAAGGAACTGCCCAATTTTGTAATTTTTTAGACATTTGCTTCCTCCTTATTCAATTGTCCACCAGCCATAAGAATACCAAGATCTTGCTTATTCGTTTCAGCAGGATCTAGAATTCCCTGAATTGCGCCATCATAGATAACTGCAATTCTGTCTGACATATCAAGAATTTCATCCAATTCAAAGCTGACAACAATAACAGCCTTACCTTTATCACGTTCAGCGATAATACGTTTACGGATGTACTCAATAGCACCAACGTCAAGACCACGAGTTGGTTGACTTACAATAAGAAGTTCTGGGTCACGGTCAATCTCACGAGCGATAACAGCTTTTTGTTGGTTACCACCTGACAAGTCACCACCAGCAATTAACTCTCCTGCACCACGAACATCAAATTCTTTCATCAATTCACGCGCTTTCGCATTGATGACACTATAGTTCAAGATACCATTCTTAGAATTTGGTTCTTTGTAGTAGGTTTGAAGAGCGATATTTTCAGCAACTGTCATTTCAAGGACCATACCATCACGGTGACGATCTTCAGGAATATGACCAACACTCATTTCAGTAATCTGACGCGTTGTCTTATGAATAATCGATTCACCCTTGATGGTAATATCACCTGACTTAACTTTACGAAGTCCTGTAATCGCTTGGACAAGTTCTGTCTGACCATTGCCATCGATACCGGCAATACCGATGATTTCACCAGCACGAACATCCAATGACAGGTTTTTAACAGCAGGAACTCCACGGTTCTCGTTAACCACCAAATCTTTAATAGAAAGAACAACTTCTTTTGGATTTGAAGGAATTTTATCTGTTTTGAAGGAAACCTGATGGCCAACCATCATTTCAGCCAAGTCAGCATTTGTTGACCCTTCAATCGTTACCGTATCAATTGATTTACCACGTCTAATGACAGTGACACGGTCAGAAACTGCTCGAATTTCATCCAACTTATGGGTAATCAGAATAATCGACTTGCCTTCCTTAACCAAGGTCTTCATAATGTTTAGAAGTTCAGTAATTTCAGACGGAGTCAATACCGCAGTCGGCTCATCGAAAATCAAAATATCAGCCCCACGATACAAAGTCTTAAGGATTTCAACACGCTGTTGAGCACCAACAGAGATATCTGCAACTTTGGCAGTTGGATCTACCGCAAGACCGTATCTTTCAGAGAGTTCAGTAATTTCCTTGATAGCCTTCTTCATATCAAGGACACCACCAGCTTTAGTTACCTCACTACCCAGGATGATATTTTCAGCAACTGTAAAAGCTTCAACCAACATAAAGTGTTGGTGAACCATCCCAATCCCCAGTTTCGTTGCTTTAGATGGTGAATCAATCGTCACCTCTTGTTCTTTAACCTTAATGGTACCGCTCGTAGGTTGCAAAAGACCTGAAAGCATATTCATTAAAGTTGACTTACCTGCACCATTTTCACCGAGGAGGGCATGGATCTCTCCTTGTCTCACATCAAGATTGATATGGTCATTTGCCACGAATTCACCAAATTTTTTGGTAATATCGTGCATCTCAATGACATTTGGCTTCGTCATACAATCTCCTTCCAAGAATAATTTTTATTTCAGCAAAGGGGATCATTAACTGCTTCCCTTTGCTGAGACAAAAATTTGTCTCAGTCTAAGTTCTATAAAGACTTATACTTAACTATTATTTGCTAAGACCATCAGTTGGTTTCAATTCACCATTCTTGATTTGTTCTTTAGCTTTTTCTACTGCATCTTTGATATCTGAAGGAAGATTAGACGTTACAATGTCAACACCACCGTCTTTGATACCGTAAGTCTTAGTTTTACCACCTTCGAATTTATCGCCTTTGACTTGTCCGTTAGCAATATCTTTAACAACTGTACCAACTTGTTTAATTGTTGAAGTCAAAACAAAGTTAGATTTTTTCTTGTCTGAAGATGTATAATTACCTTCTGCTGTTTGGTCACGGTCAACACCGATTACCCATACTTTCTTATCGCTTTCAGCATCAAGTTTTTCGTTAACTTCTTTAGCAGCTGTGAAGACACCAGTACCAGTACCGCCAGCAGCTTGGTAGATTACGTCAACGCCTGAAGCATACATTGTTGAAGCGATTGTTGTCCCTTTAGCTGCATCAGAGAATGATTCAGCATATTGAACTTGTACATCGATGTCAGGTTTTACTGACTTAGCACCAGCTGTGAAACCAGCTTCAAAACGTGTAATTGTGTCTGATGTTTGACCACCGATGAAACCAACTTTATTTGTTTTTGATTGCATAGCTGCTGCGATACCTGCAAGGTAAGCACCTTCATTATCGGCAAACAAAACGCTTTCAACGTTCTTTTGGTCTTTAATAACATCGTCAATAATTACATAGTTCACATCTTCGTGTTCTTTAGCTGCATCTGCTACTGCATCATGAAGAGCAAAACCAACACCAAAGATGAGGTTGTAGCCTTGACTTTGTGCTGAAGACAAGTTTGTTGCAAAGTCAGACTCTGAACCAGATTGGAAGTAATTGTAGCCAGAATCTTTTTCAAGTTTGTTAGCTTTACCCCAAGCTTGAAGACCTTCCCATGCTGATTGGTTAAATGATTTATCATCAACACCACCAGTATCTGTAACGATAGCAGCTTTAACTTTTGAATCAGCTGATGATCCACCGCGTCCGCCACGTGCACATGCTGCAAGACCAAGTGCTGCTACAGCAACAAGGCCAAGTCCGATAATTTTCTTGTTCAATTTCATCTTGAACACTCCTCCTATAACTTGCAAGAAAACTTGCTTAATAAAGAATAAAACAACTAGACTATTGTAAGTCCGTAAAAGAGTATGGTAACAACTCTCCGACTGTCATCTCGACTGTCGAGTTATCTTCAGCGATAAGAATCACTTTAGAATCAGATTTTAAAAATTCAACCATTACTTGGCGACAAGCACCACATGGTGAGATGGGATCTTTGGTATCTCCGTAGACTGCAAGACATTCAAAATCTCTGTACCCTTCGGATACCGCCTTAAAAATGGCCGTTCTTTCTGCACAATTGGTCAATCCAAAAGAGGCATTTTCTATATTGCAGCCTTGAAAGATTTCTCCATTTTTTGTAATCAAAGCCGCACCAACTCTAAACTTAGAGTAGGGAACATAGGCATTTTCTGCTGCCAATCGAGCTGCTTCTATCACTTTCTCTTTGTTAGTAACTGTCATGGCTTTCTTGACCTTTCATAATGGCCACTCCTGACGAAGTACCAATACGGGTTGCACCAGCTTTGATAAAGGCTTTAGCCGCCTCAAGTGTACGTGCTCCACCAGATGCCTTGACTCCCATAATAGGACCAACAGCTTCTCGCATAAGTTCAATATCTTCAATGGTAGCACCACCAGTAGAAAACCCTGTAGATGTCTTCACAAAATCTGCACCTGCCAGTTTTGCTAATTGGCAAGCTTCGACCTTTTCTTCATCAGTCAATAGACAAGTTTCAATAATAACCTTCACAAGTTTTCTTCCACTAGCTTCAACAACAGCTTTAATATCGTCTTCAACTAATTTAAGATTTCTAGATTTAAGAGCACCGATATTGATTACCATATCAATTTCATCCGCCCCATTGGCAATAGCATCCTTGGCTTCAAAAGCCTTAACTGCAGAAGTCGATGCTCCCAAAGGAAAACCGATAACCGTACAAACTTTAACAGAACTATCTTTTAGCAATTCAGCTGCCGTTTTGACCCAAGTTGGATTAACACAGACGCTGGCAAACTCATACTTCTTAGCCTCATCAATTAAGGAAAGAATCTGTTCTTTATTAGCATCAGCTTTTAGTAAGGTATGGTCAATATAGCTATTAACATACATAAACAAACTCCTTGATTAGAATTAAATTAAGGGTTAGCGAATTATCTTTAATATTTCTGTCGTTTCTTTACATTCACTACCCATAATAACATTTTTTTCGAATTCAGTCAGCATTTTTTCAGATAAAATTTCTTGGCTATAGACCTTGGCAATAAGGTCTCCCTGAGTCACAGAATCGCCAACTTTCTTTTCAAATACAATTCCTGTTTCATAATTAAGACTATCTGACTTCGTAGCTCGACCTGCTCCTAATTGCATAGCAAATTTTCCAAATGCCATTGCAGGTAACTCTTTAATGTAACCTGTTTCATGAGCATGAATATCTGTCACGACAGGAGCACTGCTATGACGATAAAGATCAGTCAAATCACCACCTTGAGCTTGAATGAGTTCTTCAAACTTAGCAAGGGCTTTTCCACCCACTAAGTGCTGACGAATCTCTTCCTGACTAGCTTCAACCTGAGCCAAATCTAATAGAATCTCAGCCAACTCACAGATAAAGTCAGTGATATCTTCACGTCCCTTACCTTGCATAATTTCAATAGCCTCTGTGATTTCTAAACGGTTACCAATAGCCTTACCTAGTGGCTGGCTCATATCTGTAATAACTGCAATCGTTTCACGATTGACCTCATGACCTAGTGCAACCATGGTTTCAGACAACTTCTCAGCGTCAGACATATTTTTCATAAAAGCGCCTTGACCAACAGTAACATCCAGTAAAATCTTATCAGCGCCTGCTGCAATCTTTTTGGACATAACAGAGCTTGCGATTAGAGGAATGGAATCTACTGTTGCAGTGACATCACGCAAGGCATAAAGAAGTTTATCAGCCTTAACCAAATGCTCAGACTGACCAATAAGGGAAATCCCAATGTCTTTAACTTGCTGAATGAATTCTTCCTTACTACGCTCAACCTGATAGCCTTTGATAGACTCTAATTTGTCAATCGTTCCACCTGTGTGTCCGAGACCACGACCACTCATCTTAGCCACTGGAACACCAAAGCTAGCTACAAGCGGCATCAGAATGATGGTTACCTTATCACCAACGCCTCCGGTCGAATGTTTATCTACCTTAACACCTGGAATTTCTGACAAATCATATTGTTCACCTGAAGCAACCATATCAGTGGTCAAATCATGGATTTCACGAATAGACATACCTTGATAATAAATCGCCATCGCCAAAGCAGCTATCTGATAGTCTGGTATTTCCCCAGACACATAGCCATTAATGAGATATGAAATTTCCTCTGTGCTTAACTCGCCACCATCTCTTTTCTTTTCAATTAAATCAACTGTTCTCATAATTTCTCACTTCTAAGGATATAATATCCTTTAGCCTTTTTAACGACTTCAGCATTACCAAACACATCCTCCATCTTAGCCTTAGCTGACGGAGCACCTTGTTTTTTCTGAATAACAATAGTTAGGTTACCACCTTGATTGAGATAATCATATGCCTCCTCGATAACTTGATGAACCACTTTCTTGCCCGCACGGATAGGTGGATTAGAAATAATATAGTCAAAACTTCCAGTGACATTTTCATAGATATTTGATTGGAAGATAGTAGCTTCAACCTTATTTCGTTGAGCATTTTGTCTAGCTAAATCAATCGCCCTACTATTGATGTCAATCATAGTGACTTTAACTCCTTGGACCTTGGCTAAACTGATACCGAGAGGACCATAGCCACAACCCACATCTAAAAGCGTTTTGCCAGCTTCCAAATCTAATGCACTCAAAAGCACTTGACTCCCAAAATCAATCATTTTTTTAGAGAAAACCCCAGCATCTGTATAAAACTGAAAACTTTCTCCTAATAAGTTTACCTTTAAATCGTGAATATCGTGAGCCGCATCTGGCGTCTCAGCATAATACATTTTTGACATTGTTTTTTCCTTCTAGATAGTACTTTTTCTCTATCGTATCATAAATAGAAAAGTAAGGCTAGTGAAATGACAAGGCTTACATTCGACCTTTTTTTCTGCTATAATGTTATTTATGTTAAATGAATTTATCAATTTCGAAACGATATCACGCAAGGAATGGCAACGCCTTCATAAAGAGGACAATGCCCCATTGACTGCAGAAGAACTGGATTCCATTCGCAGCCTTAATGATAAGATCGATGTGCAAGAAGTTAGTGACATTTATCTTCCCCTTATCAATCTCATTCGTATCTATCAGAAAACTGCCAACGATCTAACCTTTTCTAAGAGTATCTTTTTACAAAAATCACAGACTAACCGTCCATTTATTATTGGGGTATCTGGTTCAGTTGCTGTTGGCAAATCCACTACCAGTCGTTTGCTTCAACTCTTGTTGCAGCGTACCTTTCCCCAATCTAATGTTGAACTTGTGACAACTGATGGCTTTCTCTATCCTAACCAAACCTTGAAAGAAAAAGGCATCCTTAATCGTAAGGGCTTCCCTGAGTCCTACGATATGCCACTTCTTCTCAACTTTTTAGATACTATAAAAAATGGTGGTGATGTCAATATTCCTGTTTACTCTCATGAAATTTATGATATTGTACCAGGACTTACCCAAGAAATCAGACAGCCCAATTTTCTAATTGTCGAAGGGATTAATGTTTTCCAGAACCCTATTAACCAACGACTTTACATGAGTGACTATTTTGATTTTTCTCTCTACATTGACGCTGAAGTTAATAATATCGAATCCTGGTATCTTGAACGTTTTCAAACCCTTCTTGAGCTTGCCAAAAAAGATGAAAACAACTACTACCATAGTTTTACTAAATTTAGTAAGGATGAAGCTTTATCTTTAGCACAAAAAACCTGGCGTGATATCAATTTGGTTAACCTGGAAAATTATATCGAACCTACACGAAGTCGAGCTGAACTGATTCTTCACAAGGGAGACAATCATAAAATCGACTTCATCCACTTAAAAAAATAGAAAAAGCTTGCCAAGGGGCCTAAAATAACGTATAATGACATAGTTAGATAAATTTTGGAGGTGAAAACATTGGCAAATATTAAATCAGCTATCAAACGCGCTGAACTTAACGTTAAACAAAACGAAAAAAACTCAGCTCAAAAATCAGCTTTGCGTACTGCTATTAAAGCATTCAACGCTAACCCAACTGAAGAAGCTTACCGTGCTGCATCAGCTAGCATCGATAAAGCCGCTTCTAAAGGTTTGATTCATAAAAACAAAGCAAGCCGCGATAAATCACGTCTTGCAGCTAAATTGGCTAACTAATTGAAAGCTCCATTTAGGAGTTTTTTTATTACCTAAAAAACCTGCTAGATTATCGTCTAGCAGGTTTTCTTTATTAATTAAACTCCGGTGATCTTAACTTCAAAAATCGTTCCCTTTGGTTGATTATCTTTAACAACAATTGTTCCTTTAAGGGCTAAAACAATTTGTTGCGCTAGGGATAAGCCAAGTCCAAACCCACCTTTTTGTCTGGTTCTAGCCTTATCTACTCGATAAAAGCGATCAAAGATTTTTTTCTTATCACTATCTGATATTCCAGGACCATTATCAGCTACAGAAATATAAAGATGGCGGTCATTAGTGCGGACAGTAAAGGTCACATGTCCATCCTCTTCCGTATATTTGATAGCATTATCAAATAAAATAGTCATTAACTGTTTCAACAGTGTTTTATCAGTATTTATTGGACGACCTACTTGGTTTTGAGCCGTGAAACCTTTCTCATTTTCTTCTGCAATCATGGCATAGTTGGTAAATACTGTATCAAAGAAAGCAGGTTCTAAGGTTTCGATTTCTGGTTTAATACCATCGTCACGACGAGCCAAGTTCAAGAGATTAGTCGTCAAAAGACGCATATTACGTACTTCATCAAGACTTGATGCGATATTCTCAGAATTATCTAAAATGGTGCTCTCAGGTTTTCGGAAAAGAACTTCTAAACGGTTTTGGATAACTGCAAGTGGCGTGCGTAACTCATGACTAGCATTTTCAACAAAAGCCTTCTGCTTCTCCAAGCTTTCCTGGATAGGACGTCTTGACCACTTGGCCAAATACATACTAGCCGCAACAGATAAGAGCCAGAAGAAACTCATCATGATGACAATTAGCTTAACATAACGTTCAGTGGCTTCTTCCAATTGAGTTGTATTAATCGCAATAACAAGGTACTTAGCATCAGGATAGAGACTATTGTCTACTTTCTCAGTAATCAGACGGTACTTTTCTGTTTGATCGAAATAATTCTGAGCACTTCCCTTGCTGATAACATCAATGTTATTTTTATCTATTGGTAAATTGGATAAGCTTGAAAATTTATCAACGACATTGAGGACTTTTCCATTCTTATCAAGCACTAAGACACTGGTGTTTGCCGCAACAGATAAATCGTGAGGGGCATCTTCAATTCTTGATTTCTTCTTAGGTTCTTTTTTAGAGCCACTCGAGTCAGGTGTTTCAGCTGTCGACTCTTTATTATCATAGGCTTGGTAAATGGTTGTCGTATTATTTTGATCCACCTCAGAAGTCAGAAAAAGTTCCCGTTTTAGCATTTCCATTTCTAAATAAGAATTGGTCTTAGCGGCTGCCATTTTAAGACTTGAGTCCACATTGGAATAAACGCCGTAACTCAAAATCTGTAAAATCATGACAGTCATGATAAGGAAAATACCAGAAAAAGTGGCAAAGAAATGAATGAACGACTTAAATCCGTCTGACTTGATTCTCCTAAAGAGATAATTGAAAAATTTAGTCAGCATTCTTCAAAATATACCCCACACTTCTCAAGGTTTGGAGGTTGGCAGCAAAGTCTGTTCCTTTAAGTTTCTTACGAATTTTAGAAACATAAACCTCAACAACTGATACCGTGGTATCACTATCAAATCCCCAAAGACGGTCAAAAATTTGTGACTTAGGCAAAATCACGTTTTGATTTTGTAAGAAGTAAACTAATAAATCAAACTCTTTACCAAGAAGTTCTACTTCTTTATCCCCCACAAAGGTTGAATTTGTAGCAAGATTGACACGAACATCACCAAAAGAAAGTGTGTTTTGGTCAAATTTACCAGATCGTTTCAAAAGTGCTTGAATACGCATCTTCAACTCTTCTAAATAGAAAGGTTTGGTTAGATAGTCATCTGCACCCAGTTCAAAGCCATGACCCTTATCATCTAGACTTTCCTTAGCCGTCATGATAAGTACAGGAGTTGTTACACCTTTTTCACGTAATTCTCTAAGAACCGTGAAACCATCTTTTTCAGGTAACATAAGGTCTAAAAGAATCAAATCATAGACGCCACTTTCAGCTTCGTAGAGACCTTCATCTCCATCAAAGACTTGCATCACATCAGCAAAGTCATCTAAAAAATCAAAAACTGAGTTCGACAAACTCAAATCATCTTCTACTAGTAGTATTTTAATCATAGTTATCCCCCTTGTTAGGTGTCAAAGATACAAATAACACTTTGACTAAGTTTTATCATTATATCTAAAATAGACGTAATCATCTAGTGCTTTGATCTTCTTTTATTTAGATTTAGTCTACTAAACTTTCCTTAAGTTTTTCATAACTCAAACAAAAAACAGCACCAATAGGTACTGTTTTATATCGATATTTCTTCTTAGAACAAACCAACAGCTGTTCCGTCTTCAGCTACGTCCATCTTGAGGGCTGCTGGTGCTTTTGGAAGACCAGGCATTGTCATGACGTCACCTGTAAGAGCTACGATAAATCCAGCACCTGTTTTAGGAACAAATTCACGAATAGTGATATCAAAACCTTCTGGTGCTCCAAGTAAGAATTGGTTATCTGAGAAGCTATATTGTGTTTTGGCCATACATACTGGCAATTTATCCCAACCGAATTCTGCAAATTGTTTGAGTTGGTTCTTAGCTTTTTTCTCGAAGACAACTGATTTACCACCATAGATTTCAGTAACAATCTTAGTGATTTTTTCTTCCAAGCTATCATCATCAGAATAAAGACGTTTATAGTTGGCATTACCATTTTCAACAGCATCAACTACTGCGTTGGCAAGGTCAATACCACCATCAGCACCATTAGCCCAAACGCTAGCCAATTCAACAGGAACATCGATTTCTGCACAAAGTTCTTTAAGGGCTGCAATTTCAGCTTCAGTATCAGCAACAAATTCGTTAATAGCAACGACTGCTGGAAGACCAAATTTACGAACGTTTTCCACATGACGTTTCAAGTTTGCGAAGCCATCACGAACGGCCTGAACATTTTCTTCAGAGAGGTCAGTTTTGGCTACCCCACCGTGCATTTTGAGGGCACGAAGTGTCGCAACAATAACAACGGCATCAGGAGTTGTTGGGAGGTTTGGAGTCTTGATATCAAGGAATTTTTCAGCACCAAGGTCAGCACCGAAACCTGCTTCAGTAATCGTATAATCAGCCAAACGAAGAGCTGTAGCTGTAGCTAGAACTGAGTTACATCCGTGAGCGATATTGGCAAATGGACCACCGTGTACCAAGGCTGGTGTTCCATAAATTGTCTGTACCAAATTAGGTTTGATGGCATCTTTAAGAATAAGGGTAAGCGCACCTTCAATTTCAAGATCACGTACATAAACTGGTGTACGGTCATAACGGTAGGCAACTACAATATTAGCCAAACGTTCTTTAAGGTCATTAATATCAGTAGCCAAGCAAAGAATCGCCATGATTTCAGACGCAACAGTAATATCAAAACCATCTTCACGTGGAATACCATTAAGTGGTCCGCCAAGACCAACATTTACATGACGAAGTGCACGGTCATTAAGGTCAACCACACGTTTCCAAATGATACGACGTTGGTCAATGCCGAGAGCATTTCCTTGATGAATATGGTTGTCAAGAAGGGCTGACAAAGCATTATTTGCTGTAGTAATAGCGTGCATATCCCCTGTGAAGTGGAGGTTGATATCTTCCATCGGAAGCACTTGAGCGTAACCACCACCTGCAGCACCACCTTTGATTCCCATAACCGGACCAAGAGATGGTTCACGAAGGGCAATCATTGTTTTCTTACCAATTTTGTTAAGAGCGTCTGCAAGACCAATTGACATGGTTGATTTCCCTTCACCAGCTGGTGTTGGGTTGATAGCTGTCACCAAAATCAATTTTCCTGGCTTATTGTCTTTGACTGCATTGATTTTATCAAATGACAATTTTGCCTTATATTTTCCGTAGAGTTCCAAATCGTCAAAGCCGATTCCAACTTTTTCAACTACTTCTGTGATTGGTTTTAATTCTACACTTTGAGCAATTTCGATATCTGTTTTCATGAGACACTCCTCTATATTTTTCTAGAATCTATTATATCAGAGTTTGATAAAAAACGCATTATTTTTGGTTAATTACTTTTCAATGTTCGGTTTTTGTTTTGTTATAAATCGTTATAACTTTAATTTATAGGGGTACACCCCAAAAATACCTACTATTATTTACAAAAGACTCAATTTTTAGTACAATACTACTATGAAAATTTTGATTACATCGGGTGGTACCACTGAAAAGATTGATGCTGTACGTGGAATCACAAACCATTCAACAGGTTATCTAGGAAAGGAAATCGCTGAACTTTTCTTAGCTAAGGGTCACCAAGTAACCTTAGTAACGACCAAGACAGCGGTTAAACCAGAACCGAAAGAAAATCTAAAGATTACAGAAATTACGAACGTAGAAAGTCTTCTCAGAAAGATGGAGCCACTCGTCAAAGAGCACGATGTTCTTATACATAGTATGGCAGTCTCTGATTATACTCCTATTTATATGACGGATTTTGCTGAACTGGAGGACACCGAAGATCTCGCTCAATTCTTGCATAAATCTAACACTGAAAGCAAGATATCATCGGCTTCTGATTATCAGGTTCTTTTTCTAAAAAAAACACCGAAGATCATTAGCCTCGTCAAACAATGGAATCCTGATATTCAATTGATTGGCTTCAAACTTTTGGTTAATGTAAGAAAAGAAGAGCTTTTTGAGGTTGCTCGTGCAAGTCTGAAACGCAACAAAGCTGATATTATTGTTGCCAACGACTTGAGTGATATTACTCCAGATCAGCATATTGCCTATCTTGTTGACGAAAAAAACGAGGAGAAAGTTACGACTAAATCTGCAATTGCTCAAGCTTTATTTGAAAGGATATGCCATGACTAAACGTATCATCCTTGCTGTTTCAGGATCAATATCCGCCTATAAAGCAGCTGATCTAACAAGTAGGTTAAAGAAAAAAGGTTATGACGTTCACGTCATTATGACTGAAGCTGCTCAAGCCTTTATCACCCCTCTGACACTTCAAGTCCTTTCGAAGAATCCTGTTCACACTGATGTCATGGAAGAAAAATTGGCTGAACGTATTAATCATATTGACTTAGGTAAAGAAGCTGACCTCTTTGTTGTAGCTCCATCTTCAGCAAATACCATTGCCAAATTAGCACACGGCCTAGCTGATAATATGCTTACTGCTACTGCTTTAGCTTTACCTAGCACCACACCTAAACTAATTGCCCCTGCAATGAATACGAAAATGTATGAAAATCCACTGACTAAGAAGAATCTAGATACTTTGCATGACCTTGGCTACCAAGAAATTCTTCCAAAATCAGGTTTACTGGCTTGTGGAGATACAGGACGTGGTGCCTTAGCTGATATTGATGACATTATTGAATCCATTGACAATGCTTTAACAAAATAGCCTTGCAGAGAATAAAAAGGAGTTTATGATGAATAAGAAAAATAAAGCAAACCAAACGGCTCAGTTATCCCTCTTGATAGCTACAATGGTTGTAATCGAAGTACTCAGTCAAACCATCTTTGCTGCTTTTGTACTTCCAATCAAACCAACCCTAACCCATATCCCAGTTATTATCGCTAGCATCGTCTACGGTCCTAAGATTGGAGCTTATTTGGGTGGCTTCATGGGAATTATGAGTATTATTCGCAACACTGTTATCTATACGGTTAGTAGCTATCTCTTTAGTCCTTTTGTTGAAGGGGGAACTTGGGCATCAGCAGTCATTGCCATCGTCCCTCGTATCCTAATCGGTATTTTCCCATACTTTGTCTACAAGTTACTTCAAAACCGTCTAGGTCTGGCTCTATCTGGGGTTTTAGGTGCTTTCACAAATACATTTTTTGTACTTCTTGGTATCTACTTCCTAATTCCTAACTTCTACACAGCAGGTGGCAAAACACTAATGGCAACTATTTTCACAACAAATTCGATTGCTGAAATGATTATCGCCGGTCTGTTAACTCTAAGTATCACACCAGTGTTACTGCGATTGAAAAAATAAAGAAAAAACATGGTAATTACCATGTTTTTTTTCTTTAATTATGGTATAATGTAAGCGTTTAAAAATATAAAGGAGATTGCTATGTCTTACACTGAAAATTATCAAAAATGGCTCGACTTCGCTGAATTGCCTGCTTACCTTCGTGATGAGTTGGTCGCAATGGATGAAAAAACGAAAGAAGATGCCTTCTATACCAACCTTGAATTCGGTACAGCTGGTATGCGTGGATTGATTGGTGCTGGTACTAACCGCATTAACATTTACGTTGTTCGCCAAGCAACTGAAGGTTTGGCCCAATTGATTGACTCAAAAGGGGAAGAAGCTAAAAAACGTGGTGTTGCTATTGCTTACGATAGCCGTCACTTCTCTCCTGAGTTTGCTTTTGAATCTGCTCAAGTTTTGGCTGCTCATGGTATCAAATCTTATGTATTTGAAAGCCTACGTCCAACACCTGAATTGTCATTTGCTGTTCGTCATCTCCACACATTTGCTGGTATCATGGTAACAGCTAGCCACAACCCTGCTCCGTTTAATGGATACAAGGTTTATGGTGAAGACGGTGGACAAATGCCACCTGCAGATGCCGATGCTTTGACAGATTACATCCGCGCTATCGAAAATCCTTTCACTGTACAATTGGCTGATCTTGAAGAAAGCAAAGCTAACGGCTTGATTGAAGTTATCGGTGAAAACGTCGACGCTGAATACTTGAAAGAAGTGAAAGGCGTTAACATCAACCAAGACTTGATCAATGAATACGGTCGTGACATGAAGATTGTCTACACTCCACTTCATGGTACTGGTGAAATGTTGGCACGTCGTGCTCTTGCGCAAGCTGGATTTGAAGCTGTACAAGTTGTTGAAGCGCAAGCTGTACCAGACCCTGACTTCTCAACTGTTAAATCTCCAAACCCTGAAAACCAAGAAGCATTTGCTCTTGCTGAAGAACTTGGTCGCAAAGTAGACGCTGATGTATTGGTTGCAACTGACCCAGATGCTGACCGCCTTGGTGTTGAAATCCGCCAACCAGATGGTTCTTACCTCAACCTTTCTGGTAACCAAATCGGAGCTATCATTGCTAAATATATTCTTGAAGCTCACAAAACAGCTGGTACCCTTCCTGCCAATGCTGCCCTCTGTAAATCAATCGTATCAACTGAGTTGGTTACTAAGATTGCAGAAAGCTACGGCGCAACTATGTTTAACGTCTTGACTGGTTTCAAATTTATCGGTGAAAAAATTCATGAATTTGAAACACAACACAACCACACTTACATGCTTGGTTTCGAAGAAAGCTTCGGTTACCTCATCAAACCATTCGTACGTGACAAAGACGCTATCCAAGCTGTTCTTATCGTTGCTGAAATCGCTGCTTACTACCGTTCACGTGGCATGACTTTGGCAGACGGTATCGAAGAAATCTACAAACAATATGGTTACTTCGCAGAAAAAACTATCTCTGTTACCCTTTCAGGTGTTGACGGAGCTGCTGAAATCAAGAAAATCATGGATAAATTCCGTGACAATGCTCCTAAACAATTCAACAACACAGACATTGCTAAGACAGAAGACTTCTTGGAACAAACAGCAACTACTGCTGATGGCGTTGAAAAATTAACAACTCCTCCAAGTAACGTGCTTAAATACATCTTGGCTGATGATTCATGGTTTGCCGTTCGTCCTTCAGGTACAGAACCAAAAATCAAATTCTACATCGCTACAGTTGGTGAATCTGAAGCAGATGCTAAAGAAAAAATTGCGAATATCGAAGCAGAAATCAATGCTTTCGTAGGCGAATAATATTTAAGACTTAGAGCTAAGCTCTAAGTCTTTTTTATACCGACAAAACTTGGATTACGGAAGCAAGCTATCTTTTTTGCTACTAGAACCAATAAACCACCTATAGATTAAACTATAGGTGGTAATTTTATGATTCAATTATAGAGCACTAACTTGTGAATGATGCTTAAATAAGGAATGAGTCGCTTCGTGAATATGACGAGCAGTTTCTGCATTATTCATGGTGTAGAGGTGAACGCCTGCAACATCTTGCGTAACAAGGTCGACAATCTGGTCAATAGCATAGGCAAGACCTGCCGCTCTAAGTGACTCAGGATCATGTTCATACTTATCCAAAATGGCACGGAACTTACGTGGTAAATGGATATTTTCACAAGTCTCAAGCAAACGTAGAGCTTGGTTACGATTCAAGATAGGCATAATTCCAGCATGAATTGGTACGTCAATACCTGCCAAGGTACATTTATCTTGAAAATCATAGAAACGTTCATTGTCAAAGAAGAGTTGGGTTACAAGGCTAGAACAACCTGCATCAACCTTTTTCTTGAGGTTTTGGATATCAGAGATTTGATTTGCTGAATCGGGATGCCCTTCAGGATAGCAGGCACCGATGATATCAAATTGAGGAGCTTGGTCCTTGATAAACTCAATCAAATCAGTGGCATATCTAAAATCTTTAAGAGGTTCCACACCTGGGATAATATCGCCACGTAGAGCTAAGATACGGTGTACACCAACAGCATCCAAGTCACGTAAGGTATCAGCAACCTTTTCTTTACTCAAATAGATAGCTGGAAGGTGGGCAATCGTTGGGATGGCTAGGTCATTTTGAATATGATCTGCCAAAGGAACCGTCGTCTCTTTGATATTATATTTGTTATTACTTGCTGTCACACTGATAAAGTGTGGGGCCAATCCTTGCATATCCTCGAGGGCACGTAGAATTTTTTCATTACCCACTGCTGGGTTGGGTGGAAATACTTCAAAAGAGAGTGATGGTGTTTGGCTTGTCATATTTTATACCTTCTTATTTTAGATTTTTGTTAAGACAAAAGCAGTTTTAAGTGCCTACTGACTTCATAAGTAGCGTACACTTGTTAATCATAGCCTGCTTGCAAAAATCTTTAGAATATTATTAGCTATTGAAAACCTTCTACACTTAAGGAAGAAGGTCTTCAACGTATGATAACTTCTGCTTACAAGTTTTCGCGAGCTGCTTTTGCAGCTTCTACAAGCTTGATCAAGCTTTCTTTAGTTTCTTTGATTCCGCGAGTCTTCAAACCACAGTCAGGGTTAATCCAGACTTTACCACTTGGTACTTTAGCCAAGATTGCTTCGATAGTGTGGTCAATTTCACCGTCTTGTGGGACACGTGGTGAGTGGATATCGTAAACCCCAGGTCCAACTTCTGTTTGGAAGTTTTGTGCTTTAAGTTCATCCAAAATTTCAAGATTTGAACGACTAGCTTCAAATGAGATAACGTCAGCATCCAAGTTGTCGATGGCTGGGATGATATCTGTAAATTCTGAGTAACACATGTGAGTGTGGATTTGTGTGTCTGGTGCTACAGTTGAGTGTACCAAACGGAAAGCTGGAATTGCCCAGTCGAGGTAATCCTCATACCAGTCACTACGACGGAGTGGCAATTTTTCACGAAGAGCAGCTTCGTCAATTTGGATAATTTTCACACCTGCAGCTTCAAGGTCAAGCACTTCGTCTTTGATTGCAAGAGCAATTTGAAGAGTTGAATCCTTAATAGAGATGTCCTCACGTGGGAATGACCAGTTAAGGATAGTTACAGGTCCAGTCAACATACCTTTAACAGGTTTGTCTGTACGGCTTTGAGCGTAGCTAGACCATTTAACAGTGATTGGGTTAAGACGAGTGACATCACCCCAAATGATTGGTGGTTTAACCCCACGCATACCGTATGATTGAACCCAACCATTTTTAGAGAAGAGGTAACCTGACAAGTTCTGACCGAAGTACTCAACCATGTCATTACGTTCAAACTCTCCATGAACAAGAACGTCAAATCCAACTTCTTCTTGCCATTTAATCCATTCATCAGTGATTTCAGCAAGGAAAGCATCGTATTCTTCTTGTGACAATTCATTCTTACGGAAAGCCAAACGTTTAGCACGAACTTCCTTAGTTTGAGGGAATGAACCGATAGTTGTTGTTGGAAGCAATGGAAGTTTGAAAGCATCCTTTTGAATCGCTTCACGTTCTGCAAACGCTGGCAAACGAGTGTAATCGGCTTCAGTCAAACCTGCAATACGAGCACGAAGCTCAGCATTTTCACCAACACGCTCAGTCGCAAAGAGTTCTTTGTTAGCAGCAAGTGCTTCTGCACCTTGACCATTGCGGATGGCATCCAAGTCACGCAATTCACCCAATTTTTCAACCGCAAAGGCGAAGTGGTCCAAAATAGCTGGTTCAAAATCTTCATTAGCAGTTGTAAATGGTACGTGGAGAAGTGAGCAAGAGGTTGTCAAAACAACATTTTCAGCTGGAACTTGTTCAAGAATTGCGAGGCTCTTCTCGTAGTTGTTACGCCAGATGTTTTTACCATTGACGATACCGGCATAGAGAATCTTATCAGCTGGGAAACCACCTTTAACCAATTCAAGTGTTTTCTTACCTTCAACAAAGTCAAGACCAATACCATCAACTGGCAAGTTCACAAGGTCATTGTAGACATCACGAACATCACCAAAGTAAGTTTGAATCAAAACTTCAAGGCCTTTCTTATCAGCCAAGAGCTTGTTGTAGAGGTTCAAGAAGAGAGCTTTTTCTTCAGATGTCAAATCTTTAACAAGAGCTGGCTCATCAAGTTGAATACGAGTAGCACCAAGCTCTGCCAATTTTGCAAAGACATCTTGGTATGCAGAAACAAAGCTATCTACGAAGTCTTCAGCTTTTACACCATCTTCAAAATCAGACAATTGAAGGAAAGTGAATGGTCCAACCACAACTGGACGTGTATTAAGACCCAATTCTTTTGCTTCTTGGTACTCATCAAAAATCTTGTGACCAGCAAGTTTAACTTCTGTTGTTTTTTCAAATTTAGGAACGATGTAATGGTAGTTAGTATTAAACCATTTTTTCATAGGAAGGGCACGTACATCCCCTTTTTCACCTTGGTAACCACGCGCCAAAGCAAAGTAACGTTCAAGATCTGTCAAATCCAAGTTTTGAACAGATTCAGGTACGACGTTGAAAAGGAAAGCTGCATCAAGGAAGTTATCGTAATGTGAAAAATCATTTGAAGGAATTTCAGTGATACCCTTCTCTTTAACAATATTCCAGTGTTTTGCACGCAAGTCTTTGGCTGCTGCTAAAAGTTCATCTGCAGTAATTTCATTTCTAAAGTATTTTTCTGTTGTAAATTTTAATTCGCGGAATTCACCCAAACGTGGGAAACCAATGATAGTAGTTGACATCTTGTGTCCTCCTCTTTGTTGTTGAACTTATCTTACCAAAGAAATGGGTAGCTGTATAATTGCTATTAGTTTTCTCTATATATAGTTTTAGACTATACCCTATAAAATAAAGGGTTACCGACTTCTGTTATCTCCTTTTGCTTAGATATCGTTATAGCTAATAACTATATATTGACTTACTAAATCCCTTTTTATATCAAAAAATCCCTAGACTTTTGTCTAGAGACTCTATTATTTACTAGGATCAGAACACTAAGCTCTATAAGTGCTCAGTACCCTCTCTTGAAGCCAAGATGATGTATAAGACATATTCTCACTATTGTAACTATTCCAAATAAAATAACCAAAAATTGCCAATACTAATAAGAAACAAATTCCCAAGACGGCTAACCATATGATTTGTTTCTTTAAGCTATCATACTCACTCATATAGCCATTATGAAGTTTAATGAGTTCATTTCTTTTTTTGTTACTTGACTCTTTAGCAATAGCTATTTCTAGCTCGTACATCTGGTGCTTCCATGAATTCTTAGAAGTGCCTTTTTTCATTTTATTGTTTGAAAGGTTGCTGTTGCCTTTCTCAAAGTTATTTTTTTCAGTCATATTTCCCTCTAAAATCTTCTTTTAGTCCCTATCATTATAACATATGTAAAACTATCTGAAAAGTTCATTTTTGGTTAAAATTTTGAGAAAGATAATTAAAACATGAAAAAGAACCAGAGGGAAACTTCTTATGTTATACTCTAAGTATGCATAAGAAAACTGTTATTGATTTTAAAGAACTTGGTGTCAGACAAATCTTTACAGACACCATTAAAGAACTAAAAACAAAGGACATTAAGGAAGTCAAACCCCTTTTAGATGAACTCGAAGCCTATCAAAATGAAGGTTATTATGCAGTAGGTTATGTTTCCTATGAAGCAGCCCCTGCCTTCGAGACAAAATTTCAGGTTATTGATGGTCCATTAATGTCTGAGTATCTCCTCTACTTCACTGTTCATGAAACTGTTCAAACAGAGCCTATTCCACTTACTTATGACCCTATTACCTTACCAAAATCTTGGCAAGAGCTAACTTCTGCTGAGGAATACAAGGCTGCTATTGAGCATATACACCACCATATTCGACAAGGTGATACTTATCAGGTCAATTATACTGTTCAACTTCAACAGAACCTGACAGCTGATCCCTTTGCCATCTACAATCGATTGGTTGTTGAGCAAAATGCACATTACAATGCCTTTATTCAGCACGATGACGTTTCTATCATTTCTATAAGTCCAGAACTCTTCTTTAAAAAAGATGGCGATAAGTTGACTACTCGTCCTATGAAAGGTACTACCAATCGAGGTTTAACAAGTGAAACTGACCTTGCACAAGCAAGATGGCTAGCTCAGGACCAGAAAAATCGCTCTGAAAATATGATGATTGTCGATCTTCTTAGAAATGACATGAATCGTATTTCTAAAATAGGAAGTGAAGATGTTAAGAGCCTTTGCCAAGTTGAACAATACTCTACAGTTTGGCAAATGACTTCGACAATTGAAACGCAACTCCTGACAAATAGAAGTTTATGCGATGTCTTCCAAGCCCTTTTTCCATGCGGATCTATTACAGGTGCCCCCAAAATAGCAACCATGGAGATTATTAAGAGGGTTGAAAAACAACCTCGAGGTGTTTATTGTGGGGCCATTGGAATCTTGGTGCCACAGGGACCTAGTATTTTCAACGTAGCCATTCGGACACTACAAATGGAAGAAACCAAGGCTATCTATGGTGTCGGAGGGGGGATTACCTGGGACAGTAACTGGGAATCCGAATACGAAGAAACCAAGCAAAAAGCTGCTGTTCTATACCGTCAGAACCCAAAATTCTATCTCATTTCTACCGGTCGTATTCATCAAGGAAAACTTCTCTTTCTGGAGGAGCATATAAAACGTTTACAAGAGAGTAGCCGATACTTCGACTATCCTTTCAATGCAGAAAAAGCGCACTATCAAGCCACAGCTCTGTGCCAATCACTAGATTTTGACACAGACTACCGTCTTAAATTGTCCTTTAAAAAAGATGGTGAACTGAAGTTTGAACATAGCCAATTAACAAACTTATCTGATGACTTTTACCAAGCAAGGTTAGTTGAGCAAAGATATCCGTTGGATAGCCCCTATACCTTCTTTAAAACAAGTTACCGTCCTCACCTTAGTATCGAACCTCACGAACAAATCTATTATAATCACGAGGGACAACTCCTAGAAACCTCTATCGGTAACATCGTTCTTAAAATCGAAGACCAACTCTACACACCACCAGTTCACCTCGGCCTCTTAAATGGCATCTACAGACAAAGTCTTATAGCTGAAAATAAGCTGAAAGAAAAAGTCCTGACTGTAAAAGATCTGAAACAGGCTCAGACCATCTATGGATGTAATGCGGTGAGAGGGTTGTATGAATTGAAGGTGGAGAAATAAATCAAAAAAACTGTACAATTTTTACTATTCTATATGTAAACTAATGAACCATTACATAGAAAGGTATTGATATGACCTATCAATTAAAACTAAATGATTTTGTAAATATAATCGAAAATAAATCAAGCTCTAATCCAGATGATCTGATTCATATCTGTAAACGATACAAGAATCCTAAAAGAGACTATCTCTTTGTTAATAAATATCAAGCTAAGCATTATCCTAGTCAAGCCAATACAACAATTCAGCTTTTTAAAGAACTTTACGAACAACTTAAAAATCATTTAAGTTCACAAGAACGCATACTCATCATCGCCTTTGCCGAGACTGCTACTGCCATCGGTCAAGCCATCATGCATTTTTGTTTGGAAAATGATGACCTAAACGCCGTTTTCTACCTACAAACAACACGAGAAGATTTGGATACAACTATCCAAACACTTTCATTTGAAGAAGAACATTCTCACGCAACAAATCAGAAATTGTATTACCGTGAGGTCATTCCTGAGTATGACACTATTTTGTTTATTGAAGATGAAATTACGACAGGAAATACTATTCTTAACTTCATTACTGAATTTAAAAAATTGAATAAAAGAACTAAGTATGCAGTGGCTTCCATCCTTAACTGGCAAAATATGGCTCATGCTTCTATTTATAAAGAAGAAAATATCGACACTATCTACTTGATTAAGGGACACCTTAAGGATGATGTTCCGACCATTTCTATCGATTATCAGAGTCTTCCCGAGAATAACTTGGATCAAAATGAAAAGGTTACCTTATCTTCTAAAAATAATCCACGTCTTGGATTAACTCAAACTGAATTCAGAAATTACAGCAAGTCTCTTGAGACTCTCATTTCTAAGTTAGATGACTCCCCACTAGATCGAGACTCGTATGAAGTAAGAGTAATCGGAACTGAAGAAAATATGTGGCTTCCAATTCTCCTTGCACAAGAAATTGGTGCGAAGGTTCGTTCAACGACACGAAGTCCTATAGCTATCTCAACTGAGGATAATTACCTCATCAAAAATGCTATTCATCTCCCTAGCGCATATGATAGCCAACGATCAACATATCTTTACAATGTAACTGAGGAAGTTGACCGCTACATCATCGTCTACGAAGAAATGACAAAGGCTTTCGAAGAGTCCATCAAGGAACAATTACAGCCATATTCAAGACAAGAAATTATTTTTATCCAACAATAAAACAAATATAAATAGGAGGAAACGCATGCGTTTTGTTCGCACCAGTTACCCAGCAGAAAGTGTAACTTTCTTACTACAAGATGTTAAAGGAAAAGTCCCCATCTTAGATACTGCAGAACGTGAAAAATTAAACCAGCAAGGTATCCATTATTCTGAAATGCTTCCTTTAGAATACGCACCTACAAAAACTTACATGGACCTTTACTTTAATAGCTTAGACCAACTCTCTTTTGAAACAGCATCTGCCACAGTCGCTCTTGCTGAAAAATTATGGAGTTCAAAAGGACCTGAACTTGTTCTAGTTTCACTTGCCAGAGCAGGAACACCTATCGGCATTCTCGTTCAACGTTATCTCAAAGCTAGATACGGGGTAACGCCACCGCACTACAGTATCTCAATTATACGTGGGAAGGGGATTGACTCAGCAGCTATGCATTATATCGTTGACCGTCATGCTGCTGAAAATATTCAATTTATAGACGGTTGGGTCGGTAAAGGAGCCATTAATACTGTTTTAGATGAAGCCTGTCAAAAACTTCGAGCTCAAAAGAATTTTCAAAAACTTGATAGTGAACTTGCAGTATTGAGTGATCCAGCATCGGTAACAAAGCTTTATGGAACTAGACAAGATTTCCTTATCCCAAGTGCATGTCTTAATGCAACAGTTAGCGGTCTTGTTAGTCGAACAGTTAAATTACCAACTATGACTGAGGACGAATTTCATGGTGCTATTTTTTATGAAGAAAACTTAGCTATTGATCAGTCAAACGCGTTTTTAGAAACCGTTGAAAAGCACTTTAATGATTGCGACCCCAACTATTTCTCTCCTTCCTCAGAAGAGTTAAATGAAGACTTTAAGGGTATAGATGAAGTAAAACGTATTGCGAAAGACTTTAAAATTAAAGATATCAATAAAATCAAGCCTGGTGTTGGTGAAACAACTCGTGTTCTACTTAGACGCGTACCTGATCGGATTCTCATTCGCAAAGATGCTAATCCCAAATATCTCCAACATATTTTACAACTCGCAGAAGAAAAACAAGTTCCTGTTGAATATTATCCACTTGAAAAGTATAATGTTTGTGGCATCATTAAAGAGCTAGCAGACCTATAATCCATCAGCAATTATGAAAATCATTATAGTTCGCGTTTTATCTTGACACCGCTTTAATGAATACATAGAATAGTAGTATCTTGAATAAGTTCTATATAAAGATATAGCTTATTTGGGAAAAGACTCATTGTGCCGGAAGGGGGTGACTAAATGAGTCTAAGCCTCCAACAGATTCCATTTGAACTTTGGAGAAGAAAATCGGAAAGAAAGGGCATTCGTCCACAATTTAACCCCGTCTTCACTTCCTACATCGGTGTGGAAAATCAAGGGAAATATAACGATGTCCTTGCAACGATTTATTCAAAAATTCAGGCTGATCCTCACCATACTATCTTTTTTGATGGTGAGATTCTCCTAGATGTAGATTTCGACTTCATTAATGCTATAAAAAATGAACTTGCTAATATGGATGTGACACAACTCTCAAAGCAAGATATCACTCTTTTTGAGAACTCTGATTTGAATCACGTTTTTTTAAATGCTTTTGAATACGTCGTCAATCTTGCCATAAGACAAGAAAAATTTTTAAACGATAGTGTTAAAAACAACTTTATCTGTAAACTATTACTTTATGCTCACTTATATATACAGAACTTAGATTATTCTGAATTAGATTTTCATGCAAACCATTGCTTCTACTATGGTGATATTTCGCGTCATGATATTTATTTTCTAATGCTCCTCTTTATAATGGGGTTTGATGTTATTTATATTAATCCATTGCGAGAGTGCGAGTACTGGAAAGAAATCGACTCAGATAAGCTCTGTAAAAAACATAAGAATTCACAAATATTACCCATTCAAAGTTTTCTTCAACGAGCCTCTGAAGGTCATATCATTGAAGAAAATCGCTCAATTACTTTAGAATTGGAAGAGCAAATTGAAAAAGAGCTATTCTCAAATTCAGGTATCTATCGTCCTTGGCAATTTCGTAATGGTACGACTTCTCCAATTTTTTTCAATGGTACCTTAATCGATCTTGAACAAAACTGGAAAGCCCCAGCAAAACTCAGACAAGGCTTTAAAACACAAGGGAAAACCGTCTATGTTCCTAGTTTCTTCTTTGACATTGAAGGTGAATATAAGAATTCAGACGAATATGCAAACCTCATTAAAACCTGTATAGAGCATCCAAATAGTCTATTTCTATCCTCAACAGCTAACTTCAATCTCATTAGTCCAGGTGTTGAAGAATCCGATAAGTTTCAATTGACATTTTGTCAACTAAGCAATGGTAAATTTGATATAGAAGAAATCATGAAGTTGCCTTTCTATCGTTATTCATCATATAATGATGAAACTGAAAAATTCATCCTTTCAAAAATCAATGAGACTATTGATGACCATCGTTTCTTTAAAAAACCGATTTCTTCCAAAGAAGAAATTTTGGACTTTGCTATGATGATATTAATGTTAGATAAAAAAATCATCAGAACTATTGACAGTTTCGATTTTACCAACGATATTCCCAAACTAGTTATTTTTCTAGAAGAGGAAGAACAAATTTCAAAACGTCAGGCTTATTTAATTGCTTACCTTAATAAAATTGGATTTGATATTGTCATCTTTTCACCAGCTGGTTTATCTAACTTAAATAGTTATATTCAAAGTGATTACTTTAATTCCATCCGTTTAGATAAAATAAACTATGAGCGTCGACTATCAGATTTAAAATACAAACAGAGGAAGCAGAACTTTTTTAGTAAATTTTTTAGTTAAGGAGACTATCAATGGCTATTAATACCGGAGAATTCGGTGCTACTACGACCGGATCACCTACAAATGAGATGCAGATGACACAACCAGAAGTCTTAACAGACAATGTTGCTTATAAGCAACGTCTGCGAGCTCTTCCAGAGGTTCAAAATCTAACCAATGAAATAGATATCACAAATGTTAATTCCATCCTTGCATTTGGTCAAAAACCTAGCGAGGGAATCTCTCAAACTTCAGATATGCTACTGTCTTCGATGCAACGCGTTAATACTGAAGAAGCCTCTCGTATGCTGACACAACTTACAAAGATTATGGATAAGTTCGACATCAAAGAGCTCGAAAATCCAGAAAACGCATCTATGCTTCAAAAGTTATTTGGCAAGATTAAAAATTCCATTGATAAATTGTTTGCCAAATATGAAGATATGGGAAAAGAAGTTGACAAGATTTATGTGATTTTAAAACAATATGAATCTCAAATTCATCAAACACAAGAAGATCTTGAAAAACAATATCGTACTAATGTTGCATATTATGAAGAACTCGAGAAGTATATCGTAGCTGGAGAGCTCGCTCAAGAAGAAATCGAAGCTTATCAAGCACAAATGATGCAACGAACCGATCTTACTGAACAAGAAAAGCAGACTCAACAACAGAAACTACAAATGATTAAGGATATGCTAAACCAGCGTACTTATGACTTGCAGATTGCTGAAAATGTTGCAATGCAAACTTGTCCCATGATACAGACGATGCAGATGGCCAACTTTAATCTTATGCGTAAGATTAATTCATCATTTATTATCACCTTGCCAATTTTCAAACAATGTTTAGTACAGGCTATTCAACTAAAACGACAAGAAATCCAAGCGAAATCAATCAGTCAATTAGATGAAAAAACGAATGAGCTTCTACTACGTAACGCTCAAAATACAGCAACTCAGTCTGTAAATATTGCTCGTATGGCTGGTGGTAGTGCGGTGCAGATTGAAACCCTACGATCAACCTATGAAACAATCAAAAAAGGTATCGATGAAACCAAACAAATTAGTCAACAAATTGCTGAGAAACGCAAGACTGATTCCGTTGAGTTGGAAAATATGAAGGCGGATATGGCTGAAAAAGGGTTTATTAGCGCGCATTAATTATATGGAGGGAAATTATTATGGATTTCACAAGACTTAATAATGGTTCGCAACCATCACTTAATTTATCAAAAGGTAATGTGCTTGACCTTACTAAACAAGCACCAGCACTCAAGAACTGTGTTCTAGGTGGTGGTTGGGATATGGCCGTTGCTGGACCCACTGCAGACCTTGATTTGGCAGCTTTTCTTATTGAAGATAGTGGACGTGTGACACAAGTTCCACAAGACGTCATCTTCTTTAACAATATGTCTGCTCCTGGAATTCGACTCGAAGGAGATAACCGTACTGGTGAAGGTGACGGTGATGATGAACGTATCCAAATTAATTTAGATGCCATCGAACCACGAATCACTCGTATTATCTTCTTCATGACAATTTTTGAAGCCGTTAGCAAAAAGCAAACTTTTGGTATGATCAAAAATGCTTTTGTTCGCTTGCTTGATGCAGATAATAATGATGCTGAAATTTGCCGTTATCAGTTAACCGATAACTATTCTGCAGATACTGCTGTTACAGCCTGTTCCTTAAACCGTGGACCAAACGGTTGGCAATTTGAAGCTATTGGTGAGGGAACAATTGCTGACCTCAATGGACTTTTGTCTCGCTATATGTAATACACTTAGGAAAGGAAACTATTATGGGACTTTTTGATAAACTACTTGGAAACAATTCAAACACACCAACAAACAATGGGCCTGAAGCGCCAGCACCGACTTTTGAGACTCTTTCTCAATCTTCACAAAGTCAAGGACGTGAAGTAAGCCTTGACCTTAATAAGTCAGGTATCCTTAATCTCCAAAAGAACGATTTCTTGAATCTTTCTAAGACACAGTCTACTTTAGAGAATATTCGAGTTTCTGCTGGTTGGGATGTACAAACAAAATTATTTGGTTCAGATTTTGACCTTGACCTTGTAGCTTTTCTCATAGATGAATCAGGTCGTCTAACTCAAAAAGCTACAAATGTTGTCTATTATGGTGATAAATCCTCTCAAGGTATCCACTTGGATCACGATAACCTTACTGGAGCAGGTGATGGTGACGACGAAAATATGTTCGTAAACTTTAATCAAGTCTCATCAGATGTCAAACAAATTGTTGTTGCGGTTGTCATTTACTCTGGTAAAGAACGTAAACAAAACTTTGGTCAAGTACGTAATGCATATGTTCGTTTAGTTGATGAATCACAACGTCCAGAACGTGAATTGGTTCGTTTCAACCTTACAGAAGACGGTGGTAATGCAACTGCAGTTAAATTTGCTGAGTTGAACCGTACTGATAACGGTTGGACATTTAAAGCCGTAGGTGATTATTTCAAAGCATCTATTGGTGAACTCGCAAAAGCATATCAATAATTTAATGTAAAGGAAGAAGAAAAATGGCTATTAATTTTACAAGTTTGGGTGGAGAAGTTTCAACACCAACTGAAGTCACACCTACACAATCTGGAATCTCACTAAATCTCGAAAAAAATACGGTCCTAGACCTTGCCAAAGCTGCACCTAGCCTCAATAATGTTGATTTATGTGCTGGTTGGGATATTGCTGTAAGTGGTGTCGACTTCGATTTAGACATCTCTGTTTTCTTATTAAATGAAGCAGGTAAGATTACTTCTGCTTCTGACGTTGTCTTCTACAATAATCCAGTAGCAAATGGTATTCAATTAAACGGGGATAATCGTACCGGTGCAGGCGAAGGTGATGACGAAACCATCACTCTAAATCTTCAAGCTGTCTCACCAACAGTTAATAAGATTGTCTGTGCTGTAACCATTGACCAAGCACTCGCACGTCGTCAAACATTTGGTATGGTAAATAACTCATACGTACGACTTGTGAATAAGGATACTGGTTCTGAACTATGTAAATTCCAATTAAAAGATGACTACTCTACTGATACAGCTGTTGTATTTGCCGAATTAGTACGTAATGGTGCTAGCTGGGCATTTCACGCTATTGGTCAAGGAAAACAAGCTGACCTTAATGGAATCGCAGCTCTCTTCAGTTAATAATAGAATTCTTTAGTTATCAAGATACTTATTTTTACTAAAATCACCCCAGAAAGTATTAATTCTCTAAAGAATATTTCTAGAAAGGATACAAACCTTAAATGAAAAAATTTAAAGGCTTGACTTCTGCTGAAGTTCAAGCAAGTAAAAACGCCCATGGCGATAATAGGCTTTCTAGTAAAGAGGCTAACTCGCTCCTCTCAATCTTTATCGAAGCCTTCCAAGATCAATGGATTCTTATCCTCTTGGCTGCCTTAGGATTAAAAATCATCTTCAACTTTGTTGGAATGATTTTCCCTTCTATTGGTGAAGCTAATTGGTACGAGGCTATCTCACTAATTTTCGCCATTTTGATGTCTACAGGATTCTCAGCAGTCTCACAATACCGAAATGAGCAAAAATTCAACACTCTTCAAGAAGAGGCTTCGAAAACTAATGCTAAAGTTTATCGTGATGGTAAACTTAAAGAAATTCTCGTTGATGATATTGTAAAAGGTGATCAAATTCTCCTTCAATCAGGGGACAAGATTCCAGTTGATGGTATCATCTTGGAAGGTGAGTTAAAAGTAAACCAAGCTGTCCTTAATGGTGAAAGTGAAGATGCTAAAAAACTTCCTCTTGGTGATCAAGCAGAGCCAGACTCTTCCGACCTCTTTACAGAGCTCAAAGTCTTCCGTGGTACAGTTGTTACTTCAGGTGAAGCCGTTATGGAAGCTACACAAATTGGTGATAATACCGTTCTAGGAAGCATCAATACTTCTCTTCAAGAAGATAGTAAAGATTCACCATCCAAAGAAAAACTCAACAAGCTTGCTGGAAACATCGGTGTCCTCGGTTATAGTGCGGGTGCTGCATATTCAGTAATCAACCTTGTTTTAGGCTTTATTGCACTTAATAAGGCTAATAACCTCAATGGTGGTTCAATCTTCCTTCTTATCATTGAAACGATTCTCTTTGCGGTTACAATCATCATCATGGCTGTTCCAGAAGGTCTACCAATGATGTTGGCACTCGTTTCTTCAATGAACTCAGGTCGACTTTTAGCACAAAATATCTTGGTTCGCCATCCTGATACCATTGAAACAGCCGGATACATGAATATCCTCTTCAGTGATAAAACTGGTACCATCACAGAAGGTAAACTATCTGTAGTTGACTTTTTCCTTGCTGATGGAACACTTTATGCGGCTACTGGTGAAACTGATGCACCTGATTTTGACACAATGTCAGATAGCCTTAAAGCTGAAATGATTAATGGTATCGGTCTTAACAACGATGCCATGGTAGCTGATGGCAGTGCTGTTGGTAGTAACGCCACTGACCGTGCACTTCTTGATTTCCTTATTGGTCGTTCTCAACTTGATTTCGATACGAATAAAATTACTGAGAAGCAACAATTCAACTCAGCAACAAAATTCGCAAGTGTAACGACTAAGGACGGAAAAACTTACATCAAAGGTGCTCCAGAATTCATCCTAAATGACTGCTACTACTATCTTGATAAAGATGGTAATAAACAAAACTTTACAGATGATATTAAAGCTCGTTTCCAAGAATTGTCATTGGAACAAGCTAACCGTTCAATGCGTTTGCTTGCTATCCTAAATACAGATGGTAATGATAAAGTCTTGATTGGTATCGTATGTATCCGTGATAACGTTCGTTCTTCAATTAAACAAACTGTTGAAACAATGAACCGTGCGGGTGTTCAAGTAGTTATGGTAACTGGTGACCGTAAAGAAACCGCTGTTGCTATCGCTAAAGAAGCCGGTATCGTCACTGGAGAAAATGACCTTGTCCTTACTCACGATGAACTCTCTGCCCTCTCAGATCAAGAACTTAAACAACAATTGCCTCACTTAAAAGTGGTAAGTCGTGCCCTTCCAATGGATAAAAAACGTCTTATTGAGGCAGCTCAAGACCTTGATATGGTCGCTGGTATGACAGGTGATGGGGTCAATGACTCACCTGCCCTTAAATCAGCTGATGTCGGATTCTCAATGGGTGATGGTACTGAAGTCGCACGTGAAGCTTCAGATATCGTTATCTTGAATAACTCATTGACTTCGATTGAAAAAGCCGTCCTCTATGGACGTACTATGAGTAAGTCAGTAAGTAAATTCATTATCTTCCAGTTAACCGTAAACGTGACGACTATTGCCATGTCACTTCTCTCACCACTTTTGGGTCTCAAAGAGCCATTTACAATTATCCAAATTCTCTGGATTAACCTTATCATGGATACACTTGCTGCCCTTGCATTTGGTGAAGAGCCTACGCTAGACCGTTATATGAATGAAAAACCAGTTCCTAAGAAGGCAAACATCCTTACTGGATATATGAAATCTGCTATTGGTGTAGCCAGCGTCTTCATTACTCTTGTATGTTTAGCCATTCTTAAAAATGTTGGTGGTATCCAAGACTTTATCACAAATGGAACTGGCAACTTTGAAATGGTAACAACATTCACATTTACAGTGTTTATCTATGCTGTCATCTTCAACTCACTTAACACACGTAGTAATGGATTCAATGTTTTTGAACATATCGGCGAAAACAAGAAATTCTCAATTGTAATGATTTCTATTGCTGTCGTTCAAACCTTGATTATTCAATTCGGTGGTAAAGTATTTAGTACCGTTCCAATGGATGTTGAACACTATATCGTTGCTCTTCTTATCGCAGTTTTGATTATCCCTGCAGATTTTATCCGCAAGGCTCTTACAAAGAATAAGTAACTAGTTGACTAAAGACTAAGTAACTTATAAAATAATACAGAGGATTAGGTTTTATTCCTAATCCTCTTTTTAAAAATAGGAAGGTGTCTTATGATTTTTGCAACCGACTTAGATCGCACAATTATTCATTCATCAAAATTCGTCGATAATGCTAGTCAAGTTAAATGCATTGAAATACTAGATGATAAAGAAATTTCATATATGTCGCATTTAAGTATAGAACTGATTAATAAAATAAAAAATAATCCAAGTATTCAACTCATCCCAATTACAACACGTTCTTACGCGCAATTTAAGCGTGTACAGCCAGTTCAAAATCTTCCTTATGCTGTTGTTGCAAATGGAGGTATTATTCTCCATAACGGAGAGCCTCTACCAGAATGGGAGAAACACGTTGACTCAATATGTCGCCGTTTAGAGGATCAATATACAAACATACTTAAACTTTTAAATCAGTATAAGACACACTTAACAAAAGAACCTGTTCTTATTGATGATATCTTCTTTTTTACAAAGATTTCTGACGATAAAACTATCATCAATTACATCGATGAAGCTATGACTAGAGAACTAGAGGGAACTGAGTGGACACATACTATTCAAGGACTCAAACTCTATATTATCCCTAAAAAGATATCAAAAGGGAATGCTCTACTCTTTCTAAAAGAGAAATTAGAAGAGGACTTTGTGATAACTGCAGGTGATGGTAAAATGGATCAAACCTTTTTACCTCTTGGCAATGTAAGATGTATTCCTAATCAAAGTGAAATTTATCATCTGTTAGATGATAAAGAAAAATATACCATCGTCCCAGAAGGTTTAGTTGGCGCAGAAAAAATTCTTCAGCTTGTTCTAGATTATTCTGTGTAAGAGGAGTTACAATGAAGTACAAAATGAACAACCTTGAATATAAAAAGTCCCCTCAAGATTTTTCAAAAAATACTCAAAAAGAATTACTACAGTATGCTGTTGGCCCACTTTTATATATTCCTGCTACACACGAAAAACTTCTATATTCCATACTTAAAACAACAGAAGCCTCAATCTGTATTGATCTAGAAGATGCCATTGGTGATAATACTGTGCAACAGGCTGAGTTAAATATTTTATCTTGTTTGCAACAATTAAAATCTATGCTTGCATCTGGTGAAATCACTGTACAAGAATTACCATTAATTTTTATTCGTATAAGATCTTCACAACAGCTTAAAGATTTTGGAACAAAGTTAGGTAAACAGTTACTAAATTTAGTAACTGGCTTTAATCTCCCTAAATTTGATACAAGTTGTGCTCAAGATTACCTTACTGCATTTCATGAAGTTCAACACCTAAGCCAAGAGAATCTTTATTTCATGCCTATTTTTGAAACTGAAGCCATAATGAATAAAAAAGGCAGAATTGAAGAATTAGAAGCACTTTACCAGACACTAAAGCCTGTTCAACATTACATTCTTAATATAAGGGTTGGTGCAACAGATTTTTCAAATCTTTTCGGTATTCGCCGCACCATTAGTCAAACGATTCATATGGTTCAAGTTATTGAGGACTGTTTAGGGGATATTATTAATATCTTTGGTAAAGATTATGTCTGTTCCGCACCTGTCTGGGAATATTTTGGTTCTAACGACTCAGATTTTAAGGAAACTCCAGCATGGTTAACAGGCTTAAAAAATGAAATTGTGTTGGATCAACTTAATGGGTTTATTGGAAAAACATGTATACATCCCTCGCAACTTCAGGCTGTTCTTGAAAGTCTAGTTATTAGCGAAGAAAATTACGAGGATGCTCTCAAAATACTTGGTATGGATGAAACTCTGGTTGGTGTTACAAAAGGTCATATGGGAAATAAAATGAATGAAGTAAAAACTCATATCAAATGGGCCAAAAAAATGGTTAACCTAGCAACCATTTATGGAGTACGAAAATCTAATTATAATTAGTGTGTATAATTCAAATACTCCTTCTCTAATTACATAAAGTCACTAGTATTTAACTAGTGACTTTTTTAATAGAAGCAACAATAAAAGGCTTATTAAAGCCTTTTTGTTATATCCTGATTTTTTATTAAGTAACACTACTTAAACTGACTAGGAGTCCCTGTATAACCTGCCCAATCCTTACTATAAAAGCGGTCGTTCAAGTTATAGCTAGGTGCAGGTGTTGGATTACTTACAAATGGATCAACAGCCTTGTCAAAGGCTACCCACCCTTTCCATCCCATATGAATGGTGTCTTGCATAAAGTAAGGTTGATCTCCATCTTTTGAGAAGTCTGCAATATTGGTAAAGCCTTGACTTTCCAATTGATAACGGATTTTAGAAACCGTAGCATCATACATTTCTTGACTAAGTCCCGTATAAGCCATCCACTTGCTATTAACAGGTGGGATGACAAAAATGACATTAGTATTTGACTTAGCAAATTGATTTAGCACCAACTGTAGGTCACCGTATTCTTGTGAAACTTCATAAGAAAGATTTTTCTGGAAACCTTTAAGTTTACCAATCTTCTTAGACAAACGTTTCTTATAGAAACGGTCATCGATACCAAAGTCGTTTGACTTAGTATGAGCTTCTGCATCTCTTACAGCAACCTGATCAAGTGCCTCATAAGAGAGCTTGTCTGGCAACTCTTTAAGATAAGGAAGAACTTTCTTCTCGTAATTAGCGTTACTTGATGCTGCTAAAGGACTAAACAAGGCATCTTCTCGCTTATTAAGCTCTGCCATAAATTGAATATAAGTCTTATCAAGTGAATTTAACTCTTGCCCCTTAGCCACTTTAGAAAGTTGAGATTTCATAGTAATCTCAGGCTTCATCTCTAAGATACGTTGAGCTGCATACTGAGAATTTGCATCCGTCTGAGTTTCACTTAAGAAACTACTAAGTTGGTCGTTATTGTAGAACTGCTGAAAAGCTGCAGAATTATACCCCTTTTTAGTAAACCATTGTGGAGACAAGACGTACACAGCTGTGCCGTTTTGTAATTCTGGAAGGATTTGTTGCATTCCCAAATATTGGTTTAGAGATGCAGCACCACGTTGTCCAATAAAGTATGGGCGATAGTTACGGTCGTACTTTTCAGCTAAAACAGCTGGATGAAGAGCATCAAAACGCAACCACTCACTTGACCCAAAGAAAGGGACAAATCGATGCTTCTTATCTGAAAGAGCTGTAGTTTTGTTCATCCGACTCTTAAAGTTTTCATTTGTCAGTGTTACTGCACTACGTTTTTCAGCCACATAACTATGTTTTCTGCCTTGTGGGTAGGCATATATAACTACCACTACCAAGACCAAGGCACAAATTACTGGACCAAAAATCTGCCATAAACGCTTAAGCATTGCGAAGCTCCGTTACCCCTTCAACAATCTTATTAGCTGTGTTCCAGTCATCACGACCAAATTCTGAAACTGGTACACGAATATCGAAACGTGATTCCAATTCAACGATTAGCTCAACTGTTCCCATTGAATCGAGAACACCAGCATCGAAAAGATCTTCGTCCATCATGTCAGAAACATCTTCCATGAAGAGTTCATCAATAATTTCAATAACTTCTGATTTTACATCCATTTTTATAATTCCTTTACTTATTTTTTAGTGAACCAGAGGTCATTCAAGAATCCAGAGAAAATCAAGAATGACAACATAACAGTGTTAAATGTAATAAAGATTCCCAAAGCCTTCGTCCATCTATTTTCAGGAAGTGGCTCAAGACCAGCTTTCTTACGTTCTTTATTAATGGTCTTCTTCTTGCGCAACCAGGCATCATTAAGTCCTAGACCAATACCATGGAAAATACCGTAAGCAATGTAGTACCAAGTAACCCCATGCCAGAATCCCATAACCATCATATTAATGACATAGGCCACATTTGACGTCGTGTTACGATTTTTGAAAACTTTATTTCGCATCAAAACCATAACCAAACGCATAAAGACAAAGTCACGGAACCAGAAAGACAAGCTCATATGCCAACGATTCCAAAATTCTTTCAAGTCTCGTGAGATGAAAGGTTTGTCAAAGTTGATTGGGCTCTTTATCCCCATAAGGTTTGATGCTGCCAAGGCAAACATCGAGTAACCCGCAAAGTCAAAGAAGAGATCAAAACCGAAAACATACATGACACCAAGTGTTGGTAAATTAAAGATACCACCTTGAGCTAAAGCTTGTGTTTTCAGTGAAGGTAAAAGCATACTTCCAAAAATTTGAGCCAAGACAAATTTATAGAGAAAACCGAGCATAATATACTTGACAGCTTGCTCCAACATATTCATCAACTCATCTCTCTCAGGAATCGCTTGGTAATCTTCGTTAAAGCGTTTGAAGCGATCAATAGGACCACTCGTAAAGGTTGGCATAAAGAGCATGAATCGGAGGAATTCTCCAAGTGTAAACTCTTTTAAGACACCATCCCGCATCTCGATAATCATACCAACTGATCGGAAGGTCAAGTAAGAAATACCAAGAAAGTTTAAGAGTGACTGAGTACCATTTATCGCAGGCTCTACCTTAACAAAAATCAAGGGAAGGACTACTAGAAATGAGTGTAAATAGAAAACCCATTTATTGTCCTTTTTACTGCGGTAATGTTTGTAGGAATAAACCCAGATGATTTGCCAAACGATATAGAAAAGTAAGGCTAGTAATTGGCTAGCATGTGTTCCTGTCAGAGCGAGAACAATAAAGGCTAGACTGACCAAACATTCATAAATCGCAAAACGCTTTTTATAGAAGAGACCCACAAAGATTGGCAATAGAGCTAATCCAAGATAGATAAAATAGAAGGGGTTACCGTAGGCTTCTAAATGGGGGAGCTGTTTCAAGAAGTCAATCATCGGTTGTTAACCTCACTGATAAGACCCTTGATATCAATTTTCCCATTTGGTGTTAAAGGCAAGCTCTCACGATAGAGGAATTTAGTAGGCATCATATAAGACATCATGATATCTTCTAAGTCAGCCTTAATCGCCTTGGTGATATCAATTTCACGTTCAAACTGCTCACGAACACCATCCTTAAGAATCACATAAGCCAAGAGATTCTGAACCTTATGGTCTTTATTGTAACGTGGCACAGCCACTGCTGAATCAATATACTTAGACTTATTAAGGTTTTGTGAAACATCCTCTAACTCAATACGGAAACCATTAAATTTAATCTGGAAGTCCATACGACCGCCGTAAAGAAGGAGACCTTCATCAGTCATCGTTCCTACATCACCAGTATGGTAAGCAGGAAGGCCATTAAACTCGAAGAAGGCTTCCGCAGTCTTTTCAGGATTGTTCATATATCCTTTTGAAACTGCTGGTCCTGATACGATGATTTCACCCTGTTGACCATTTGGAAGGATATTGCCATCCTCATCGATAATATAAGTCGGTGAATCTTCCTTGGTATAACCAATCGGCAAACGCTTAAGGTTAGCCAGCATCTCATCAGTTACTGCTACTGCTGATAAGGCGACAGTTGCTTCAGTTGGTCCGTAAGCATTGATAATACGTGCTTCTGGGAAACGTTGGCGAAGCTTTTGAGCAGTCTTGACAGTCAACTCTTCTCCATCAAAATAGAAATGCGTAATTTCTGGCATCTTCTCTGCATTGAAGTCTTCAGACAACATTGCCATATCTGCAAAAGATGGTGTTGATGTCCAAATAGCAATTGGAAGTGAGAAGATCGTTTCAAAGAGCTTCTTGAAGTCCTGTGTAATAGCTGAAGGAAGCGCATAGAGTGTTCCTCCAAGTGCCAATGTTGGTGCCCAGTACATTACCGATAGGTCAAATGAATAAGGTGGTTGAGCCAGCATTTGAGGACGTTTTGGAGTCGCAAATTCCTTGTCCGTAATCATCCAGTTAGTGAAACTAAGGAGATTATTGTGTGAAATTTGTACCCCTTTAGGCTTACCTGTAGTTCCTGATGTGAAGATGATGTAATAAGTATCATCCCCCTTAACAGGATGAGTCACTTCGTAGCTAGTCTTGCTTTCAAAAGCTGTTGTCACTTGATCCAATGTTAGGATTGGAGCTTGGACATCCTCAAGTGGGAAGTCATTAATAGCAATAATCAGACTAGGCTCTGCTACTTCAACGATAGCCGTCACGCGCTCAAGAGCTGAGTGACTGTCAATTGGAATATAAGCGTGACCAGATTTAGTCAAAGCGACAAAAGTTGCCAACATTTCATACTCTTGACCGCCATAAACCACAACAGGTGATTTTTCTGGAATATCAAGACTATCAATCTTAGCTGCCAAGCTATCTGAGTCAGCCTTCAAGTCGCCGTAAGTGTGAACTTCCCCTAAAATATTGTAAACAGGAAAGTCAGGTTGTGATTGAGCAAACTGCTCAATCGTTTCAATCATATCTTTAATTTTTGTATTCGTCATTATTCTTCCTAAAATTCGTTATAGATAAAATTACCTTGACCTTGTCCTAGGTAATTGTAGAGATAAATTAGGGCCATAAAAATGGCGAAATAAAGCAAGGTTTGTCCTAAAAATACCAGGACGTTTTTATGTTTTAACATTCTAATTTTCGATACCTTTTTTTATATAATATCCTCTTTAGTTTACCATCTTATCAGTATTTTTTCCAATAAAAAAGAAAAAATAACTAAATTTCATTTCTTTTTCATTAATAAGTTTCCGTGATACATGATTGGCTAAAATCAAAAAAACAGAGCTTAAAAGCTCTGTCGGATTTAACTATTTTGTGTCTTTTGGGCCGTCTGCATACGATAGTACATTCCCTTAGCTTGCATCAGTTGTTCATGGGTTCCGTGTTCAACGATATCCCCATTATTCATGACCAAAATAAGGTCCGCATTCTCTATGGTAGATAATCGATGGGCAATGATGAAACTTGTTCGACATTTCATTAATTTAGCGAAGGCCTCTTGAATGAGAAGCTCTGTACGAGTATCGATACTAGAAGTGGCTTCATCCAAAATTAAGATTTTAGGCACATTGACAAATATGCGAGCAATGGTCAAAAGCTGACGTTGTCCCTGAGAAAGGGATTGCCCCGCATCATTCAAGTAGGTGTCGTAGCCTTGAGGCAACTGCTGAATAAAGAAATCAGCATTGGCAGCCTTGGCCGCTGCTATGACTTCTTCACGACTGGCTTCTGGATTTCCATAGGCAATATTATCATGAATAGTGCCGACCTCAAGCCAAGTTTCCTGCAAAACCATCCCAATCTGTTTCCGAAGACTCTCACGAGTATAATCTGTAATAGGTCTACCGTCCAGTAGAATGTTCCCCTTATCCAAATCATAGAAACGCATAAGTAGGTTAATCAAGGTAGATTTCCCCGCTCCTGTTGGACCAACAATGGCAACAGTACTTGCGGCAGGGATATCAATGCTCAAATCCTTGATAAGAGGTTTATTAGGCAAATAGCCAAACTGGACATGATCAAATTGAAAACGTCCCTGCACATCTGCTTCTTCCAAGACCGCCTTACCTGTTTCTGTTATTTCCTCTTCATCCAATATCATATAAAGGCGATCAGCACAGGCCAAAGCACTTTGAAGTTCAGATAGAACAGATGAGATATCATTAAAAGGTTTCGTATACTGAGTCACATAATTTAGGAAGGTAGTCAATTGTCCCACTGTGAAAGCACCACCCGACATGATTCGATAGGCACCAACACCTGCAATAAGAGCATAAATCAGACTATTGACAAAACGTGTAGCTGGGTTAACCGCTGACGAATAAAAGATAGCACCCTGTGAATAATCAGCATACTTACCATTGACGTCTTTAAAACTCCTAACCATCTGGTCTTGAGCATTTAGACTCTGTACTAAAGCTTCTTGAGTCAGACTTTCCTCAATCAACTGAGTCTGCATACCTCGCCATTTAGTTTGATTGCGATAGAGTTGATAGCTCTTCTTTGCGATAAAACGTGCCACAAGCATTGACAGAGGCGTCATCACTAGAACTAAGAGCATCATGAACCAGTCTAAGCGAGCCATGGTAATGATTATGACAAAGATAGTCAAAAGCCCAACGAAAAATTGGTTAAAGACCATGAGAAGTCCGTTGTTTAACTGATCGCTATCTGTAGTCACACGGCTAACCATGTCTCCAGTTCCTTGACGATCAAGGTAACTAAGTGGCATAGCATGAATTTTCATCATGACTCGTTCACGTAAACTTTCGCTATATGAATAAATCAATCGATTATAAATCAGAGGGTTAAGCCACTGGATTGCACTATTAGCTAAGATAACTACAAGCATCTGCCAAATTAAACGTGACATCAATAGAACGGCGTTCATCTTAAGAACAGCGTCCACTGCATCACCAATTAAGATAGGTAAGTAAACCGTTAAGGCAACTTGAATAATGGTCCCAACAGTTGCTAAGGCAAAGAGGTAACGCTGACTTAAGATATCTCTACTTAAACGTTTAAGCGTTGATTTATTATTTCTAGCCTTCATCAGCGACCTCCTTTTGATGTTGAGAATAATGAATGTCTTGATAGAGTTTATTTGTGGCAAGCAATTCTTCATGATTACCCAAGCCAACTTGATGTCCCTTATCAAGCACCAAAATTTGATCAACAGCTTTTAGACTATTTGTTCTTTGCGAAATAATAATCAAACTCGTTGATTTAAGATTGTCTCTGATAGCCGCTAGTAGGCGACTTTCAGTCAAGTAATCTAGGGCTGAGGTGGAGTCATCCAAAATCAAGAATGGTGCTGGTCTCATCAGCGCACGCGCAATAGTCAAACGTTGACGTTGACCCCCCGAAAAATTACGGCCAAATGACTCAACTGGCTCATCTAAACCAAGGTCCTTATCTCTTACAAAATCAGCAGCCTGAGCCATGTCAAGCGCATGCCAGAGTTCTTGCTCACTCGGTTCGTAGTCAAGTCCTAGTGACAAGTTTGAACGAATGGTTCCCCTAAATAACTCAGCTTTTTGTGGGACATAAGCAACCCAAGAACGCCACTCTTTAAGATTTTTTGGTGATTGTTGATTTTTGAAAATAGCTAAAGAACCAATCTGAGGTTGATATAAGTTCATGATTAAGTTTACCAAGGTCGATTTACCCGAACCAGTACCACCAATAATACCCAGTGACTCACCTCTAGCAATCTTTAAATCAATCTCTTTTAGTGACGGTTGACTAGCTGTCGGATAGGTAAAGGTCATGTGGTCAATAGCTAGCACAGTTGAAGCCTGACTTGAAGTTCGGACTTCTAAAGGTGCCTCAATATCCTCATCTTGGAGTTCAAAAATAGCTTGTACCCTTTTCGCCGAAATAAAGCTCTGGTTAAGATTGGTCAACATCATAGCCAATTTAAGAAGCTCCGTCAAAATTTGTAAGAGATAATTGACCAGAGCAATCAGCATCCCTTGAGACAGGAGTCCCCCTTGAATTTGCAGATTTCCTTGCCAAAGGACAGCAATCAAAGTCATATTAACAACTAGGAAAGTCAAAGGACCAATGAGACTTGCTATCACGCCTGTTTTGAGTTGCCACTTCTTCAGGTCTTTATTTACAGTCGTGAAGTTATCTAATTCACGCTCACTCTGACCAAAGGCACGAATAACCCTTATACCTTCAAGTTGTTGGCGCGTATTAGTAACAATTGACTCATTAATCACTCGAATCTTGGCATATAAAGGATTGACGATGCGACTAGCTAGTACAATAATAAAGGTCAATACCAAGACCATACCAAGAAACCAGAGGGTCAAGCGTGGACTGATTCGGAATGCCATAATAATGGCTCCTGTCACAATAATTGGTGCCCTCAAAAAGAGCCTCAAAAATTGATTTATCCCTGTTTGGATTTGAAAGGTATCACCAGTCAGGCGTGTTACCAAACTTGACGTTCCAATCTCATCCCGCTTTTCCTTTGATAAACGCATGATTTTCGCATAGAGGTCATTAGTCAACACTCGCGCATAACCAACTGCTGCTCTTGATGAAAAATACTGTGCTGAAATAGCAACGACAACACCAATAACGGCAAGTCCAAACAAGACAAAAATCATCAAAAAGAGATGATTTTTGTCTTTATTGGGAATAGTTGTGTCGACAATTCCAGCAATGACTAGTGGGACCAAAAGTTCGAAACTGGCTTCGATTAATTTAAAAACGGGTCCCAGGATACTGTCTTTGACATATCCTTTGAAATAAACTAATAATGCTTTCATTTGTCTTTCCTTAAGAATGAAGCGTATCCTCTTAGAGACGAGAGAACATACGCATCAAAAAGAGGTTAAACTGCACTTCTTTGGCGTAATAAATATTTCCGCCATTTGTATAAAGTTTTCCGCCACCATAGTACATGGCAACCGGTTGGTAATAGGTGTAAGTTTCTCCACTGATATTTCCTAGACTCGGAGCAACGACATTTTTTGAATAAGCTTTTGCTAATTCGACGGTGTTAACTCCACCATTATCAGCCACATAATCGATATAGGCCTTACCAAAATTATAAGCTTGTACTGCTGTCCAAGGATCCACCTTATGATGAGCAGCTTCTTCCAGATTTTCTGACAGCACCGTCACCCCTTGACGAATACTTTCTTTTCGATCTGTGATGGAGTTAGTCACTCCTGTAGAACTTTCACTGGACTGCATCACGTCATCTGTCTTCCCCTTGGTTTCTGTGTAGATCATAGCCAACACCAAATCGACATTGGTTGTATTATCAATATCGTCCTCAGCCAATACCTCCTTAACCATGGATTCATAGGTTAAGACATGTTGAACATTGGCATGGATTCGATAACATTGGATACCTATGATGAGGACTACGACAAAAACCGCCAGACGTCTTATCCATTTAAACATATTATTTATTGATGATATCCTCGATATTTTTGATGAGAATAGAGTAGGTGCCATCAGGATTTTGAATAAATTCAACACTATCGGCATCCTGATAAACATTATTAGGCACGATTAACTCAATTCCGTTCGATAACGATAATTTTTGATTTTCCAATTTCTTAATTTGACGTGAATGGTCAATATCTGATACTGAGATAGGTTCAGGTATGGCCTCTTTGAGTTCATCAACGAAAGACAAACGAGCCGTCAAATTATTATCAAAGAGCTGATCTGCCAATTTTTCAGGTGACAACTCTTGGTCTTCTTCCAGGTTATTAAAAATAGCTGATTTCATTTTTCCTTGGAAGTTAAAGTCATCCTGATTAAAATTCTCGGCAATCTTCTGAGCAGTATCTTCGACCATCTTAATTGATTTTTTTACAGACTGCTCAGGTTGGACCTGCAAGAGATTCTCAGAGAAATAATTGGCAAAGCTTCCATTATGTTTGATTCGCTTTTCAATCAAATAATACTGCTTACTACTACGATTGATTACCAAAGCTTCATCAGGTGTCTGGGCCGCAGAAGGCAAATTATTTTGTGACAATTGAATAGGATGTTGGCTATCTCCCAAAGAATGAATCAAACTATCCTTGAGAGCAATACGCAAGAAAGCAAAATATTCTTGCCCTTCTTTGTCAAACTGAATAAAGACCAAATCATTGGTCTTTTGATCTTCAGAAATGACAAATTCTTCCTTCCAAAGTTGGGCAATCTTAACTGAACTTTCCATCAAATCATCTCCTATATGACTGATGAAAACATTCTCTGCATCGAAAAAACCACGTTTAGCCTCATCTGAGAAAACTTTAGAGAGTTTCTTTCGAAAATACTCATCTAAGCGTGGCGTTATTTCAAGAGGCCCTTCGGCTAAAACCAGCTCCGTATCATTTGGCGAAAACTGGTGAATGATAATGCGTTTAATATATAAATCTAACATAGTTTTTAATAGAGTGGGAAGGCATCTGTAAGAGCTTTAACTTCTCCACGAATGCGTTCCAAAACTTCAGGTTTATCGTGATTTTCCAAAGCTTCAACCATTAATTCAGCAATTTTACGGCTCTCAGCTTCACCCATACCACGACTTGTGATGGCTGGACTACCAACACGGATACCTGATGTCTTGAATGGAGACAATTGCTCGTAAGGAATACCATTCTTATTCAAAGTAATATTAACTTCTTCAAGAACGTTTTGTGCAACTTTACCATTTTCAACAACTTTAGTAACATCAACCAAGAAGAGGTGATTGTTAGTTCCACCTGAGATAACACGGAAATCTGGATGTTGATTGAAAACGTCAGCCATGGCAGCTGCGTTCTTGATAACATTTTCCCCATATTCCTTAAAGGCAGGGTCAAGTGCTTCTTTAAGAGCAACAGCCTTAGCAGCAATAACGTGTTCCAATGGACCACCTTGCAAACCAGGGAAGACCGCGGAATTCAATTTCTTAGCGATATCTTCATCATCAGTCAAAATCAAACCACCGCGAGGACCACGAAGCGTCTTGTGAGTTGTTGTAGTTGTCACATGTGCATGAGGAACTGGACTTGGATGATGACCAGAGGCTACAAGACCAGCAATGTGAGCCATATCTACCATGAGGTAGGCACCTACAGCATCAGCAATTTCACGGAATTTAGCAAAATCAATGATACGTGAGTAAGCTGAAGCCCCAGCAACGATGAGTTTTGGTTGTACTTCTTTAGCTTGAGCGAGAATAGCATCGTAATCAAGGAGTTCAGTTTCTTTATCAACGTTGTAAGCCACAAAGTTATAGGTCTTACCAGAGAAGCTAACTGGTGCACCATGTGTCAAGTGACCACCCGCTGACAAATCCATTCCCATAACCGTATCACCTGGTTGAATCAAAGACATGTAAACTGCTGCATTAGCTTGGCTACCTGAGTGAGGTTGCACGTTGGCAAATTTTGCTCCAAAAAGTTCTTTGGCACGCTCAATAGCAAGTGACTCAACCACATCAATCACGTCTGTACCACCATAGTAACGTTTACCTGGATAGCCTTCTGCGTACTTGTTAGTCAAGAGTGTTCCTTGAGCAGCCATTACAGCTTTAGATACCACGTTCTCAGAGGCAATCAACTCAATATTGTTTTGCTGACGTTCAGCCTCAGCATCGATGGCGTTCCATAGTTCAGGGTCAAATGCTTTGTAATCTTCTTTATCAAAAATCATAGAGGTCTCCTTTGAGGTCTAAGGGGGTTTCAATCAACTCACCCACATATAGTTGGAAGTTATCTCACACTTCCATAGGTCTCTGTTAGTCATTTATTCTATGGTCAACTCTGGTAGAGCCGCCAATAGGTCTTCTTTTGTAATTTTCCCTTGTCTGAGAATCCTAGCAGGTGAAACAGACAAATCCAAAATCGTCGAATCTACACCTAACAAGGCATCATCATCTTGATAGCCAGTCACCTGAAAATCAAATTGTACTCTAATATCGTCGAAATAACGACCACTAGCCTTCCCAGACTTATTAGCAGATGGACCAATCAAAGGCCCTTCCGCTTGAATCAGCTCTCTAGTGACAGGATGGTCTGGCAAACGGAAGCCAACTGTCGCCAATCCTGAATTAATCCACTTAGGGACTTGATCATTAGCCTTTAAAATGATAGTCAAAGGTCCAGGCAAAAAAGCATCATACAATTGTTTCAAATACTTGGGTTGATCTTTTGAATAGGACAAGATATCTTCATAAGAAGCGACATTCAAATTCATGGCTTTATCTCTGGGACGATTTTTTAGCTCATAAACATGGTCAACAGCTTGCTCATCTAAAGCCTTAGCAAATAGACCATAAACAGTCTCTGTAGGAAGGACAACTGCTCCACCGTCAGCCAAGATTTCTCTTAACACTTTATTACTTTTCATCATCCATCACGACCATTCTATCTTGCCCAAATTGGTCCTTAAGAACACGCACACGCTTATCAGGAAAATGTAGAGACAAGAGTTTCTTCAAATCACGGCCCTGCTTATAGCCAATTTCAAAGTAGAGCTTTCCTTTTGGAGTTAAATACTTGTCTGCGTCCTCAATAATCTGTCTATAAATAGCAAGTCCCTCTTCATCAGCAAACAGAGCCATTTTGGGCTCGCTAGCCAAAACATTAGTACCAACTTCGTTCTTATCATTTTCAGAAATATAGGGAGGATTTGACACAATGATATCAAAACTACCAGAAGTATTTTCGAAAACATCCGATTGCACAAAGCTAATGTCTACCTGATTTAGTATAGCATTCTCTTTAGCAAGTACTAAGGCGTCAGCTGACAAGTCACTAGCTGTTACTTGCCAAAAGGGGCAACTCTTTTTCAGAGATACCGAAATAGCACCACTCCCAGTTCCGATATCAAGAATCTTGAGCTCTGAGCTAGGGTTTTCCGCTAAAATCAAATCCACTAGTTCCTCAGTTTCAGGACGTGGAATCAAGACACGCTCATCAACCTGAAAACGCAAGCCATGAAAGTCTTCATAGCCCAAAATATACTGAGCAGGCTTGTGATTCATTAGTTGGCTGAATACATAAGCTAACAACTCTGCATCTTCCTCTGAAACTTCTTGACGCAATTGAAGAACAAAATGAGTCAAGTCCCATTGCTTCAAACCACGATAAACGAAGGAAAGGGCCTCTGGCTCTTCACCAACAGCATCAAGCTGCTTCTCATAGTCATCCAGGACATCCGCTAAAATCATTTGTTAAGCTCTTCCAATTTTTGAGTTTGATCATAAAGAACCAAGGCATCCACAACTTCATCTAATTTACCAGCTAGAATTGTATCAAGCTTTTGAAGGGTCAAACCAATACGGTGATCAGTTACACGGTTTTGCGGGAAGTTGTAAGTACGGATACGCTCTGAACGATCCCCTGTACCAACAGTCGATTTACGCTCAGCATCTTGTTCATCTTGAGCGATTTGTGCAAAGTGGTCCGCAACACGCGCACGGATAATCTTCATAGCTTTATCACGGTTCTTCTGTTGTGTACGTTCTTCTTGCATCTCTACTTTGATTCCAGTAGGAATGTGAACCATACGAACCGCAGTCGCAACCTTATTGACGTTCTGACCACCGGCACCAGAAGCGTGATAGATATCGACACGAAGGTCCTTAGGGTCAATTTCGTACTCTACTTCTTCAACTTCTGGCATAACCAAAACAGTTGCTGTAGAGGTATGAACACGACCTTGACTTTCAGTCACAGGCACACGTTGCACACGGTGTGCTCCTGATTCATATTTGAGTTTAGAATACACGGATTGCCCTGAAACCATGGCAACCACTTCTTTGATACCACCGACACCATTATAAGAGGCTTCCATAACCTCAAAGCGCCAACCTTGTGTTTCTGCGTATTTTTGGTACATAGCTAGAAGGTCACCCGCAAACAAGGCAGCTTCATCACCACCTGCAGCCCCACGGATTTCAAGGATAATATTCTTGTCATCATTAGGGTCTTTTGGCAAAAGAAGAATTTTCAAACGTTCTTCGTACTCTTCCTTAGCGGCTTTGGATTCTTTGAGTTCTTCCTTAGCCATTTCTTCCAAGTCAGGATCACCGCTTGCTTCCTTAATCATCTCTTCAGCATCTGAGATACTTTGGATGACTTGCTTGTACTCACGGTAAGCTGTCACAGTTTCACGAGTATTTGCTTCTTCACGTGACAACTCCATGAACCGTTTAGTGTCTGAAACTACTTCAGGGTCACTAAGCAATTCACCCAATTCCTCATAGCGGTCTTCAACCGCTTGTAACTGATCATAAATATTCATCTGTTATCTTTTCTCCTTATTATAACTAATAGTCATTTTTAGTCCTTATTCAAAGGGATTATGTTTTCGTGAGGTGGATTAAACCAGTGCTTTCGGCAAACAGAGATATAACTCTCGTGTCCTCCAATTTGAACTTGTGCTCCCTCATAAACTGGCTTCCCATCTTCCATACGAAGAACCATGGTTGCCTTTCTCGAGCAATAATGACAAATGGTCTTGATCTCATCAATCTTATCAGACAAAAGCAAAAGGTATTTAGAACCTTCAAAGAGATTGTTCTGAAAATCATTTTTGAGACCAAAAGCCATCACTGGGATATCTAACTCATCAACAATTCGTGCCAAATCATAGACATTCGCACGGGTCAAAAACTGAGCCTCATCAACTAAAACACAGTAAGGTCGTGGATCCATATTAGCAATGTAACCAAAAATATCCGTATCATCACCAATAGGATATGCCTTCCGTTTCATGCCAATACGACTAGAGATATAGCCGACCCCATCTCGATTATCCAAACGACTGGTCAACAATACTACTGGTTTTCCTTGTTCTTCGTAATTATAGGCAACCTTAAGAATTTCAATGGATTTCCCAGAATTCATAGTGCCATAGCGAAAATAAAGTTGTGCCAAACCAGTCTCCTCTAAAATATGTATTGTACTTATTTTATCATAATTCTAAGCGTAAAAGGGAGGGAGACTGAACAATTTTTGAAAAAAGTTCGCCTCACTCCCTTATTTTTATAATAGGTTTGACTTGTGTTTCAAATGGTTCAATCTTATCACCCTGATAACGTTTCACCAGTCTAATAGCTTCTTATGAATAGGCTTTAGCCAATTTTTCAAGAAGTTCTTCTTTCTCCTCGTCACTAGCAAATGAAGCTTCGATTGCCGTCTTATTATGAGCATAAAAGTCTTGCACTGAGCTATCAAAATGCTTGTGATAGAGTTCGTATTCCTTGGTTAAGTTTGTATCAGAAACGGTACGATTGTCCGTATTAATGGTAATATTCGCACCTGCTGCTTTCATTTTTAGATAAGGAAAATCAGCAACTGTAACGGCTGCTTTAGTCTGCAGATTACTTGTTAAACATAACTCTCCTGTGACACCATTTTTGACAAACTCTTCCAGAAGCTCAGGCTCTTGAGCCAGGATCGTTGCATGACCATTACGCTTAATTCCCATAGCAATTGACTCAGCCAAAAAGGCTGGGCAACCACACTCACCAGCATGAAAAGTCATCGGACGGTTGTAACTTTGGACTTGTTCAATTAGAGGTTTAATCGCTTTAGGTCCATAATGATGCTCATCTCCGGCAAAATCAAAACCAACAAAGTCACTATCTTCAAACTTATTTGCTTCATTAAGAATACGAGCCGTTAAATCTTGATTTGATTGACGCATGCCACAAACTAGGGCCTTAGCTACAATTCCAAATTCTTCTTGAGCTTGACGTAAGCCTTGACAAACGGCATCAATGGTTTCAGCGACAGTCAACCCCTTATCCATTGACAATTCGGGAGCAAAACGCACTTCAATATAGATAACATTTTCAAGAGCAGCCTGTTTAGCGACATCATAAGCCGCAATGGTCAAAGCTTCCTTTGTTTGAAGCAAAGGACGAATGTAATCAAAAGCCTCTAGATAATCTAGGAGACTCTCACAGGTAGCCGGGGCTGTCACATGGTGTCTGAGCTCCGCATCGTCCTTAGGTAACTCAATCTTTGCTAAGTCAGCTAGGTGACGAATAGTTTCCAATGATAGAGAACCATCCAAATGGCAGTGCAGTTCTGTTTTTGCCAACTTATGAAAATCAATAGCAGTCATTCTTTTCTTCCTCTCTAAACAATATGTTTTTATCAGATAAAAATTAATTTTTACTATCTTATCATTCTTATAGAAAAAGTCAAGATGGCGCGCTAATAGGACGTAGTAGATTCTTGAAATGCCATTAGCATTTTGTTAGGATGTAACTATCAAGAATACAAGGAGAAACTTTATGTCTGACTATATTTTAACAGAAGTTTGGCAAAATCCAACCTCTATGGGAGGTGCCTGGGGCGGCCTCAATCAACCTACAGCTGGTGCACGTTTTGAACAAACTTTACCTAAAGGTGACCAACCTTTCCAACTCTATACTCTTCCAACACCTAATGGTATCAAGGCAACTATCATGCTTGAAGAACTGAAAGAACTCGGTGTGACTCAAGCGGGCTATGACGCTTATCGTATTAAGATTGGTGATGGTGACCAATTCGGATCCGACTTTGTTTCGATCAATCCAAACTCAAAGATTCCAGCCATGATGGATTACTCTGAAGACCAACCGGTTCGTGTCTTTGAATCAGCTAACATCCTGCTTTACTTGGCTGAAAAATTCGGAAAACTCATTCCAACTGATTACGCAAAACGTACGGAAGTTCTCAACTGGCTCTTTTGGCAAACAGGTGCTGCTCCCTTCTTAGGTGGTGGCTTTGGGCACTTCTTCCACTATGCACCTGAAAAAATCGATTATGCCATCAACCGTTTTTCCATGGAAGCCAAACGCCAACTTGACTTGCTAGATAAAGAATTAGCAACCAAACCTTATATTGCTGGTGATGAATACACTATCGCTGATATCGCAATCTGGTCTTGGTATGGCCGTCTTGCTCAAGATAAAATTTGGGACAAGGCTGGTATTTTCCTTGATGTTAAAGAATACAAGCACCTTCAAGCATGGACTGAAAAAATTGCCAACCGTCCAGCGGTTAAACGTGGACTTGAAGTCGACTATAAAGATATCTAATTTTATAACGGTTTGCCTAGGCTAACCGTTTTTCTATTGTTTCATGATATAATAGAAACAAAATCACAAGGAGACATTCATGACTGTATTTCAAGCTATTTTAGAAAAAATTAAAGCCCATGACACTATTATTATTCACCGCCACCAAAGACCTGACCCTGATGCCATTGGTAGTCAGGTAGGACTGAAGGAAATTTTAAAAACAAACTTTCCAGATAAAAAGGTTCTTGCGACAGGTGTCAATGAACCTACCTTATCTTGGATTGCTGAAATGGATAAGGTAACTGACCAAGACTATGAAGGAGCGCTTGTTATTGTTACCGATACAGCCAACACTCCTCGTATCGACGACGACCGTTTTGATAAGGGGGACTTTCTTATCAAAATCGACCATCATCCTAACGACGATGCCTACGGCGACCTCCTCTTAGTTGATACGACTGCTTCAAGTGCCAGCGAAATTGTGACTGACTGGGCTCTCACTCTTGGCCTTTCCTTGTCAGATGCCGCTGCCCGTGTTCTTTACAATGGTATTGTTGGCGATACAGGTCGCTTCCTCTTTCCGTCTACGACACCTAAAACACTTCAAATTGCGGCTAAACTTCGTGAATACGACTTTGATTTTGCATCAATGGCTCGTCGTATGGATAGTTTCCCATTCAAAATTGCTAAATTACAAGGTTATGTTTTCGATAATCTAGAAGTCGATGAAAATGGTGCGACTCGAGTTGTCTTGACACGAAAGATTTTGGATGAATTCAATGTCACTGATGCTGAAAGTTCTGCAATTGTTGGCACTCCAGGTCGTATTGATTGCGTCGAATCTTGGGCTATTTTCGTAGAGCAGCCTGAAGGGCATTACCGTGTACGTCTGCGCAGTAAAAGCATTGTCATCAATGAGATTGCTAAACGTCATGACGGTGGAGGCCACCCACTTGCTAGTGGTGCCAATTCCTACAGCTTAGACGAAAACGAACAAATCTACCAAGAAATCAAGGATACCGTTGCCCATGCAACTCACTAATCGTCGTGTACGTCTCATGGGAACTGTGATTGACGTCTCTATCTATCATGAAGAACCAGAACCCCTACTAGACCAGGTTGAAGCACTCCTACATACCTACAATAAGCGCTTCTCAGCCAATGACGACAGTTCCGAACTCATGAAAATTAACAAGGCAGCAGGCTTACATTCGGTGACGGTTCACCCAGAGCTTTTTGAACTTATTGCTCTTGGAAAATGGCATAGCTGCCAACCTGAAAGTCACCTTAACATTGCCATTGGACCTCTCATTCAGACTTGGCGCATTGGTTTTTCGGATGCCAAACTGCCTCTGCCTGAAGAAATTCCTCCGCTCCTGCAAATTATCAATCCCAATGCCATTGTTCTATCCGAGGAAAATCAAAGCGTTTTTCTCAAAGAAAAAGGGATGAAAATTGATCTTGGTGCCCTGGCAAAAGGATATATTGCAGATCGTATTGCAGATTTTCTTAAAGCAGAAAAAGTGACCAGTGCCCTAATCAATCTTGGAGGTAATGTTCTAACCTTTGGACCAGCTCTCCATAATCCTGATAAAAAATGGCGGATTGGTATTCAAAATCCCAAGGAGACTAGAAACACAAATCTTATGGTGCTTGCTATAAGAGACCAGTCTATTGTCACATCAGGAATCTATGAACGCACTTTTGAAATAAATGGCAAAACCTATCATCATATTTTCGATAGTCAAACTGGCTACCCTGTCTCTAGTAATCTAGCTAGTCTTACCATTATTTCATCCCTCTCAGTCGATTGTGAAATTTGGACGACACGTTTATTTGGCTCAAGTCTAGAACGCATTTTCCAGGAAGTTAGTTCACAACCAAATCTTGAAGCTATCATCGTTGATAAAGATAATCGATGCTTTCAGACAGGCGGCATTTACAAAATGCGAATTTCCTAAAAAATAGTAAAAAAGACTTGTCAAGAAGACCACCTTTTGATAAACTAAAATAGTTAAAAAAACTATGGTGCGGAAAGTACCATGGCAGAAAGGAAATATTTTAACATGAAAAAAGATATCCATCCAGATTACCGTCAAGTAGTATTCATGGACACAACTACTGGTTACCAATTCCTTAGCGGTTCAACTAAACACTCAAATGAAACAGTTGAATTCGAAGGTGAAACTTATCCACTTATCCGTGTAGAAATTTCATCAGATTCACACCCATTCTACACTGGCCGTCAAAAATTCACTCAAGCAGACGGACGCGTGGATCGTTTCAACAAAAAATACGGTCTCAAATAAGCAACATCTTGTTGTTAAGCCATTCCAATTGGAATGGTTTTTTTGTATTCTCTTGGGTATAATCTCTCCTCCCCCCTCCTTTAAAATAAAAAACAGCTTCCATATGGAAACCGTTTAATCCTATTAACCTGCTTTACCAATAGCCAAAGCCCAGATAAAGAAGAGGGCGAATCCGAACAAGAAAATCAAACCTGCAATAGCAAGTCCTTTCAACCAAGTTGGAAGGTCTCTCTTTGCTTTTGTAACAAGTATATAATTCAAAAGCGCAAAGAAAGGTGTTGTAAGGAATGAACCAATCATGGCAAAACGAAGCATTGTTGCTACTTGACCTTGGAAGAAGAAAATAATGATGAGACCAAGAATAGCTGTCAATGTCATCCAAACATTCAATGGTGTTTGATTTTTTTCTTTTTGGTTAAACAAAAGACGAAGAGAAATTTCGTTAACACGTGAATAACCATCGATAACAGTAATCACAGTACCAAAGATACATAAGAAAGCGATAAAGGTAATCAAATAGCGTGACCACTCACCAAGCACTGAGGCATACATACCAACAAACTGAGCAATATACTTAGCTGATGCTGCTTCTACTGGTTTACCAGTTGGATACTGGATAAGCGCACCGAGTGCTACAAAGAATACTGCAAGAATAGCTGTTCCGATGAAACCAACGTTAAAGTCAAAGAGGGCATCATCAGTGTTAAAATCAACCGTTTTCTTTTTCTCTGCTGACCAAAGTGAGTTAATGGCTGAAATTTCAATTGGAGCTGGCATCCATCCAAGAAGTGAAACAATAAATGGAAGGGCTGCTAATTTCCACGGTTTGTTTTCAACGAAGTCAGCACTGTACTCTGGGTGTTTGATTGCTGCAATAATAACTGCTGCTACTGTTGCGATAGTCAAGGCTGACATGATCCATTTAGCCATGCCATCAAGAAGTTTGTAACCACCAAAGAGTAACATACCCCAAATGATTGCAACCAAAATGATTGACCATGTTGTAATACTCAAACCAAGCATTGGAAAGGCACTAGCAATGATAGCTGAACAAAGAATAGAAACACCTGCAGTATTAACCAAGGCTGAAAAGACATTCAAAATGAAGAATACCCAAAGATAGAACTTACCTTTCTCAGCATAACCTTCAACAAGGGTTTTACCCGTATCTGCGGTATACTCAGCACCAAAACGGAAGAATGGGTATTTAAAGAGGTTAGCTAGAATAACCAAGCCTAGCAAGGCCCATCCATAAGAACCACCCGCTTGAGTTGATGAAACGATGTGGGAACCACCTACGGCCGCTGAAGCCATTAGGATACCAGGTCCCATTGCTTTTATTTTACTACGCCAGGTAGACTGACTAGATATATTTGTTTCTGACATAAGAGAATCTCCTAAAATAAATTTTCAGAATAATCTGAATTGATGTTTACCTTTTACACAATTGTTGGAATAATTTCAATAGAATTTCACATATTTTCTGAAAAATAGAAAAAAGCCATCCAAATGGATAGCTCTTTTACTATTTAGAAAGTCCTGTAAAGAAATCTACGATAGCTTGCCAGATTTGTGCAAAAATATTTTTGCTGTTCTCAACCGCTTTGTTGGCATTAAAGTTTAGGTTGATTCCAGAGAAAGTATTACCAGCTTTCGAAACGATAGAATCTTTAAGTGAACTCAAGGTTGACTTAAAGCTAGCACTATCAATGATTGAAGACTTAGATAAATTCATAGCAAAATTCACCAGAAGGTTAATTTGCGTATCAGAAAGATTCAAGTTGTAATTATTAATTGTTTGCTGAACAATCGTTTTAGCTTGGTCTTCAGTCAACTTATCCCCTTTATCAGCAACAGCTGACTTAATATCAGTCATAGCTACATTAAGCTTGTCTGCATCATAGTCAGTCTTACCAGAATTTTCCTCATTGATTTGAGAAAGGGTTTTAAGTTCCTCTTGCGCAAGCTCTTTGCTTTCATCTGAAACTTTAGCCCCATTTTGCTCAAGGGAATAGTAAATACCAGCCAAGGCACTTTCTCCTGTAACTGCAATTGGTGCTGCTACCGTAATCTTAGCATGTTCAATACCAAGTGTCGTGGCAGCATTACGGTACATATCTGGAGTGATTTTCGTGATATTTTGCGGTGTCACAATCTCTACACTCAAGGTTTCCTTAGCACCCAGCTTAGCAAGCTTAACCGAAGAATATAGCTGAAGACTAGAATCGTCAGCGACATTCATGATATTGGCGTAAGCAGATGTCGTCAAGGTCTTGACATTAGTATCCTTACTACTATCATACCCTAATAAATTCAAGGTTTCATTTCGTTGCTCTTCCGACAATGAATACCCCATCACATAGTCTGGTTGAACATAAGATTCATCAATAACCTTTTGGACTTGTGATGATGTTGCTGCTTGAGCAACCGAAGTAAAGGCTGTTACTGAAGCCAATATAGCCATCCCAGTAACAAGAAGTTTTTTCAATTTCATATGTGTTTCCTTTCGAAAATAGAATAGTATTCCATAATCTCCTAAAGGACGACTGACTCTAGGCTCAGCCGTTCACCTATTATACCATGACTTAAAAAATTAAGGTTAAAAAAACTACTCGTGCAACTCCAAGGGAAGACCATCTGGATCAGCAAAGAAAGTCATCTTTTCACCGGTAAAAGTGTCCTTGCGAATAGGTTGGCAGGAGATACCCTTTTGTTCTAACTCTTGGACGACCTCTTCAATATTAGTCACTCTGAAAGCTAAATGACGTAAGCCACATGCCTCAGGATAAGACGGACGTTTTGGGGGCTCCACATAGTTCGGATCACTGGTCTTATTGCCGAAGATTTCAAGTTCTATACCTCCACAGCGTAGGTCTAACTTATAATCATGACGTTCCGGACGGTGATTTTCCCGAATAATCTCAAAACCAAGTTTATTGACATAAAAATCTCGAGACAAGTCATAATCAGAAACAATAATAGCAACATGGTGCACTGTATTTAAAAACATATTTTCCTCCATTGAAAAAGGCCCGAAGGCCCTTTCTTAACTTTGAAATTGATTGTATGACTTATTAAAGGCTTCAATAATATCTGAACTTGCCTTATCAAAATCTACCTGTGATTTCAATTCACCTTTGACGATTGTACGCTGAGTTGCTTCGGCATCCGTACAAGTTACAAGGGTAACTTCAGACTTGCCAGGTGTATCATCAACTACTGCTACTTCAGTTGGTTGAACAACCTTCACCTCACTAATAACATAAGTATAGACTTTATTTTTATCCGTAAGATAAATCTTCATACCTTCCTTAGCCTTATCTAGCGGTGAAAATAGCATATCAGATGCACCGGCAATACCAAAGACGTGGTGGCTAGCTAGTGAATAGTTGTTTTCACCACCCATGACTTGATCCTCTTTCATCGTTCCTGCACCGTAAGTCAACTCTGTATTGCCTAGTCCTTTGAAAATAGGGAGATTGATACCTACCTCTGGAATAGCAATACCACCAACGACAGGAAGCTCTTGAGCATCCATCTGTGCCTGCAAGACAGACTCTGTACTAATTGATTTAACGGTATCAAAGTCAAAGCTAGTCTTAGCTTCCTTGTTTTTCTCAATAGTCTTTTTAGAAACCTTGCTCACTTGATACTTATTTGTATTCCAAGCAATCACTGTGTTTCGAATAGACTTATTGAAAATCAAGGCTAGACCAACAACTAAGAGAACAACAATCAACACCCAGCGAAGAATATCAAGCCACTTACGGCGTTTTTTTGTTACGTTATTTTTCTTATCCTTGCTCATTAGTTGTCACCACTTTCTTGATCTTCGGAAGCTTGTTCAACTTCTTCTGGCTCAACTAAAGCAAAGGTTACAATACGAGCAGAGTCATCCAAGCGCATGACCTTAACCCCTTGAGTGGCACGACCAGTTTGTGAAATATTAGCAACGGCAGTACGGATGATAACACCTGTATCGGTGATGACCATGATATCCTCATCACCAGACACTGTTACAATACCTGCTAGGTTACCATTCTTCTCTGTGATATTGGCAGTCTTGATACCTTTACCACCACGACCCTTCGTTGGGTATTCAGTAGCTGAGGTACGCTTACCGTAACCTTTTTCAGTGATAATCAAGACTTCTTGGTCTTCTGTAATGGCAGCTGCACCAACAACTTGGTCACCATCACGAAGAGTTACCCCTTTAACACCGGCAGCCATACGACTCATGCTTCGAATAGTGTCTTCTTTGAAGCGTACACTGTAACCAAATTTAGTACCAATGACAATTTCTTCATTACCAGTAGTCAAGAAGACATTGATTAGCTCGTCACCTTCTCTAAGTTTCAAGGCAATCAACCCATTTTGACGAATGTTCTTAAATTCCGTTTCTTTTGTACGTTTAACTAGACCTTGGCGAGTTACAAAGACAAGGTGATTATTTTCAGAAGCTTGATCACTCTTGGCATTAATGACTGTTTGAATAGTCTCACCTTCGTCCAACTTCAAGAGATTGACGATAGGTAAGCCTTTGGCTGTGCGACCGTATTCTGGGATTTCATACCCCTTAAGACGGTATACACGCCCCTTATTAGTCATGAAGTAAAGGTGATCATGAGTGCTTGTTGAGACAATATCACGAACAAAGTCATCATCGTTAACACCAGTACCTTGGACACCGCGACCACCACGTTTTTGTGAACGGAACTCGTCTTGGGCTAAACGTTTAATATACCCTTTATTTGAGAGAGTGACAACAACATCTTCTTCCTCGATGAGGTCCTCATCTTCAAGAGAAATAACTTCTCCGACCATAAGCTCTGTGCGGCGAGCATCTGCAAATTTACGCTTGCTTTCGTCCAATTCTTCCTTGATGATAGCAATGACACGTTCTGGTTTTGCCAAAATATCAGCTAAATCAGCAATCAGAGCCAAGAGATCATTGTACTCATTTTGAATCTTATCACGTTCCAAACCTGTCAAACGACGCAAACGCATATCAAGAATAGCTTGACTTTGACGTTCCGTGAGTTCGAAGCGAGCCATCAACTCAGCTTGAGCCTCAGCATCAGTTTGACTGTTACGGATAATCGTAATCACTTCATCCAAATGATCAAGGGCAATCAACAAACCTTCTAAAATGTGAGCACGTGCCTCAGCCTTATCCTTGTCAAACTGTGTACGACGAACCACAACTTCTTGTTGGTGAGCAATATAGTCAGCCAAGATTTGACGCAAAGAAAGGATTTTAGGAACACCCTTTTCAATGGCCAACATGTTGAAGCTGAAGTTAGTCTGAAGTTGCGTTAATTTGAACAAATTGTTCAAGATAACATTGGCAGAAGCATCACGACGCACCTCGATGACAAAGCGTACACCTTCACGAGAAGACTCATCACGGACTGCTGTAATCCCTTCAATACGTTTTTCTTGAGCTAAACGAACGATATGTTCATGAACCTTGGTCTTATTGACCATGTAAGGAAACTCAGTGACAACAATACGCTCACGACCTGATTTAGTTGTTTCAATTTCAGTACGCGAACGAAGAACAATAGAACCCTTACCAGTTTCATATGCACGGTGAATACCAGATTTCCCCATGACCAAGCCACCAGTTGGAAAGTCTGGACCAGGAAGAACTTCCATCAGTTCACGTGTTGTGACTTCAGGATTATCCATCATCAATTTGACAGCATCAATCGTTTCAGCCAAATTGTGTGGTGGGATGTTAGTCGCCATACCAACGGCAATCCCTGTCGCACCATTGACAAGAAGGTTCGGAATACGAGACGGAAGAACGATTGGCTCACGTTCTGATCCATCATAGTTATCTTGAAAATCAACGGTATTCTTATTGAGATCACGAAGCATTTCCAAGGCGATTTTAGACATACGCGCCTCAGTATAACGCTGAGCGGCAGCCCCATCACCATCCATAGAACCAAAGTTCCCGTGACCGTCAACCAACATGTAACGGTAGCTCCACCATTGCGCCATACGAACCATGGCTTCATAGATAGATGAGTCTCCGTGTGGGTGATATTTACCCATGACATCCCCGGTAATACGGGCAGATTTTTTATGTGGCTTATCAGGTGTCACCCCAAGCTCATTCATTCCATATAGAATACGACGTTGTACAGGTTTTAAACCGTCACGAACATCTGGGAGAGCACGAGACACGATAACACTCATGGCATAATCGATAAAGCTTGTCTTCATCTCAGACGTCAAATTAACGTCAATTAAATTATTATCTTGCACTCTAAAAATGCCTCTTTTCTTTCATTCAAATCATTCCAAACTCTAATAAAAGAGTATAGAAAATTTCTATAATATTATACCATAAAACGCTTTAATTTTCAGTTGTGTAAACGCTTTCATCTATTATTTCCTTATTATTTCGTGACATCCATCACTTAAAGTGGTAGAATAAGCAGTGTACGGGGTAACCCAATTAAAAAATAAGGAGATGTTTAGACCCATGACTGCAACTAAACAACACAAAAAAGTCATCCTCGTTGGTGACGGTGCCGTAGGTTCATCTTACGCTTTCGCACTTGTAAACCAAGGTATCGCTCAAGAACTTGGTATCATCGAAATTCCACAATTGTTCGAAAAAGCTGTTGGTGATGCGCTTGACCTAAGCCACGCGCTTGCTTTCACTTCACCTAAGAAAATCTACGCAGCTAAATACGAAGACTGTGCGGATGCTGACCTTGTAGTTATCACTGCTGGTGCTCCACAAAAACCAGGTGAAACTCGTCTTGATCTTGTTGGTAAAAACCTTGCTATCAACAAATCTATCGTTACTCAAGTTGTTGAATCAGGCTTCAAAGGAATCTTCCTTGTAGCAGCTAACCCAGTTGACGTATTGACTTACTCAACATGGAAATTCTCAGGATTCCCTAAAGAACGCGTTATCGGTTCAGGTACTTCACTTGACTCAGCTCGTTTCCGTCAAGCACTTGCTGAAAAACTTGACGTTGATGCTCGTTCAGTTCACGCCTACATCATGGGTGAACACGGTGACTCAGAATTTGCCGTTTGGTCACACGCTAACATCGCCGGTGTAAACCTTGAAGAATTCCTTAAAGACACTCAAAACGTTCAAGAATCTGAATTAGTTGAATTGTTCGAAGGTGTTCGTGATGCCGCTTACACAATCATCAACAAAAAAGGTGCTACTTACTATGGTATCGCCGTTGCCCTTGCTCGTATCACTAAAGCTATTCTTGACGATGAAAATGCAGTACTTCCATTGTCTGTATTCCAAGAAGGTCAATATGGTGTAAGCAACGTCTTTATCGGTCAACCTGCTATCGTAGGTGCACACGGTATCGTACGTCCAGTTAACATCCCATTGAACGATGCTGAACAACAAAAAATGAAAGCTTCTGCTGACGAATTGCAAGCTATCATTGATGAAGCATGGAAAAACCCTGATTTCCAAGAAGCTTCAAAAAACTAATCTAACATTAGTTAAATAAAAGTCTCCAGTAGGAGGCTTTTTTCGTATTAAAAAAAGAAAAAACAGCTAATTCGACTGAATTAGCTGTTTAAAATTATTTAGCTGAGATAGCTGCTTTAGCAATATAGCTAAGCGGTTGGTTAAAGTGTGGCAAGAAGAACAAATCAAGCAATTGAAGACGGTCAATAGTTACACCTTCTTGGATAGCCAATGAGAACATATGGATTCCCATAGAGATGTCCATGCGTGATACCATTTGAGCACCAAGAACTTTGCGTGTATCTTTGTCATAGACAATCTTGATTGTAACGTCTTCATTTTCATCTTCCATGAAGGCAGCTTTTTGAAGATCTGTTGATTCTACTACTGCTGGATTGAAGCCAAAGCGTTTTGCTTTTTCTTCTGTCAAACCAGTAGATACCATGTTCAAACCATAGATTGAGATACCATTTGATCCTTGAACACCGTTTGATTCAACATCGCCACCACCGGCATTATGACCACCGACAATACCTGAACGAACAGCGTTTGAAGCCAAGGCAATGTAGTTCACATCTTCAAGAGCATTGTCATAAACGGTAGCACAGTCACCAACTGCATAAACGTCTTTGATTGATGTTTCTTGTTTCTTATTAACAAGGTAAGCGCCATTACGGAATGTGTCCAATTTACCAGCACCAAGAGCTGTGTTAGGACGGAAACCTACTGCAAGGACAACCATGTCGACATCGTAAGCATTTTTATCAGTGACGATACGTTCAACTTTAGTATCTCCTTCAACTGCCTTAACAGTTTCACCAAATGCCAATTTAATACCGTGGCTTTCCATATTTTTAGCCATAAGTTCAGTCAAATCATGGTCATAATAACCAGCCAAACATGTATCAACAACGTCGATAAGGATAACTTCTTTTCCATGACGTTGGAAAGCTTCAGCCAATTCAACACCAATGTAACCAGCACCTACAACCGCTACACGTTTGATATCTTGAGATTTGTCGTTCAACTTATCAATAACTTCTTGAGCGTTTTGGAAAAGTTTAACAAATTGAAGGTTTTCAAGTGTTGCTTCGAAAGTACGGCTACCTTCTTTGATTTCAGCACCTTCGATTGGAGGCAAGATTGGTTGTGAGCCAGTAGCCAAAATCAATTTATCATATGATTCAACATGCTCTTTACCATCGACAAGAGCTGTGACAGTTTTAGCATCAAAGTCAATTGACTCAACTGGTGAGTTCATGTAAACTTTAGCACCTTTGCTTTCAAGACCTTCTTTTGTTGCATAGAAGAGTCCGTCTGAACCAGAAATCTGATTACCGATCCAAAGAGCCATACCACAACCCAAGAATGAAATGTTAGAGTTTTGGTCGAAAACAACTACTTCATTTTGGTCTCCGTAATTATCGAGAATAGTATTAATACTAAAAGTACCAGCGTGGTTAGCACCAACAACTACGATTTTTGACATAAGTTTATCCAACTTTCTTTTGATAATAGTTTACTATTTTATTCTACCATAATCGGAAAACGGTTACACCTTTTATGCTCAGACTTTGTTACTTTTTGAACAAATTAAGTTTCTATGCTCAAAACCCAAGTAGATCATGTCAAAATAGGTAGAAAAACACTTTATGATGACGGTTACCTTTCTTAACACCATCACTGTCTTACCAAATCCTAGAAAGTTACTTTGCTTTAAAATATAAAAAAAGAGTGAGTAACTTTCTCTTTAGAGAATGTCAACACTCTTTTATCTCTATACTAACTCATTAAAATCCCAAACGTCTGTCCAACCTTCATAAAATTCTGGTTCGTGACATACCATAAGGATACTGCCCTTGAAGGCCTGAAGGGCACGCTTCAATTCATCCTTGGCGTCAACATCCAAGTGGTTGGTAGGTTCATCCAGAACAAGAACATTATTTTCACGATTCATAAGGAGACAGAAGCGAACTTTAGCCTGTTCTCCACCTGAAAGCACTTGAATTTGGCTTTCAATATGCTTAGAGGTTAATCCGCATTTGGCTAGAGCCGCACGGACCTCAGCTTGATTTAAGGCTGGGAAGGCATCCCAAACCGCTTCAAGAGGCGTCTGACGTGACCCTTCTGCTTCTTGCTCGAAGTAACCTAGGTCAATAAAGTCACCTGTTTCAACTTCTCCTTCTAGTGGTTGAATAATACCAAGCAGGCTCTTAAGCAAAGTAGTCTTACCGATACCATTGGCACCCACGATAGCTACTTTTTGATTACGTTCGAAGGTTAGATTCAAAGGAGCCTTGGTCAAAGGGCGGTCGTAACCAATAACGAGGTCTTTGGTTTGGAAAATAAAACGTCCAGGTGTACGGCTTTCCTTGAAATGGAATTCAGGTTTTGGCTTCTCAGCCTGCAATTCAATAATTTCCATCTTATCCAATTTCTTCTGACGAGACATGGCCATATTTCGCGTAGCAACACGCGCCTTGTTACGGTTAACAAAATCCTGAAGGTCTGCAATTTCTTTCTGCTGACGTTCATAGGCAGCTTCCAATTGTGCCTTTTTCATAGCATAGACAGATTGGAAATTATCATAATCACCTGCATAGCGAACCAAGTCTTGATTTTCAACATGATAGACAATGTTAATCACATCGTTTAGGAACGGAATATCATGCGAAATAAGAACAAAGGCATTTTCATACTCCTGAAGGTAACGTTTAAGCCAGGCAATGTGTTCTGCATCCAAATAGTTGGTTGGCTCGTCGAGAAGCAAGATATCTGGTTTTTCAAGTAGCAACTTGGCCAAGAGAATCTTGGTACGTTGACCACCTGAAAGGTCTGTTACATCTGTGTCCATACCAAAATCCATGACACCAAGAGCACGAGCAACCTCATCAATCTTAGCATCTAATGTATAGAAATCACGCGTTTCCAAGCGATCCTGAAGCTCTCCTACTTCTTCCATCAGAGCATCAACATCAGCACCCTCTTCAGCCATAGACATGTAAATTTCGTTGATGCGTTCTTCAGTTTTAAAAAGCTCATCAAAAGCCGTACGAAGGACATCACGAACTGTCATTCCCTTTTCAAGAACTGCATGCTGATCCAAGTAACCCGCTGTAACATACTTAGACCACTCTACCTTACCTTCATCTGGTTGCAATTTTCCAGTAACGATAGACATGAAGGTTGACTTTCCTTCACCGTTAGCACCGACAAGACCGATATGCTCACCTTTGAGCAAACGGAATGAGACATTTTCAAAAATAGCACGGTCACCAAATCCGTGACTAAGATTTTTGACTTCTAAAATAGACATAGTATATCTGGGCTAAACCTGCTTTCAGCCCTTTCCTTTCTTGACATTAACTTTACTATTTTACCATTTTTTAGTGAAAATTTGGACCTCTGCTTCTGGAAAATTAAAAAGAAAAAGCAGGACAAACCTGCTAAATCCTTAATGTTTCTGTAAAATACGTTTGAAGACAGGATACAGGAGCGGAACTGCAATGATTGTCACTACTGATGTCCCAAAGGTCCCACCAATTTTAGTAAGTGCCAATGCCATGGCAGCATTTAGTGGTATAGCCGCAACGACACTATTAATAATCGTATACTTAACAAAATTCAAAATAATTTTGGTTACTGCAGCTATCACGCCAACAATAATGATGTTCATCATTTTGTCATTTGATTTGAGTAGCTTTTCAAAAACAAGATAGAGAACAAAACAAACAATCAAAGATTCTAAAATAGTAATCCAAACCTCAGCAGCATAACCATTGAAAATATCAAATAAGCCTAGGCCCACTGTTGCGACTAGCGCACCTTTCCTAGCTCCGAAAATCAACACAGCAATCACAACTAGGGCATTTCCCAAATGGACAAATTGTGGTCCAAAAGGAATCCGAATAAACTGTACACTAACAATAATTAAGGCTGCATACAAACTCAATTCAACTAATTCACGAGTTTTATCATTTTTCATTTTTCTCCTCCAATAGCTCATTAATGCCATTAAATAAATAACCGATATAGGGCTCATAACAGAGACCATATTTTAAAGGTCGACCACTAGAAAGTGTAAATGATAGGACTTTATCCAGGATATCCAAAGCCAAATCACAAACCTTTAGAAAATTAAGGTTATGAAAGTAGCCAGCTGATAAAATTGCCGTAAGTAAGTCCCCGCTCCCATAAAAATGTGAATGATATCGTTTCCTCATTCGATAAATTACTTGATTGGCCTCCTTATCAAAATAAGCCAATCCGATTTTTTCAGTTTCAAATGAAATACCTGTTAAAATAACTTTTCTAGGTCCAAGCTTGGTCAACTCTCTCAGAAGCTTTTCAATAGTGGCCTCATCATAGGAACCTTCTTCAAGATAGGGAGTATCCGTCAAAAAGGCAGCTTCTGTCAGATTAGGAATGATGACATCTGCTTGTTGACAGAAAGCTTTCATGGCTTCTACATAGTTGCTATCAAAACCTTGATAGAGACTACCATTGTCACCCATAATAGGGTCAACAAATAGAGCTATCTGTTTATCGCGAGCCAATTGACCTACACATTTTAGTGCTTCTTCTGACTTAAAATAACCACTCACAAGGCCATCTACTATAAAATCCAGGTGCTCCCACTGCTTACAAAATCCCTTTAGGTCATCCGTAAGATCCCGTACATAGATATTTTCAAACTCTCCTGTATGCGAAGATAAAAGAACTGTTGGTAAAGGAAGGACTTCAGTTTGACAAGCTGACATGATAGGGAGGCTACTAGTTAAAGCAACCTTACCTAGACCAACCAGGTCATTGGCAACAATTACTTTGGTCATCTATTTTCCTTCCCAGGTCTTTTTAAACTGTTTAACAAAACCTGTGTGGAAATAAATGTAGTAGGCCACTCCTAAACCAAGAATAGCAGCTACAATGTCAAAAGGAATCTTCATAATAGCATAGGCAGGCGTACCGTAGATAAAGGCTCTTCCTAAGCCATATCCTACTAAGTCAATAATAGCCCCAATCAAGAGACCTAAAGCTGCCCTAGACTTGCTCAATTTTCCTAAGCGTCCTCCAACAATGAGTGCAATAGCGAGAACTTGAAGGCTATGTGTTACTAGAGTTACCCACATAGGAAGAGGGTAAAAAAGAAAATCTCCAATAAAGGAACCTACTCCGGCAATAATAACTGCTTCTGTAGGTGGGAAAATTAAACCAACTAGGAAAATAATAATCCCGTTAAAATAGAAATGACCTCCTGGCACAGGAATGGATAAGAGACTCGAGCTCAAAATAATGACAAGTGCCATGAAAAATGCAGAAATGGTTAAACGTTTTGCTGACATAGCTAAAACTCCTTAGTCAATAAATATAGTATAAGTTTATGAAAATTCTGACGATTAAACAAGATAGTATTTTCATTACTGTCTGGGTACAGATTTAAGTCAATAAAAAAACACCACACATTCATGTGGTGATAAGACTTATTGAGCTTTTTTATCAAAGTATTTGACAGGTGCCTTTTCAAGATTTTGTAGTGAAAGCTTGGCAGTCGCGTTTGCCTCAGTACCATAATCAGAAAAATCAATGCTAAGATCATGATCAAAATCAGCAACGGCATAGTCAACAACGATTTCTTTAACTTCCTTAGGAGCAATCTTGGTCTTATTTGCAATCTTATCTCGGTCATCATCTTTAGAAAAGACCAATGTAGCAACCTTCAATTCTTCCTTCTCTTGTTTCACATCAAGGACCACCTTCATCAAAAGAGTGTAGGCATTCATTGTTTCTTTACTTGAGTTGCTAAGTTTATAGTGAACACGAACAGCTTTTTGACCTTCTGGTGATTCGATTTTAGTTGCAGAAAGAACTTGTACACTAGCATCTTGTCCTGTAAATAGCATTTTGTTTTTATCGTAGGTCCAAGTAGGCTCTTTCTCTGGTGTGCAAGCTGACAAACCGATAATGGTTAAGCATGCAAGAGCCAGAAGTCCTAAGATTTTCTTAAAAGTCATTCTTACAATCTCCTTAAACTTGTTTGGGATGGAAATTTAGTATTTCCTAATAACCTTTTTATTATGTCAAAATCTAATAATCTTGTCAAATGTCTCCAGACATCTTGCTCTCAGAGGACAAGTAGGGTACAATAAGGAAAAATCTGTAAGGGGTCAGTTATGAGTATTTATCAAGATATTGTCGAGACCATCATCAAAGATATCCAAAATGGGACTTTGAAAAAAGGGAGTAAGCTCCCCTCTATTCGTCAACTAAGCCAGACTCATGGCTGTAGTAAGGATACCGCCCAAAGAGCACTCTTGGAACTAAAGTATCAAAACTATATTTATGCCGTACCCAAAAGTGGCTATTACGTCCTAGAAGGTCGTAATGAAGTTGATAATAAGGTGCTTCTTAACCTTAACGATTACAATCAATTGGCCTACGAGGATTTTAAGCTGTGTTTAGATGAAAGTTTGGCAGGTCATCAAGACTATCTCTTCAACTATTATCATGAACAAGCCGGACTCAAAGATTTGCTTGAAGCCTTAAAGAGTCGATTAATAGCTGACGATATTTATGTCAATTCGGATCAGATTGTCATAACCTCAGGAAGCCAACAGGCCCTCTACATCCTTTCACAGATGGATTTTGGTAATGGGGGCTACAAAATTCTCTTAGAACAACCTACCTATCATCGCATGAACCAGCTCGTCAACCGTCAGAATCTAGCTTACGAGACGATTAACCGTGGTTTTGATGGTTTAGATTTTGACCGCTTGGAAGAGTACTTTACATCTGGACAGATTAAGTTCTTCTATACCATCAGTCGTTACTCCAACCCTCTTGGATTAAGCTATTCTGCCAGTGAAAAAGAAAAGCTAGCCCAACTTGCCAATCAGTACAATGTTTATATCGTCGAGGATGACTATATGGGAGACTTTAGCGATAGTAAAAATCTCCCGATTCACTACTATGACACCAAAAATCAGACCATCTACATCAAATCCTTTTCCATGGCTCTTTTTCCAGGTTTACGTCTAGGTAGCCTTGTCTTACCTCCTAATCTTAAGCCTACCTTTTTGAGCCACAAGGGACTTATTGACTATGATACCAATCTCATTATGCAAAAAGCACTTTCCGTTTATCTCGCAAATGGCATGTTCCAAAAAAACATTAAGAAGCTGGGTGACCTCTTTCAACAAAATATGGCTAAAAGTCAAGCAATCATTGAGAAATCTAAGGTTAGCATTCCTTATCAGATTTCTCCTAGACATGTGACTTGGCAACTTCCTAAGGAGTTTTCACTTGAAAAATTCAAAGCCCACAAGCAGATTCGCTTTTTAGAATCCTCCTTTATTAGACCAACTTCTGAAACTTATCTGCAGATAGGTCATGGACAGGAACTGGAATCCTTTATAAAACTTTTAAAAAAGACAAAGTGACAATCAGACACAAAAAAAGCCATCGCTTGATGGCTTTTCTTATTTAGTCTGCTCAAAGCGTAGGTGTACAATGACCTTGTCACCATAACCGTTACGCTCCAAATCTCGTTGCAAACGGTATGAAATATAATGCTCGGCAATATTGATAAAGCCTGCTTCCATGAGACGATTTTCAACCAATGACTGAATCATGTTAATGGTTGGGCGTTCCACCTGAGCATCTTGAAGATCAAGCACTACTTTTTTCGTCACTTGAGCAAGATTTTGGCGCCAAGTATCATCAAGAACATACACAGTCTGTGCTGCTTTTAAGATGGCTTGGTAAATTTTATCAGGATCAAATTCAGCAACTTGACCATTACGTTTAATAATTTGCATGGCTACCCTCTTTTCATGGCTTTTTCTTTTATTATGCAGAGAATTTACATATTTGTCAAGTGCAAATCCCTGAAAGAGCTATCCAAACCGCTTATTCCCAGAATTTAGAAATGTAAACTGGTTTGCCATGTTTATCAAAGGAAAGTGTTGCCGTGTAGGACTCTGCCTCATGATGGCGCATATAATTAGCGATTCTCTTATCACCGTTTATCAGGTGAATGTCATAAATCTGCCCGTCAGAGCTTACAAAGTGAGCATTAATCCTAGCACTATTCGTTTTTGTCCCAACATGACTAATATCTATTTTTTCCACTTGACCATCAATGGTTTTAGCTATAGGACCTCTATAGTCTTTGTAAATAGTGACGGTAGCCAAAACATCATCAACTAAAACATAGGTCATTCCGAAAACGAACAGATAAACTATTGGGATGACAATGAAAGATAATTTACTTTTGCGGAACGTTTCTTTATGCCAAGCCCAAATATCCCGAGGTGACATGGTTAAAAATTTTTTAAAATATTGATGAACGAATAACCTGTAGACTAATAATACAAATATTACTTGCCCCAAGGGATAAGCAAAACTGGGTAAACCATCAATCAGAACATTAACTTTATCAGATTCAAAAGTGTAATGTCCTAATACCCCATCAAAAAACTCTAAAAACAAATTAACTCCTTTTTGTAATATAGTCTAGTCACTTAAAAATCCATCTTCTCAGATGGATTTTTTAACTATTAACGAACCTCTGCTTCGACTTTCTCAGTAAGAGCTTTGGTGATTTTTTCCATGTATTTAGCAACTTCTTCGTCTGTGAGGTTATCATTTGGATTTTGGAAGGTAAGGCTATAAGCCATTGATTTCATTCCAGCACCAAGTTTTTCACCTGCGTAAACGTCGAAGAGTTTAACGGCAACCAAGCGTTTCACTCCTGCAGAATAGATAGCATCAAGAACTTCTTGATGAGTGATTTCTGCCTTGAGAAGAAGGGCGATATCACGTGATACTGCAGGGAATTTTGTGATTTCAACAAATGGTTGAGCCGGTTGCAAGGCTGCTTCTACAGTACTAAGGTTAATTTCAGCCACATAAGTTTCTGGAATACCGTAGTTTTTAGCAGTTTGTGGGTGAACTTGACCAAGGAATCCAATCGTTTGACCATCAAGGACAATAGCAGCTGTACGACCTGGGTGCATGCTTGCTAGGTCTTTTGTCGGTACATAGTCAACTGAAACCTCAAGTTTATCAAAGAGAGCTTCAACGATACCTTTAGCATAGAAGAAATCAACTGGTGTTGCTTTAGTTTGGAAATCTTTTTCAGCTACAAGACCAGAAATAGCGAAGGCAAAGGTATTGATTTCATTTGGCAATTCCTCTTTTGGATTGCCATTTTGTTCAAAGACCTTACCGATTTCGTAAATAGCAACGTTACTATTCTTACGGTTAACATTGTAAGCAACAGTATCAAGCATACCAGAGACCATGTTCTGACGGAGGGCTGAACGGTCAACAGTCATTGGCCACATCAACTCAGTCAAGTTAGTAGGTGTCACAGCAAATTCAACAGCTTTTTCAGGTGTAGTCAAAGCATATGAGATGATTTCCGTCAATCCAGCACCTTCAGCAATGGTACGAACCTTACGACGAAGCGCTTGTGTTTCAGTCAACTCACCAGCTGTTCCTGCTGCCTCTGGAAGTGTCGTAGGCAATTTTTCATAGCCGTAGATACGTGCAATTTCTTCAACCAAGTCTGCTTGGATACTGATATCCCAACGACGACGTGGTACAGATACAGTGAATTTATCAGCATCACCAGTCAATCCAAAACCAAGTTTCGCAAACACATCTTCAATATCCGCAAAAGTCAATTCTGTACCAAGGCGAACATTTACGTAGTCAAGGCTTGTAGAAACTTGGACTGGTTCTGTATCAACAGATCCCGCTTGAACACGGCCTGCAAGAACCGTTCCATTTGCCAATTCTTGCAACATAGCTGCAGCAAAATCAAGTGCTTCAAGGACAGTATCGTTATTGATACCTTTTTCAAAACGTGATGATGATTCTGAACGAAGGTTGAGACGGCTACTTGTCTTACGAACTGATTTACCATCAAAAACAGCAGCTTCGAGAACGACATTTTTAGAATTGTTGTCAATTTCAGTTGAAGCGCCACCCATAACACCTGCGAGGGCAACTGGTTTGTCAGCAACTGTAATAACAATATCTTCAGCAGTCAATTCACGTTCTTCACCATCGAGAGTGACCAATTTTTCACCATCACGGGCATCACGGGCAACGATACGTGAGTCTTCAAATTTATCCAAATCGAAGGCGTGCATTGGTTGTCCAAAGTAAAGAAGAACATAGTTTGTCACGTCAACCACGTTGTTGATTGGACGGATACCAGCATTCATAAGAAGGTTTTGCAACCATTGTGGACTTGGTTGAACAGTAACATTCTCAACCACACGACTAGCATAAGTAGCCACTTTATCACTTTCGATGGCTACTGAAATCTTATCAGAAGCTGGTTTACTGTCTTCAGTAACCGTTTTTTCTGGGAAGTGAACAGATTTTCCATAGATTGCAGCGACTTCATGTGCCACACCACGCATAGAAAGAGCATCCGCACGGTTAGGTGTGATTGACAATTCGATGATTTCATCATCAAGGTCAAGATATGGGAAGATGCTATCTCCAGGTACGGCATCTTCTGACAAAATTTGGATACCATCCGCAAATTCCTTAGGAATAATGCTATCTGGAAGTCCAAGCTCTGCCAAAGAACAGATCATCCCGAGAGATTCCATGCCGCGAATCTTACCTTTTTTGATCTTGTAGTTATCCGCAATGCGGGCACCAGGAATGGCAACAATTACCTTGATGCCAGCAGTGACATTTGGAGCACCACAAACAATTTGACGTGGACCTTCTGCATCTCCAGTATCTACTTGACACAAGTGCAAGTGTGTGTCAGGCACATCTTCACATGACAAGACATGACCAACAACCAATTTTGACAAGCCCTCAGCAGGTGTCTCAACACCTTCCACTTCAATACCTGTCGTCGACATTTTTTCAGCGAGTTCGGCAGTGGTAACATCCACATCAACCAACTCTTTTAACCATTTATAACTAACTAGCATAATTATGATACCAAGCCCGTTAATAGCTCTCCGCAAAAATAGGAAAGGCAACGTTGGTGCATCAGCACCTAGGCGACTTTATCTTTTTTGCCCAGAGCTTAGGGCGGGTTCAAATCCTTTCTGTATGATTAGGAACAAAACATTCAGATTCAAAAACAACTAATCTCGAACTTTGAGGTCGTATTCAAATCCTTTCTGTAAAATTATCAGTTCAACTGATAAATGAGAGAAGAGTTCAAACCTCTACTTAAGCAGGTTCAAATCCTTTCTGTAATTTAGGAATATGTATATCTGATATAAGAGGAAGACGAACTAACACGTTTAATCGCCTTTTAAACTCCTCTCTATCAACTTAATAATAGGTTTATAGTTTTAATTTAAGCAACCAGTCGCGGTCAACTTTACCATCACCAACTGGAAAATCGTGTTCTGCGAATTTTTCGAAGCCATATTTATCGTAAAATATCTGTGCTTTGAAATTCCTTTCCCAAACACCCAACCAGGCCCAATCACAACCTAGATCACGAGCTTCTTGTAAGGCAAACTCAAAGAGTTGCTTACCCAAGCCCATGCCTTGGAAGGCCTGACTGATATAAATACGTTGAATTTGAAAGGCATTATCCAAGTGCTGCTCTGTTTGAGCAGAACCTACATTAGTCTTTAGAAAACCTGCCTTTTCACCATCAACGAGAATGAAAAAGTAACGCGATTCTTCATGAGTGATTTCATCTAAGAGAACTTCCTCAGAAAGTGCGGTATCAAAGTAACCTTGCAACTGGTCTTCGGTATTATCATGAGCAAAAGTCTCTCTAAAGGTATCTTCGGAGATAACTTTTAATTCTGCTACTTCTTCCGGAAGAACCTTACGAATAACGACTGACATGACAACCTCCTAAACCTTATTTAAACTGTTCTGAGAAACGAACATCCCCTTGGTAGAAACCACGAATGTCGTTGATACCATAACGAAGCATGGCAATACGTTCTTGACCAAGACCAAAGGCGAAACCTGAATATTCTTCAGAATCGACACCAGACATCTCAAGCACTTGTGGGTGAACCATACCAGCACCCAGGATCTCAATCCAACCTGTCTTCTTACATACGTTACATCCTTTACCACCACACTTGAAGCATGACACGTCAACCTCAACTGAAGGCTCAGTGAATGGGAAGTAAGATGGACGCAAACGGATTTGACGTTCTGCACCAAACATTTTTTGGATAATCATTTCAAGCATTCCCTTAAGATCACCCATTGAGATGTTTTTACCAACGACCAAACCTTCGATTTGGTGGAACTGGTGACTGTGAGTCGCATCATCTGTATCACGACGGAAAACACGTCCTGGTGAGATCATCTTAAGTGGACCTTTAGAAAAATCGTGTTTATCAAGTGTACGAGCTTGGACAGGACTTGTGTGAGTACGAAGCAAAATTTCTTCAGTAATGTAGAAGGTATCTTGCATATCACGCGCTGGGTGGTCCTTAGGCAAGTTCATACGTTCAAAGTTATAGTAGTCAGTCTCAACTTCAAAACCATCAACGATTTGGAAGCCCATCCCTAAGAAAATGTCTTCGATTTCTTCAGCTGTTTGGCTAAGAATATGACGGTTTCCAAGTTTGACTTGGCGTCCAGGAAGGGTTACGTCAAGACTTTCAGAGTCAAGTTGTGCTTGAATTTTAGCGGCTTCAACAATTTTAGCGGCTTCGTCAAAAGCTTCAGTCAAAACGTCACGAACTTCGTTGACCATTTTACCAACTTTAGGGCGTTTTTCATTAGGAAGGTCTTTAAGCCCCTTCAAAAGATCCGTCAAAGAGCCTTTTTTACCCAAAACTGCAACACGCAATTCTTGTAATTCTTTAGAGTGTTCACTACGCATTTCAGCCAATTTAGCCTGCGTTGATGTTTTCAACTCTTGCAATTGTGTTTGTAAATCCATGAGATTCCTTTCTGATGTAACAATTTCGAATCGCAAACAAAAAACCACATGCCAAAACTCCAACCCGGAGCGTTGACACGCGGTACCATCCGTTTTTTATCTGGTTACCCAGACCTTGATTCGTCAGTCGTTTTCATGAGTGAATTCGCCGAACTTCCCTTGAGGAGGCTTCCAGTCCATGACCTCCAATCCCTGTCAATTTCCATAAGGTTACTAGTCTCTACGACTTCTATTCAATTACTATCAATTTTACCAAAAAAACAAAAAGCTTTCAAGAGCTGACAAAGAATCCTTTAGTTAATGCCAAAATGGAAAATATGTCTAAGATAATTGACACACCTATACAAATTTGCTACAATTATGTCAGATAAAGTTGACATAATTAATAAATTGCGACTTACAGCAACACATTAGCTTGTCTTTCAGAAGGAGGCCCATTATGAATCAGGTCAGGGAATTTAGAAAGAATATGGGGCTTTCGCAATTAGAACTCGCAAAATCTATTGGTGTTTCCCGACAGACCATTAATATGATTGAAAATAACAAATATAACCCAACACTGGAGCTCTGTCTAAATCTAGCTAAAGCACTAGACACAGATCTTAACAGTCTCTTTTGGGATGGAAATGGCGAATAAAGATAAAAGATAGAAAGAGGTAAATCATGGTTAAAGAAACCTTCACTGACAAACTAATCAAACGTTTTTACGGTATTACTGGTCCTTTAGATGAACAAAAGCGCCAACAGGTTGATCGAATGGGTAACATAGCTTTCATAGTTCTTTTCTTTACCTTACTTTGTGGTAATTGTATTGCCTTTCTTATAGGCTTTAAGTATCCCGAACTTGTAGCTCGTATTTATCCTATCCTCCTCTTGATTATCATTCTGTTAGTTAGCAGCATCCTTACTTATAAGTTAAAGATAAGTGCTGTTAATGCTTTTGACGAGGAAGAACTGACTGAGAAAGAGAAAAAACAACTTAAGCACGTGGGGCTTAAGTCAGGTTTATACTTTGGGATTAGCATGTTCTTAGGCATGCCCCTAGTTCACTTCTTAGTTGACAATAAAGACTATTTGACAGAATTATTCTCAATCCATAATATGCTATCAGGCATTTTTGAAGCTATCCTTTTTGGGGCTATCATGCAGGGCTTGGTCAATGCTGGTATCAAACAAGCCAAATCTCAAGCTGAGAAAGGTGACCAATAAACTAAAAAGACAAAGAAAAATCCAGGTTTCCCAGCCTGGATTTTTCGCTCGAAAGAAGACTTCTTAGACTTGTATACGCGAAGCCTAAATGTGTCCAGAAAATCGTATCTTAACACATACACTATAACTAACTTCAAAAAACACCATATCCCCATATGACATTTCCTTAAATATTGTAACATGTCAGTGGGAAATGACAAGTCGCCCTCTCTCTCATAAACCCTAAAATCCTAATCATAGCCTTTGTTAAGCCATTTTACGCAATCGATTGCGTAATTTTGAAAGCGCAAACTTAATGTTTTTCTGAAAGTCCTTACAAATTTTTTGAGACTATGAAAAAAGATAGTGATAAAGCTATCAACTATCTTTCATGAAAATATAATCTATTTTTAGTCTAAATCAAGGTCTTTCAGTTTGACCGAGACGATTTTCGAGACACCTGATTCCTGCATGGTTACCCCATAAATAGAGTCTGCCGCAGACATCGTTCCCTTACGGTGGGTAACTACAATAAATTGACTGGACTTGTCAAAACGATTAAGGTAGTCACCGAAGCGTTTAACATTGGCTTCATCCAAAGCCGCTTCTACTTCGTCAAGGATAACAAATGGAATGGTTTTAACACGAATGATGGCAAAGAGAAGGGCAAGAGCTGACAAGGCCTTCTCACCACCAGACATAAGGTTAAGTGATTGAATTTTCTTACCTGGTGGCTGCACAGAAATTTCTACTCCAGCCTCTAGGAGATTGTCTGAGGTCAAAATCAAGTCTGATGAACCTCCACCAAACATCTGGGTAAAGGTCTGTTTAAAGCTTTCTCGGATAGCCTCAAAGGTTGCTTTAAAGCGTGATTTCACTTCATCATCCATGTCATTTATGGTATTCAGAAGGAGACTCTTAGCTTCGAGCAAATCATCCTTTTGTCCGTTCAAGAAATCAAGACGTTGCTTAACCTCTTCAAATTGGGCAATAGCATCTACATTGACCGGACCTAAAGCTTTGATTGAACGCTCAAGACCTTGCAGGTTCTGGCGTGTTTGTTCGACATTGTCAAGAGGGCTAGCCTGACCTTTGGCTGCTTCGAGCGTCATCTGATAATCTTCAGCCAACTGTGTCGCAAACTTACGAAGTGATTGACTAATCTGACTTTCACGCTCTTCCAGGCGAGTCTGTTGACGAATCAAATCCTCGTTACGATTGCCAGCTTTTGCCAAACGCTCCTCCAAATCCTCCAACTGACCTTCGTAATCTTGCACCTGAATCTTAGCACGGACAAGAGCTTGTTCCAAATCGTCTTTACGTTGGACAGCTTCTTTATGCTGTGCTTGCAAATGCGGAAGGCGGTCAGTTTGGTCTTCATCAACCTGGTTGTTAAGGAGCGCCTTAAGACTATCCGATTCTTTCATTAACTCAGATAAGTCAGCTTGAAGACGATTGCTTTCTGTCTTCGCAAAACGCAATTCTGCCTGCAAGTCACGTTCCTTCAACTGAAGTTCAGATTGCTTTTCTAAGAGAACCTGTTTTTGTTGACCAAGAGCATCTTTGTCTTCCTTAATGGCCTCAATACGGTCGTTAATGGCCTCACGCTTGGATGCAATTTGCGCTAACTCAACTTTAAGTTGCTCAGCCTTATCTTGCAGATTTACACCTTCAGTTTCCTGAGAATCCTGTTTGAAACTATCTACTAAGGCTTGATTTTTCTCAACATCTGACAAGGCTTGTTGATGTTCTAAGCCTAGTTTTTGCTCTTGCAGACGAGCATTCTCACCATCTACCTTAAGATCTTCTAGCTCTTTCTGTAGAGCCTTACGTTTAACCTTAAGGGCTTCAACTTTGGCTTCACTATCACTTAATTGAGCCTTAATCTGGTTAATTTCAGCAGTCAATGCATCTAGTTCAGGCTTGATAAAGAGACTATTATTTTGTTTGTTGGTACCACCAGCAAAGGCACCACCGGGACGAATCTCAGACCCGTCAAGAGTAACCATACGTACTTGGAAACGAACAGCTCGAGCTGCCTTATTAGCATTGTCAATGGTATCAAAGATTGCCGTTACCCCTAGGAGGTTTTGGAAAATGTTAGATAAGCGGTCCTCATAGGTAACCAAATCGGAAGCCATACCAATAAAACCTGGTGCATTGGCAAGACTTTGAACAAATTGTCCATTAAGTTGACGTGGTTTGATGGTTGTCAACGGCAAGAAAGTTGCACGCCCCTGACGATTGCGCTTCAAGTAGTCAATCGAACGCTTAGCAGCCGCTTCGTCCTCCACAATAATATTTTGCCCACTAGCCCCCATAGCGATTTCAAGAGCCGTCTGATAGCGCGTATCAAAGGTCAAGTGTTCACTAACTGCACCAATAATTCCCTGAATGGATTGGGCATTTTGAAGAACAGCCTTAACCCCTGCATAGAAATTACTATGATTTTTTTGGATAGACTCTAAACTTTGACGACGAGCATCTTTACTCTTAAGGTGATCCATGAGGTCAAACATCTGCTTTTGAGCCTCTTGATAGTCCTTATCAAGAGCTTGATAAGCCTGGGCCTTTTCTTTGTAGCTAGCTAAGAGGCTTTGAAGACTCTCTTTGGCTGCTTGATAAGCTTTTTGAGCTTCGCTAGCCACTTCCTGAGCGGAAAGCAAATCTGCCTGAGCTTGTTTATATTCTTCAGCTTGTGCCTCAAGCGCCTGTGTCTGACTATCCATGTCGTGGGTAACCTGAGTCAAACTATTTGAAACCTTGGCTTCCTCCTGCATCAGACCAACATAGTCCTCACGCAAACGTTCAATAAGCGTATCTGGGTCATCAGAAAATTGCTCCAGTTCTTTTTGAATAGCAATCAGCTCTTGGGCAAGGCTATCCAACTCAGCATTCAATTCAACTTGGCCTTGATTAACCTTATCGAGTGCTGTCTGAGCTTCTTCTTTCAAATACTCTAACTCACTGAGACGAGCTTCAGTTTCTTCTTTTTTCTCTGAACGCTGCTGACTCTCCATGGTATAAAGATCAATTTGACGCTCAAAGTCACTAATAAGACGTGTGACATCCACCAAGGTTTGTTGGTCAGAAGAAATTTGTTCTGAAATTTGATGGCGTTTTTGTTTGAGTTCCTGGTTCTCAGTCTCTAAACGATGGCGTTCCTCATAATAGCTGGTTAATTTTTCCTTGACCGCTGCCAAATCCTCTTGGGTCTGGCTCAAGTCAGACTTACCAACTTCAATATCGTGGACCAAAAGGTTAAGCTGAGTCTGTCTACGCTCTTCATCTAATTCCAAGTAACGTTTGGCTGTCGCAGCTTGCTTTTCAAGCGGTTTAACCTGACCGTCCAGCTCGTAGATGATATCTTCCAAACGATCAAGGTTATCTTGGGTTTGATTAAGCTTGCTTTCCGTTTCTTTCTTACGTGTCTTATATTTGAGAACCCCTGCTGCTTCTTCGAAAATAGCGCGACGCTCTTCAGGTTTGGCATTAAAAATAGCCTCAACACGACCTTGGGAAATAATGGAAAAAGAATCACGCCCCAGGCCTGTATCCATAAAGAGGTCATGAATATCACGCAGACGAACCTTACGACCATCAATCAAGTAATCATTGTCACCGTTTCGATAAATGTGACGCTCCACACGAATGGTTTCACCAGCACCCGCGATAAAGCCATCACTGTTATCAAGAGTAACTGCCACTTCCGCATAGTTGAGAGCCTTACGAACCTCTGTTCCTGCAAAAATAACGTCAGGCATCTTGCCTCCACGCAAACTCTTGGCAGATGATTCACCCAATGCCCAGCGTAGACTCTCTGTAATATTTGATTTTCCCGATCCATTTGGACCTACAACGGCTGTTACTCCCTTGTCAAAGACGACTTGCGTCTTGTCCGCAAAGGATTTAAAGCCCTGCATTTCAATTGATTTCAAATACATGCTTAATTTCCTAGTTGTTCAAGGGCAGCCTTAGCCGCTGCCTGTTCAGCTAATTTCTTAGATTTTCCAAGACCTGTGCTGAGTTCCTTACCATCAACAGCTACCTGCATAGTAAATTCTTTGGCATGAGCTGGTCCAGACTCATCGATAACGGTATAAGTAATATCAACCGTACCATTGACTTGAAGACGCTCTTGCAAGGCTGTCTTATAGTCTGTTACGCGGTCAAAATTCCCCTTTTCAACCTGAGGAATCATGACCTGATTCAAGAATTTCTCAACTGCAGGCAACCCTTGATCCAGATAAAGAGCACCGAGGAAGGCCTCCCAAAGGTCACCAAGGATAGTGGCACGTTCACGTCCACCAGATTTTTCTTCCCCTTTACCAAGACGGATATACTGCTCGAAACCGCAAGCCTTCGTAAATCCTGCCAAACTCTCTTCGCGAACGATAGTACTTCGCATCTTAGACATTTCTCCCTCTGGCTTGTTAGGGTAACGTTTGTAAAGATAAACGGAAATGACTAATTGCAGAGCCGCGTCTCCTAAAAATTCCAAACGTTCATTATGTGAAATGTTTAGGAGGCGGTGCTCATTGGCATATGAGGTATGGGTAAATGCTGTTTCTAAGAGGTCTTTTTGGCTAAAAACAATACCAAAATCCTGCTCAAGTTTTTGTTCAAGTTGATTCATGAAACTTCCTTTCTTTTTAAGCACACTAACTATAATTATATCAAAAAAAGCCAATTTTCATGATAGAAAACTGCTTTTAGACCCTATATCAGCTTATTTTGTGAGATTTAACCTATTCAACTAAAAAAGCTGAGCAAGCTGCTCAACTTCATTTTCTTAATAATCTGGACGAACGACACCTGTAACTGTCTCACGTGTTGCCTCGACATCTTCTTCGAGGACAACCTTGATGATACGTTTAGCTTCTTCTGAAGTACATGCAACCAATGGCAAACGAAGTGGTCCAACTTCGAAACCAAGATGATTAAGAACAGCCTTAACAGGTGCAGGGCTTGGTACTGAGAAGAGAGCGTTAACTTTAGGAATGAATTTACGTTGGATAGCTGCTGCTGTCTTGAGGTCACTATTTTCAATAGCTTCAAGCATGGCATGCATCTCATCACCGTTTGTATGAGAGGCTACTGAGATGACACCGTTAGCTCCAAGATTCATAGCGTGGAAGGCATCCCCATCTTCACCTGTATAAACCAAGAAATCTTTAGGTTTATGTTCGATAAGGTAGGCCATATTTGCAAGGCTAGTACATTCTTTAACACCGATGATATTTGGATGTTCCGCCAAACGAAGCATGGTATCAGGAGCCATTTCAACAACCACACGACCAGGGATGTTATAGATGATAATTGGCAAATCAGAAGCATCCGCAATGGCTTTGAAGTGTTGGTACATACCTTCTTGTGATGGCTTGTTGTAGTAAGGCACGATAGCAAGACCAGCTGCGAAACCACCAAATTTGGCAACTTCTTTAGCAAACTCGATAGAGTCGCGTGTATCGTTGGTACCGACACCAGCAATCAATGGCACACGTCCATTAACAATTTTCTGAACAGCCGCAAAGAGTTCCAACTCCTCATCGTGAGTAAGAGTTGGACTTTCAGCCGTTGTTCCCGCCAAAAGAAGAGCTTCTGTATGGTGAGCCAAAAGATGCTCAATCAATTCTGGAAGGGCATCATAATTGATAGAGCCATCTTCGTGGAAAGGTGTAATAAGGGCTGTGATCAGTTTGACATCTCTTAATTGATCAATTGACATAATATTCTCCTTCAACCGTTTTCTAATCCTTTCCATTTTACCATAATTTTGACAAGACAGACAGATAAGTTGACAATTTTCTGAAAACGTGAGGACTGACTATTTCCATTTGATAGCTAATAAACAAAAAAACAGAGAGAAGTCTCTCTGCTTTATAGGATTCAGCTTGACTTTAGTATTTAAATACAACATTAAATCCTTACTGATTTCTGTTTTATGGCGCAGTGGTTGATTGGAACTACTCATGTTTGCAACATTCGTACTTCCTAATTAACTGTGCGGGGGGAGTATAAAAGTCCGGTGGACTTTTATAGCCTGAATCTTAAATTATAAAAGCGAAGGAGAAATCAAACTCTTCGAGTTACTGATTTCTGTTTTATGGCGCAGTGGTTGATTGGAACTACTCATGTTTGCAACATTCGTACTTCCTAATTAACT
>NZ_JACLQJ010000005.1:114163-122521 GCF_016648665.1 Streptococcus sp. 23.2
TGGACTTTTATAGCCTGAATCTTAAATTATAAAAGCGAAGGAGAAATCAAACTCTTCGAGTTACTGATTTCTGTTTTGCTCCCTATTTCAATTCAAATTTTAATTCTGAAGTTGGGCGAACCAAACCACGTTCGTGAAGTGTTTCTGCGATTTGGACTGAGTTCCAAGCGGCACCTTTAAGGAGGTTATCTGAAACAACCCACATGTGGATACCTTTTTCAGCATCCAAATCTTTACGGATACGTCCAACGAATGTATCACGTGAACCTACAGCGTTAACAGCTTGTGGGTAGACTTGGTTAGCAACGTCGTCTTCAAGAACTGCACCAGGGAATTCTGCAATAGCAGCTTTCACTTCATCAATTGGTGCCACTTCTTTTGTTTCAATGTAAACTGACTCTGAGTGAGCTGACAAGACTGGAATACGTACACATGTTGCTGATACAGCAATGCTATCGTCTTCCATGATTTTCTTAGTTTCGTTTGTCATCTTCATTTCTTCGTAAGTGTAGTCATTTTCAGTGAAGACGTCGATTTGAGCCAAGGCGTTAAAGGCGATTGGATAGTGTTTCTTATCACCACCACATGGCAAGATTTCAGCTTTGACATCACGTGGGTTAACGCCATCATTCAAAACTTCTTTCAACTCACGTTGTGTTTCAAGGATTGCTCCCATACCAGCACCTGATACGGCTTGGTAAGTTGACACGATGATACGGTCCAGGCCCCATTTTTGACGAACTGGCTCAAGGGCAACCATCATTTGAATAGTTGAACAGTTAGGGCAAGCAATAATACCGTTGTGAGCATCAAGCGCATGTGCATTGACCTCAGGTACAACCAATGGTACATCTGGGTTTTGACGGAAGTATGATGTATTATCAACGACTACTGCACCAGCTTTAACGGCGTATGGTGCATATTTAGCAGAGGTAGATCCACCAGCTGAGAAAAGTGCAATATCTACACCTTCAAATGCGTCTTCAGTCGTTTCTTCGATGGTCACGTCTTGGCCTTTAAATTGCAAGACTTTGCCTGCAGAACGAGCAGACGCAAGGTAGCGAATGTTATCGATTGGAAGTGTTGATTCTTCCAACATTTTAATCATTTGAGCACCGACGGCACCTGTAGCACCGACAACAGCAACTGTGTATCCCATAGTAAAACCTCTTTCGGAATTTTCTATCAATTTAGTTTAGTGAATCTATTATACTACGTTTAAGCCCAGTTGAAAAGGGTTAAAAGGCCAAGAATAAAGAAAAGCCCCTACCAAATGGTAAGGGATAGGAGGCATCTTTCGATGAGAGTAGCAGGTTCACACAACTACTCAAGGTCCGCTCCTGCGTTACAATCTAATGTAGACCTCCTCAGCGCAAAAGGCTCCAAAGAGCCAATCGACTCATCGCATGTTTCTATTCTAGCATATTGAACGACAGAGTCAAGCTCTTGATTTCTATAAATACTTACTTGCCTCACGAATGCTAAGAGATGCCATTTGACTAGCATGTTGATCAATAAAAGCCCGAACCCAATCAGGATTTACCTTTGAGTAATTGCGCAAACTCCAACCGATAGCCTTATTAATGAAAAACTCTGTCTGCCCAAAGTTGTTACAGATAACCTCTGCTAGGAGAGCAGTATCTGTCAAATCTTTACGCATAAGCTGGTGGTCAATGGCAATACGTCTCAACCAAAAATCCTCATCAAGACTCCATTGGCGCATGATATTCTTGGTTTCTGGATAGTGAAAAGTAACCTCTCCGATGATAAGGTCCAATTGATCTATACTGTCCCACCATGATTTGGTTTGAGCCAATTCCTTTAGCTTTGGAAAATCTTCAGGTCTAAGCTCCTTCTTCTTTTTATCCAGATAATCCATAGCAATATATTGAAACTCACGGTAAGGTTGCTGCCAACACTCTTCCACAAAAGTCCAATCAATTGGATTTTTTATGAAAGGCTTAAAAAACTCTCTTTCAATCTTTTTGAGAATTGGTTTTTGAACGCCAAGAAAGCTGAATTTATTTTTCATATAAGCTTCCATTGCTGGGACTTTCGTTGAATCAGCTTGGTCTTCTAACAATTTCAAAAGAATGTTTGTATCCATATGATTTCTTCTTTTTTACATCAAAGGTCCAATCAAAGAAAAGAGATAGCCACATAGACGATGAGCCATAGGCATTTTCAACAAACTTTCCAGAGTGACTTCCTCTGAGAGAGCCTGGGTTTTCTCAAAATCTTGTTCAATCTTAATCACTTCCAGATTTTTGTAGAGATAAACCCCGTCTTCAAAATTTTGATAGAGACTTCGATAGTCTGTGTTAATGGTACCTACCACAGCTTGTTGGCCATCAGAAACATAAACTTTTGCATGGACAAAACCTGGAGTATAGCGGAAAATACGGACGCCAGCATCCAAGAGCACTTTAAAATAGGTCGTCGCAATATCAAAGGCATACTGTTTATCTGGAATCCCTGGCATAATGATCCGAACATCAACACCTCGTCTGGCCGCAAAGGTCATGGCTCTGACCAATTCATCATCCAAAATCAGATAAGGCGTCATGATATAGACATAATTAGTTGATGTATTCAGAAGATGTAAATAAACATTTTCGGCAACCTTGTGGTAGGTCAGCGGTGAATTGCCATAAGGGAGTACAAAGCCCGAACTCTTCCTTTGTTGAGGTTTTTCTTGTAGATAGTGCTCCATATCCGTTTTATCTTCTATTCCAGTCACTGTCCACATGGTCAAAAAGAGAGCTTTCAGTGTTTGAACTGCTGGACCATCTAAGCGAAGGGCCGTATCCTTCCAATGGCCAAAGCGTTCTCGTTTATTAACATACTCGTCAGCGATATTAACGCCACCAGTATAAGCAACTTGACCATCAATCACTGTTATTTTTCGGTGGTCTCGATAGTTGTAATAGGTCGATAAAACTGGCTTAATTGGCGAGAAGGTCTGAGCTTTAATACCAACCTTGTGTAACCTCTCGATATAATCGTAGGATAAGGTGGTCATCTCATTCATCCCATCAAACATAACACGAACGTCCAGTCCTGCCTTAGCCTTCTCCTCCAAGATGGCTAATATCTCTCCCCACATGATGCCTTCATCAATGATGAAATACTCCATAAAGATATAACGCTCTGCCTTTTTCAGATCCTCCAACAAGGCCGGAAGCATATCATCTCCAAGTTGGAAATAAGTCACTTTAGTATCTCTATAAATTGGAAAATGAGCAGGACTATGCTCCAGAAAATAAGCCAGTCTTTGCAGTTGCCTATCGCTATGAGGCAGATAGTCCTCAACCTCTGGCTCGGTAGCCAAATAGTCGGAAGTTTGCTGAGTAGCTTCCACAAGACGCTTTTTCAAACGTCTGACACCAAAATCAGCTAGCGAAAAATAGAGCAAGGCGGTCCCAAAAATGGGAAAGAGGGCAATGATGATCAACCAAGAAAGTTTGGAACGGGAGTCCATGGAACGATTGAGCAAATATAAAAAGGTAAAAACACTCAATAAGTGTTCCCATAAGATAATGGATGGGAAATGCTCTTGTAGGCTAATATATGAAAAGACAAGAAAGGCCAATTCTAGTAAGAAAAACAGGAAAATAGGTACCTTACGATTAAGTAGAATTTTAGCCCATTTAGACGGCTTCTGAGGCAATAGCCGGGCACTTATTTCTTGGGACATATAGGCTCCTTTAGTACAAAGAAATTAGCTCACAGTTCAGAGCTTTTTCTACGATTTTTCAATTATTAGTATCATTCTGGCGTGGGCAAATGACACAATCAATTTGTCGACTTTGACTAGACATTTCTAGCCTCCTACCGTATTTTCCTGACAGGACCATCTAAGGTCTTTTGCATCCAGACAATATCATGCCATTGCTCAAACTTGTAGCCCACTTTTGGAAAATGAGCAACTTGGACATAACCACGTTTTTCATGCATAGCAATGCTAGCCTCGTTCGGAACAGCAATACAGGCTAAGAATCGCAAAAAGCCCCGTTGTTCAAGTTCCTCTTCAAGAGCATCATAGAGCTGACTTCCCAGACCTCGACCACGGGCATCTTCATGCAAATAGATGGACAATTCAGTTGTCCAATTATAAGCTGTCCGGGCATAGTAGGTTGAAGCATAGGCATATCCGAGAACTTGTCCATCCTCTTCAGCGACCAGATAAGGGTAAGTTTCAAGGGTTTTATTGATACGATTCTCAAATTCTTGAACACTGGGAACTTCATATTCAAAGGTAATGGCCGTCTTCTCAACATAGGGTGCATAGATGACCTGAATAGCTTGTGCATCAGCCAAGTTGGCTGGACGAATGGTTAACATCATTTTCTCCTTCGACTTCATTATCTTTATTTTATACTATAAAAAAAGAGGGCTCAACCCTCTTCTTACAAAAATTGACATTACATCAATGGCGCCACTAGTTTGGTCAATAAGCCTAAGGCCTTTTGATGGAATGGAAGTTTTTCAACGTCAGTCGTGCTGACTCGGTGACACTGGTCTTTTGTCGCTTGGAAATCTTCCTCAATAGCAAGAACCGAAGAAGTCCTATAGAGATAGGTCGCACACTCAAAATGATGATATAGACTTCGGTAATCTAAATTAATCGTTCCTACAACAGCCCGACTATTATCACTTACAAAGATCTTGGCATGAATAAATCCAGGTGTGTACTCATAGATTTTAACGCCAGAGGCTAGCAGTGTTGGGTAGTAGGTCTTAGCTAGGTAGTAAGCTGATTTTTTATCAGGAATACCAGGCATGATGATACTAACGTCTACCCCACGCTCAGCCGCAAACTTGAGAGCATGGAGTAGTTCACCATCCAAAATAAGATAAGGTGTCATGATATGAACAAAATCACGCGCATGGTTAAGGATGTCAATATAGACATTCTCACCAACTTTATCCTTGTCCAATGGAATATCCCCATAAGGAACAACAAAGCCAGGGGTATCAAACGCCTTATGTTCAACCATATACGGCGTAACATCTAAAGTTTCGTTAGAATAGGTGCACATCTGAAGAAAGAGAACTAAAAAAGTATCAACCGCTGGGCCCTCCAGCATCAAGGCAGTATCTTTCCAATGACCGAAACGCTCAATCTTGTTGATATACTCGTCAGCTAAATTAACCCCGCCTGTGAAAGCAACCTTACCATCAATCAGCAAGATTTTCCTATGGTCACGGTAATTGTAATAGGTTGACAGGAAAGGGGTTACCGATGCAAAAACTCGAGATTGAATGCCAATTTTTTCCAATCGTTTCTTATAGTCAAAACTCAAAGTTGAAAATTCATTCATACCGTCATACAGGACTCGAACTTCCACCCCTTCTTGAACCTTTTGTTTCAAGATTGCTAGGATTTCACCCCACATTTCACCTTCACCAATGATGAAATATTCCAAGAAAATGTACTTCTCTGCTTTAAGGAGCTGTTTCTTCATTTCCTCAAACTTGGCTTCACCACTTGGGAAATAGGTCGTCTTCGTGTCACGATAAACTGGAAAGGAACCGTTCACATTTTCAAGATATTGGACCAAGTTATAGTTGCTGGTGTGACGCTGTTTAAGCTCTTCGAGGGCCTGATTATCTTGTTTCAGAATACCAGAACTGCGGTCAATATTGCTCTGAATAGCACGCTTCATCCCTGTGTAACCTATATCAAGTTTCGTATAAGCCAAGAGCAAGGTTCCGATAATAGGGAAAGGCAAGACTATCAGGAGCCATGTATTTACAGCCGTCGACTCCATATCACTTTGAAAGAGATAAATAATGGCCAGAATACGAAGGACTACTTCTGTAACTTGCAGGTGTATCCTATATTGATGCAACCAGAGGTAAGACATGGCCACAACAACAAGCTGCAGTAAGATGATTAAGAAGATAATCGTAGCACGACTAAAGATTCCACGAAGAAAGCCACGACGACTCTTATCATAAAGACGTTCAATTTTAGCTTCGTTTTTGATAGCATGACTCCTTTCCCTTTTTAATTAATCTTATTATAACCAAATTTGTAAAATTAAGCAAGACAGAAAAAGCCATCTATGTTAGGCTCAGATAAACACCACATTTATCTGAAAAGAACTAACATATAGGACGAAATGGATTACCGAAACAAATGGATTTTACGAATGTTTCTCAAAATTATGAGGCTGGGACAAAAGTCCTAGCCTCTCAATTTGTCTTTGGATTGTCGAGAAAGACGCAGTGGTTGAGTGGGCTCTACTACACTGATTTCATCAGCTTTTACAGCCCTACTCAACTGTGCGGAGGTGGGACGACGAAATCGAATTCTAACGAATTACCGATTTCTGTCCCACTCTCAAGAAATAGAATTCCTAGGAAATCATTGAATTATCAATCACCCTACCAAGTTTTTCTGAGTTACTTGAAAAGTCTAACTTAATTTGACAATTTAGGTTCTTAAACGTCTCTAGTTAATCAACTAAAAATTATAACTAGCTGGGTGTTATCTAATCTCCCCTCATTTTTAAGTTTTTATCATTTTTGATATAATGGTAGAGAATGAAAGGAGACTTTATGTCAACTAAAAATTTAACGCCGGTCTTAAAAACCTCTTTTGTGCTACTGGCTATCCTCGTCCTTCTTGGTATTGTTATGCCTGACGGCTACCAAGTTTGGTCAGAACAACTAAGGGAAGTTATTTCAGATAAACTTGGCTGGTTTTACTTATTACTGGTCACGTCAATCGTTCTACTTTGTGGCTTTTTCCTGGTTAGTCCCGTTGGGCAAATCAAACTGGGGGAACCCAATTCGGTGCCTGAACACTCTACTATCTCTTGGATTGCCATGATATTTTCTGCTGGAATGGGAATCGGCCTTGTCTTCTACGGTGCCGCAGAGCCCTTATCCCATTATGCCATTTCAACGGTACGAGCTACCCCAGGGTCGCAGGAAGCCTTAGCCGATGCTTTCCGTTACACTTTCTTTCACTGGGGCATCCATGCCTGGGCAATATATGCTTTAATCGCCCTGGCCCTCGCCTACTTTGGTTTCCGAAAAAAAGAGAAATATCTTTTATCGGTTACCTTAAAGCCCTTGTTTGGTAAAAAAACAAACGGTATCCTTGGTAAGATCGTAGATACGATTACAGTGGTCGCTACTGTTATCGGGGTGGCAACCACTCTTGGTTTTGGGGCAGCCCAAATCAATGGGGGACTCAACTACCTCTTTGGTATTCCAAACAATGCCCTTGTGCAAGTTATTATCATCATTATCACAACCATCCTCTTTACCATTTCAGCCCTTTCTGGTCTTGGAAAAGGGGTAAAAATCTTATCAAACACCAATCTTATTTTAGCGATTGGACTACTCGCCATCACCATAATCATCGGTCCCACAGTCCAGATTTTTAATACCTTGACCGATAGTATCGGACTGTATATTTCCAATTTCTTCCGTATGAGTTTCAGTGCTGGTTCCTTTGGTCAATACAATCGTGACTGGATCAATACTTGGACGATTTTCTATTGGGCTTGGTGGATTTCTTGGTCACCATTCGTGGGAGTTTTTATTGCCAGAATTTCTAAAGGACGTAGTATCAGACAATTTCTATCCATCGTCTTATTAGCACCGACTGTATTAAGCTTTTTATGGTTTTCTACCTTTGGAACACTTTCAACGCATGTTCAATCACTTGGAAATGTAGATTTAACACAGTTTCCAAGTGAGCAGACCTTGTTTGCAACCTTCAGTCAACTGCCATTTGGTTTTATTGCCTCCGTTGTTGCCATCATCTTGATCATTACCTTCTTTATCACGTCAGCAGACTCTGCGACCTATGTGCTAGCTATGCTCTCTGATGATGGGAATCTCAAACCAAAGAATAACCTTAAAATCTTCTGGGGCGTACTCCTTGCGACTATTGCCATCGTCTTACTTCTTTCAGGGGGCTTAGTAGCCTTGCAAAATACGCTGATTATCGTAGCCTTTCCATTTTCACTCATCATGGTACTGATCATGGTTTCCCTAGTCATTGAATTGCTACACGAAAAAGACAAGATGGGACTGTCAATCACACCGACACGATACCCTAAAAAAGATCAACCCTTCAAATCTTATGAAGAATAAATAACCCAATTTGTAAAACGAAGCTAGACAGAAAAAGCCATCTATGTTAGGCTCAGATAAACACCACATTTGTCTGAAAGGAACTAAGATAAATGACCTATACTCATCTTACCACAAACGAGCTTGTAACGATAGAGGCTTACTATCAAGAAAACATAATAAAAATCATAACCACCCGTCTAACGGGTGGTTTGATCAAGGGCTATAAGCCCATAATACCAGCCAGCGCCTAAAGACGCT
>NZ_JACLQJ010000006.1:0-118466 GCF_016648665.1 Streptococcus sp. 23.2
ATTCTTGTAAATTGACAGGTTATAATTTCTTCTATCATAACCCTGCACTTGGTTTCTTATTCAGTTCTCAAAGGTCTTTGTCTCTCTCAAGACAACTCCTACATTCTAGCAAATCTAGAATAGCTTGTCAACACTTTTTTTGAAGTTTTTTACTTCTCGTGTTCGCCACCCCTTCCGAAGCAGCTTATTTATAATATCATCTCTGACTTATCTTGTCAATAACTTTTTTAAAGTTTTGGAACCTTTTCAAGTTTGTGGCAAGTCTGTTAAGACAACTTTTATATCTTAACACCCAAATAAGTTATTGTCAATAGGGTTTTGCAAAAAAATAAAGGAAGCATGTCTCTCAACCTACTTCCTTTTTTATTACTTAGCTTCAATCAGACCGTAGTTACCGTCTTCTCGTTTATAGAGAACATTAGTTGTATGATCTTCGCTATCAGTATAGATAAAGAAGTCATGACCCAACAATTCCATTTGAAGGATAGCTTCTTCAACATCCATTGGTTTCAACTCAATGTTTTTAGTTCTTACAACTTCAACAGCTGGTGCTTCTTCAACTTGTTCGTTATTAAAATCAGCTGAGAATACTTCTCCTGTTGGAACTTTTTCACGATGCTTACGTGCAATTTTTGTTTTGTTTTTACGGATTTGTCTTTCAATCTTATCAACCACTAGGTCAATAGAACCATACATATCTTGCGAAACATCTTCTGCTCTTAGTGTTACAGAACCTGTTGGAATGGTAACCTCTACTTTAGCTGTCTTTTCGCGATAAACCTTAAGATTTACACGTGCATTCAATTCTTGGTCTTCGTTGAAGTATTTTTCAACTTTGCTAAGTTTACTTTCAACATAGTCACGAAGTGCTTCAGTTACTTCGATGTTTTCGCCACGGATACTATATTTAATCATAAAAGACCTCTTTCTCGCTTGTTAGCGTTTTCTTTATCTTTATTATATCCTTTTCATGAAAATTTGCAAGGATTTTTATTATCTAGCTAGTGAAAAGGTCAAAACTTCTTTAATACCTATACCTTCTAACAGTTGAACCATCTGATATAAAGTGGAACCCGTTGTATAGATATCATCCACTATAATAATCTTATCTGGTAGATTTATACCTTCCTTGAGACAGAAGGCATTATCTTGATTTAGACGCTCCTCGCGTGTTTTTGAGGATTGCTTCTCAATATCTCTTTTCTCAAAGATATCCCGATAGGAAATTCCCTCTATCAATCCCTCAACTTGGTTGAATCCTCTTTCTGCCAAGCGTTCTTCCGATAATGGGACTGGCACTATGGTATAACCTTTCTTCAAAAATGGTTTTAAGTTGTTTTTAATATCTTGTTGAAATATTTTTCTAAGACAATAGTCTCCCATAAATTTATAGCGACTAAAATACTCTTTCATATTTTCTTCATATCGATAAATAGCAAGGTGCTTAGGAATATAGCCTTTTTTCATCCAAAGTTTACAATCAATACAAGCATCTCCATATAACTCTTTATTACAATTTTGACATCTTTCTTTTGAGAGGTTTTTAAACTGATGTTTACAAGATCGGCAAAAGTACTCCTTTCTTTGGTTAAACATAATAAGGTCTCTTAATTTTGGTAGTGATTCAATCCAATCATTACATAGCAGACACTTCATTGTTAAACCCTCCTTTTTTATTCATAGCTTTTATCTCTTCTCGACACCGAAGCATTGATTTGGATAGTCCTTCATGAAAGAAATAAAGCTTTCCTGTCGGTCTATCTGGTGATCTTCCAACTCGACCTCCAATCTGAATAAGACTCGAACTAGTGTATAAGTGATGATTTGCCATACAAACAAAAACATCTACTTGTGGAAAGGTTACACCACGTTCGAGGATAGTTGTTGTCACTAAGATAGACAGTTCTTTTTCTCGGAACTTCTCTACGATAGTTGAACGCTCCTCGCTTTTTGAGGAAACAAAGGCCATTTTTTCATCTGGAAGATATTTTTGTAGAATACTTGTAAACTTTTCACCTATCGCTATATTTGGAAAGAAGATTAATAGAGGAAATTTTGATTTACGTTGCTTTTTAATCTGATAAAGAAGAGGTCTTGGAAGCTTGCCTCTTGTCAGAGATTTTTGTAATCTGCCCTGCCAGAAGAATTTAGGAAGTACTAAAGGATTTCCATGGAAACGTCTAGCAAGGTGATGTTTTTCTAAAGTCCCAAGTCGAACTTGCTCTTCTAAAGATAATGTTGAAGTCGCTGTTAAGTAAATAAATCGACCGGTTTCGGTCTTCGCCTGTTCTACAGCATGATTTAACATGACATTTCCTACAAAAGGATATGCGTCTACTTCATCTACAATAACTAAGTCAAAACTCTGGTAAAACTTTAGTAGTTGATGTGTGGTAGCTATTACAAGCGGACTACCATCATATGGTTCACTCTCAGCATGAAGCAGGGAAATACTACAAGTAAAATCCCTTTTCATACGTAGAAATAATTCTCGACAAACATCAACCCGAGGACTTGCGATAGCTACATGACCTTTATTTTCAAGAACATAGGCAACGATGTTATAAATCATTTCTGTCTTACCAGCACCGGTCACAGCATGTACGAGACTATCTTTCTGTTTTTGATAAGTTCTCAAAAGTTTCTCTGAGACCTTAGCTTGATAGGGAGTCAGTTCTCCAAACCACTTCAAAACAGGAAATTCAATTTCTGATGTTTTGGAAGGAAAATAATAAAGTTCTTTTCCTTCTTGGTTTCTACCAAAGACAATACATGCTCTACAATAATACTGACCTCCCGGTAATTGCCAATCTTCCTCTATCCGACTGTAACATCTTTTACATCTAAGTTGTTTATCGACCTTTATCATACTTTCTAATGTTAAAGCCTCTGGGTGATAGTTCACTGGCAACTGCTCTTTCGTAAATAGTCGTCCATAATATTCTTTAGGTACCATATCTTTCTATTCGAAAATATGTTTGAATTCATCTTTTTATGATAAAATTTTTTTATGGATTACAAAACTATTGCCAACGATGGAATCGTTGAAGAAGAAATAAAAAAATCTCGTTTTATTTGTCACTTGAAACGTATCAGCCGTGAGGAAGAAGGAAGAGAATATATCGCTCAGATTAAGAAACAGCATCACAAGGCCAATCATTCTTGCTCTGCAATAATCGTTGGTGATGATGGCCAAATTAAGCGTTCCAGTGATGATGGTGAACCTTCTGGAACAGCTGGGGTTCCTATGCTTACTGTTCTAGAAAAACAAGGTCTTACTAATGTCGTAGCAGTTGTGACTCGTTATTTTGGAGGAATCAAGCTTGGGGCAGATGGTCTTATCCGAGCTTACTCTGGTAGCGTTGCCCATGCTATTGAAGAGATTGGCCGAGTTGAAGTCAAGGAATTAACAGGACTAACCGTAGAGTTAACCTACTCTCAATACCAAGTCTTTTCCAACTTCCTTGAAAAAGAAGGACTCCAAGAATTTGATACAACTTTCTTATCAGATGTTTCTACTACTTTATTTGTCGAAGAGTCTGAGATTGAAAGACTCGGTCAGGAACTAACCGAATTCTATCAAGGGAAAGTTACTTATGAAAAATCTGGAAAGAAAATCGTTGAAATTCCTATCTGATAGTCAAACGTTATCACAGTGATAAAGAAGATGTATTTTACAAGTTGGCCCTACCGTCGTATACTTAGAACCATCAATCAAAGATTAAGAGGATTTTAAATATGACAATTTACAACTCAATTACCGAACTTGTTGGAAAAACACCTGTTATTAAACTTAACTCTATTGTTCCAGAAGGGTCAGCAGATGTTTACGTTAAACTCGAAGCATTCAACCCTGGTTCTTCAGTAAAAGACCGTATTGCTCTTCGTATGATTGAAGATGCTGAAAAAGCTGGTACGATTAAACCTGGTGATACCATTGTTGAACCAACTTCAGGTAACACTGGTATCGGTCTTGCTTGGGTCGGTGCTGCTAAAGGCTATAAAGTTGTTATCGTAATGCCTGATACAATGAGTGTTGAACGTCGTAAAATCATCCAAGCTTATGGAGCTGAGCTTGTTTTGACTCCTGGTAGCGAAGGAATGAAGGGTGCAATTGCTAAGGCTAAAGAAGTTGCTGCTGAACGCAATGGTTGGGTACCTCTTCAATTTGCTAACCCATCAAACCCAGCTGTTCATGCGGCTACAACTGGCCAAGAAATTCTTGAAGATTTTGGTGCAGAAGGTTTGGATGCTTTTGTTGCTGGTATCGGTACTGGTGGTACTATTTCAGGTGTTTCAAAAACCCTTAAGGCTGCCAATCCAAATATCAAGGTTTATGGTATCGAAGCTGACGAATCTGCTGTCTTGAATGGTGATAAACCAGGACCACACAAAATCCAAGGTATCTCAACTGGTTTCATTCCTGACACATTGGATACAAAATCATATGACAGTGTTGTGCGTATTCCTTCTGATGAAGCTATCGCAACATCACGTACATTGGGTAGCCAAGAAGGTTTCCTAGCTGGTATCTCATCAGGTGCTGCTATTGCTGCTGCCCTAAAGGTTGCCGCTGAGCTTGGCGAGGGCAAAAAAGTCTTGACACTCTTGCCTGACAATGGTGAGCGCTACCTCTCTACAACACTTTACGATTTTCAAGACTAATAAAAAAGAAGCTGGAGCATAATGCTCTAGCCTCTTTTTATTGTATAAAGTTAAACCTGTAGTTCATTAATTACTAGAAAAAGTAAGGATTTTAATCTTATTTCCACTGAACTGTTCCTACAAACTTTCTGTTTTTTTTATCCTTGTTATTAGTCTAACTCTTTTGCTTCTGTTTCTGCAATTTCAGTAACTGTAAATCCTGATTCTACAAAAACCTTCTTGAGTTGTTCAATCCCAATCTCTCCTTCAACTTGAAGTTCAACACGAAGCACAGTGTCATTTTTAGGGGCAACAATTGTACGTTCGATGTTGAGATTCTCACTAGCAATAAGGTTCGCAATTTTTTCCAAAACACGTGGAGTATCTGTAACTTCCAACCCAATACGAATTCCAGCTTGACCATAACCGGAAATTTCCAAGAAAGCACGAAAGACATCTTTATCTGTGATAATTCCTGAAATTTGGTCATTGTCCACAACTGGAAGGACTCCAACCTTATTTTGAAGCATGATATAGATTGCATCCTCAAGGCTAGCATATTTGGAAACAGTAAGGACATTCTTGATCATGATATCTCCTACTTTTGTCTTATTAAGGAGATAGTTCATTTCATAAATTGACAAGCTTGTTGCTTTTGATGGTGAGGCCTCCGCCATTGTACCTTCTGTAACAAGCCCAACAAGTTTATCGTGTTCAATTACTGGCAAACGGCGCAAACCTTTCTCACGCATAATATCTGCAGTTGCTGCAACTGTTGTTTCTGGTGAGACATAAACTACACGTTTCGTCATAAAATCTTTTACTGCCATGTTTCATTTTCCTCCGAATGATTTCTTACTTGTATTATACCACACTAAGTGAAACCGATTGCAATATTTTACTGAAAAATTAGTATTTCACAATCAGCATGAGACGATAGAAAAACGCCCTCGGGCGCTTTTTCTTATCCTCCAAGATAGGCTTTACGAACTTCATCTGATGCAAGAAGTTCTTCACCAGTACCTGAAAGAACCACTTTACCTGTTTCAAGAACATAACCGCGATCAGCAATTGACAAAGCCTTATTGGCATTTTGTTCAATCAAAAGAACTGTAGTTCCTTGCGCCTTAATATCTTCGATAATATCAAAAATTTCTTGAATAAAGATTGGAGCAAGTCCCATTGAAGGTTCATCCAAAAGCAAAAGTTTTGGACGGCTCATAAGGGCACGACCCATTGCAAGCATTTGTTGCTCACCACCAGAAAGTGTCGCTGCATCTTGATTCTTACGTTCTTCTAGACGTGGGAAACGTTGGAAGACTTTTTTCAAGAGAGCTGCGTTCTCTTCTTTATTTGTATGAAGGAAAGCTCCCATTTCAAGATTTTCCATTACGGTTAATCCTGCAAATACATGACGTCCCTCAGGTACTTGAGCCAAACCTTCGGCAACAATCTTACGTGCTGGTGTTTTGTGGATGTCGTTTCCAAGATAAGAAATGGTTCCCTCAGTTGGACGAACAAGACCTGAGATGGTACGAAGAATTGATGTCTTACCTGCACCGTTAGCTCCGATAAGAGTTACGACTTCACCTTCATTAACTTCAAAGCTGACGTTTTTTACAGCTTCGATCGATCCATATTTAATTGAGAGATTTTCAACTTTCAACATTGCCATTACGCTTCACCTCCCAAGTAAGCTTCAATAACGCGTTTGTTATTCTTAATTTCATCAGGTGTTCCTTCGGCAATCAAGCGTCCATATTCCAAAACATAAATACGTTCAGTAACATCCATGACCAAACTCATATCGTGCTCAATCAAGATGATGGTAATTCCGAAGTCTTTTTGAATTTGACGAATATGAGCAGTCAATTCAGCCGTTTCTTGTGGGTTCATACCCGCAGCTGGTTCATCAAGGAAAAGAATTTTTGGTTCTGTTGCAAGTGCACGAACAATTTCCAAATGACGTTGTTGTCCGTAAGCCAAGTTTTTCGCAAGTGTATCTGCCTCACCATCCAAATTGAAGATAGCCAACAGTTTCATAGCTTTTGCTTTTAACTCTTCTTCACTTGAATAGTACTTAGGCAAACGCAAAAGAGATGCAAAGAAATTTGAAGGTTGCTTATTTGATAAACCAACAAGAACGTTTTCAAGTACAGTCATGTCTTTGAAAAGACGGATATTTTGGAAAGTACGTGACAAACCGAGTGAAGCGATTTTATAAGGTGCTTTACCGTTTAGGACTGTACCATCAAGTGTAACAGTCCCTTTACTTGGCTCATAGACACCTGTCAAAAGGTTAAACAAGGTTGTTTTACCAGCACCATTTGGTCCGATAAGCCCAACCAACTCACCTTCATTAAGTTCCATTGAAACATCACCAACGGCAGTCAAACCACCGAAGTTTTTAGTCAGATTTTTAACTTCAAGAAGTGCCATTTTTATTTGCCCTCCTTAGATTTATTGAAGAATTTTGAGAGATAGAGTTCTTTTGTTCCAAGAAGTCCACCTGGACGGAAGAGCATTACAAGAATCAAAGCCAAGGCGTAAATAATCATACGAAGGTTTGAAACATTTTGTAGGAACATGTTGATAATACCAAGAACAACAGCGGCAATGATAGTACCTGTGATAGATCCAAGACCACCAAGAACGGCAATGATAAGGTAATCAATTGATTTCATGATGGTGAAGTCTTTTGGCACGACTGTACCGATGTAGCTGACATAAAGTGAGCCAGCAATCGCTGAAATCATGGCACCGATAACAAAGATAAGAACCTTCATTTTTGTGACATTAACACCCATTGACTCAGCAGCAATTTCATCTTCACGAAGAGTGATTGCTTGACGTCCAGTTGCTGAACGTAAGAAATTAAGCACCAAAATTGTAATGATTACCACAAAGAAATAAATTACAGGCCAACTAGTATAGGGAAGGATACCTGTCAAACCAGCGGCACCATTGGTCAATTCACCACCATTAACGATAATGATACGGATGATTTCAGCCATACCAAGAGTTGCAATGGCAAGGTAGTCACCTTTCAAACGAAGGGTAGGTAGACCAAAGATAAGGGCAACAATAGCTGCGATGATGACACCGACAACCATTGAGAGGTAGAAACCGTCATATGTTGGCATCATACCAGTGATGATAGCTGATGAATAGGCACCAATTGCCATGAAACCAGCTTGCCCAAGTGTAAATTGCCCTGAGAAACCAAGAACCAAGTTAGTACCAAGTCCCATAAGGATTGAGATTCCAATCCCCATTAAGATTTGGATATAGTAAAGGTTCATGATACCTGAAAGTTCAAGAGCTTTCAAAACAAGGAAGAGCCCAATGATAAGACCAAACCAAATAAGGTTTACTTTTAGATTTTTCTTCATGTCTTACACCTTCTCTTTCACATTTTTACCGAGGATACCCGCTGGGCGAACCAAAAGGATAACAATCAAGACACCATAAACGATGGCATCACGGTAACTTGACAAACCAATTGCAGTTGATAATGTCTCCAAAATACCGATAACAAATCCACCAAGTGCTGCACCAGGGATAATACCGATACCACCAAGAACAGCGGCAACAAAGGCTTTAATACCTGGCGTCATACCCATAAGAGGTTCGATAGAGTTATAGTAAAGACCAATAAGGACACCCGCTGCCCCTGCTAGTGATGATCCAAGAGCAAAAGTGAAGCTAATAGTGTTATTAACATTAATACCCATCAATTCAGCGGCATCACTGTCTACAGATACGGCACGCATAGCTTTACCCATCTTAGTCTTTTTAACAATCAATTGAAGAGCAACCATAAGCACAAGCGCAACTACCAAGATAAGCAATTGCACATTTGTTACAGAGATTGATCCAAGATGATAAGTCTCAATTGCAATCTTTTGAGGGAATGAACGTGTATCTGCCCCTACAAATAGAACCATGATGTACTCAAGGAAGAATGAGACACCGATAGCTGTAATCAAGGCAGAAATACGTGTCGAATTACGGAGCGGGCGATAAGCCAAGAACTCAATAACAACCCCTAAAATCGCACAGACAAGCATAGCAAAGACAAGGGCAACCCAGAAATTCATTCCAAGGCTATTAATCGCATAGTAACCAACGAAGGCACCCATCATATAGATGTCTCCATGGGCAAAGTTAATCAATTTGATAATCCCATAAACCATGGTATATCCAAGGGCAAGTAGGGCATAGATACTACCCAAGATAATACCATTGACTAGTTGTTGGGGAAGTTGTTCAAAAAACATATATAACCAAACTTTCTAGTTCATTTTCAGTATAGATAATAGATTATTTTTCAATTTCAACGGCTTCCGCTGAAACTTCTTCACCATTATCTCTTTTAACCATAAGAGCTGCTTTAATAGGGTTATGATCCTTATCAATCGTCATTTTACCAGTAACCCCGACAAAGTTTTTCAAATGTGCTAAGTTATCAGCAATATCAACTGATGTTTTCGCATCTTTAGATGCTTCTGCAATCATATAAACTGAATCGTACGCTAGAGCAGCAAACATATTTGGTTCAGTTTTGTAAGCTTTTTTATATGCTTCGATGAATCCTGATGCTTTGTCAGAAAGAGAAACATTTGTTGAATATCCTGATACATAGTAGACGTTTGACGCATTCTTTTTACCTGCAAGCTCAGTGAATTTCGCATCACTGAATCCATCAGGTCCAAGGATTGGTTTATCAATTCCAAGGTCACGTGCTTGTTTAGTGATAATACCAGTCTCAGTATAGTAACCAGGCATTACAATCGCATCATAATCAAGGTCTTTAAATTTAGTCAAAGCTGACTGATAGTCCTTGTCACCTGAAGCAAAGGTAGCTTCAGTAACGATTTTACCTTTATATTCACGCTTGAATTCATCTGCAATCCCCTTAGCATAATCCGAAGCATTATCATAGTAGAGAACTACTTTCTTAGCATTCAAATTACTGTAAGAATAAGCTGCCAAAACTTTACCTTGGTAGCTATCTTTAAAGGTTGTACGGAAAACAAATTTCTTAGCTCCGTTAGCATCTACCGTAAGGTCATCCTGAGTACCAGAAGGTGTCAACAAAGGAACCCCTGTTTTTTGTGATACGAGGCTAGCCGCAGCGACAGCACCTGATGTCGCTGGACCAACGATAGCATTTACATTACTCTGAATAGCCAAGTTCGTTGAAGAGGTTGAAGCTTCAGCGTTTTCAGATTTATTATCTTTTGTGACAAGCTCAAGTTTTTTGCCATCGACGCCACCAGCTTTGTTAATTTCATCAACAGCCAACTTAATACCATTTTGCTCTGCCTTACCATAGGCTGCAACGGCACCTGTCAACTCCATATTAACACCAATTTTGATGGTATCGCCAATCTTAGTACCATTGGCATTAGCAGTCACATCTGGTGACTTGCCACAGGCAACCAAGAAAATGGAAGCAAAAAAGGCTAACACAATAAGTGTGATCTTTTTAGACATAAGATTTCTCCTTAATATTTTCTTAAAAAAGTCCACCTTATAGCTTACAGAATTATCAGACAATTGTCAACTACACATAACTAAGCTTTAGCCACAGTAATCGTTTCCATTACTTTAAGAATAACTTTTTGAAAATAAAAAAACTTTTCTCCTATTAAAGAGAAAAGTTCTTAAACGGTTCAGGAACTGAGGTGTCGTAGCGTTCCAGACTACCTACAAAGTCCATATCAATATCAGAATAGTAGGAAGGCAGAACTTTTTTCACTGCTTTCATTCCATCGAGCTCTTTCAAAATATCCTCGACCTTGTCCTCATCTACATAAAGGTGCACATAACGCATCTTATAAGAATGGTAGACAACATCCCCAAACTTGGTAATTTTACGTAAGTCTCTATTGTAGTATAAATAAACAATAATGCCTTGACGCTTAATCATGACTCATTTTCTCCTTTATGTTAGTGTCTCCCTTTTTATGATGCGGTTTGTGAGGGGCAAGAGGTAGCCCAGAATCGATAAAAATCTGGTCTGAAACAGCTTGGGCAATCTCCTCACCAAGATTGGCTAAAATAGTCTGCAAATCGAACTCTGCCTGACGATAGCCAATAACCACCTCGTTCAAATCAATTTGGCGCTTCATTCGCAAAACCTGACGTTTCAACTCTCTCACATCTGGTCTAAAAGCCTCGTACTCCTTAGCAGTATCATAGCTATCCTTTAATTCCTGAAATGCAAAGAGTTGCTCTTGAAGTTCTCTGTCATTTTCGAATTTCTGGCGTTTCAAACGGTAATTTTCTACCTCAGGTAGCTTTAGAAAATACGAAACAAGACAATCTATAGCTTGATCAATAGCAAGCAACTCCTCATTGATTATTAACATGTTTTCTATTATAACACAAAAAGCCAGATGAAACGGTCCTTATACAACCGATTTGCATCTGACTTTTATTTAAGACAAGCTCAGTCTATTTTAATTGGTTATTAGCCATGATTTCATCGATAAAGCCATATTCAAGCGTTTCTTGAGCACTCATCCAATTGTCACGTTCAGCGTCTGCATGAACTTTTTCAATTGGTTGTCCAGAATTATCTGCCAAGATTTGCTCCAAGTTATTACGTGTCTTGAGCAAGTGTTCAGCTGCGATAGCCATGTCTGTTTGTTGCGTACCGCCACCAGTACCACCCATTGGTTGGTGAATCATGTACTCTGCATTTGGCAACATGAAACGTTTACCTTTGGTACCGCTTGAAGCGATAATTGTTCCCATAGATGCTGCCATCCCCATAACGATAGTCTGAACATCAGACTTGATGAAGTTCATTGTATCAACAATGGCAAGACCTGCCGAAACGGATCCACCTGGTGTATTAACATAAAGATAGATATCTTTTGTATTGTCTTGAGCATCCAAGAACAAAAGTTGGGCGATAATTGAGTTTGCCATATTATCTTCAACAGGACCTGTTAACATGATGATACGATCCTTGAGCAAACGCGAGTAAATATCATAAGAACGCTCACCGCGTGATGTTTGTTCAATTACTACAGGAATCATATGAATCCTCCTTTTAATATTGTCTTGATGCTATTATATGATTTTAGTCAAATTAGGTCAAATAAAAAACATCATTCTTAGCACTCTTTTGGAAAGAGTGCTAAACTCCCCTAAAATAATTTCACTTTAAACTTATTAATCTAGTAAAAAAAGGGAAATTTTCCCTTTTCAACTTATTTTGTACCAAAGAGACGGTCACCTGCATCTCCAAGACCTGGAACAATATAACCGTTTTCATTAAGTTTCTCATCCAATGATGCTGTGTAGATATCAATATCTGGGTGAGCATCTTGCAATTTTTTGACACCTTCTGGTGCTGCAACCAAGCAAACAAACTTGATATTAGCTGCACCACGTTTTTTAAGTGAGTCTACTGCCAAGATTGCTGAACCACCAGTCGCAAGCATTGGGTCCACTACAAAAATCTGACGTTGATCAATGTCTTCTGGTAATTTAACCAAGTACTCAACCGGCTCAAGAGTTTCCTCATCACGATACATACCAATATGACCAACTTTAGCTGCTGGTACAAGGCTAAGGAAACCATCGACCATACCAATACCCGCACGAAGGATTGGAACAATTGCCAATTTCTTACCAGAAAGTTGTTTTTGTACTGTTTTTGTAATTGGTGTTTGAATTTCAACCTCTTCGAGAGGAAGGTCACGAGAAACTTCGTAACCCATGAGCATAGCAATTTCATTAACTAGCTCACGGAAGTCCTTAGTAGAAGTATCCTCACGACGGAGGATTGAAAGTTTATGTTGAATCAGTGGATGTGAAATAACTTGAAATTTACCCATAATAGTTTCTTCCTTTGCTTTATATTCACTCCATTATATCAAAAAGGCAAAAAAAACGCTTGCTTTACTGCAAACGTTTTTGAAAAGGATTATTTTTTAGGCAAATGAATCTTTCCTGTGACCAAACCATAGCCAAGAAGAGCTAGACTTGCAATGGCTGCAAAGATAGTCGCCAAGATTGAAAGAATGTTGCTGTTTGAACCTTCTGAATCACTTGGTGTCTTAGGAGTCGTAGCAAGTTTGGCAGCAACTTTAGTATTGTTGTCTTTACTTGACTCATCAGACTTAGTTACTTCATCAGCTTTAGCGACTCCGTGAGACTGAACTTCCTCTTCAGACTTAGCTGGTTTTGGAGCTTCTGTTTCAGTGACAGACTCTTCTTTAACAGGAGTCGTTGAAACAGTTGGTCCAGTTGCTACAATAGCCTCTGGTACTGGTGACGCAATCTCTGTAGCTTGAGCTACTGGACGACGATCACCAACAGAACCCTCTGTTGAAGGTTTCGCAGGAACCTCTACATGATGATCATCTGATGAATTATTATCATTAGATGGGCGGTCTGCGAAATAAGGGAACGGATTACGAACTGGAGAATCTGGATTCGTCGGCGTTGCTGGTTTATCTTCTTTATTAGTTGATGGTTGATTATTGTCTGCTGGTTTAGAAGGTGTATCTGGTTTGTTAGACTTATCATCAACAGAATGGTTACCTTCTGTTGGACTTACTGGTGTTTCTGGCTTATCTGCCTTCTTGTCTTCACCATCTTTAACAGTTACAGTCAAGACACCGTGAGCTTCAGAAACGCCTGTTGAACCATCAACTGTAGGATAAGTATGTGGTTTAAGACCATAACCCGATACCGCATAATAATCTACATTAAAGTCCTCGTTTGGCAATTTAGCACTGTTTTGATCGGCTACGTGTACCAAGCTTTCACTAGATTTATCCCAAATCCAGTCACCTTGATTCGTCATCTTAGGAAGAACTTCTGTAGTATCATCTGCATTCATCTTGATAAGGAAGCTTGGAGCCCATGTTGATTTATTCTCAGCACCGGCAATTCCACCACGGTTAGTCATGTAAGAAGTTACCAAAAGAGTATCTGATGAGCCTTCAACAGGAACCGCATAGTAAGAATAGGTAGATGTACGCCAGTCAGCTGGTACAGAGGCTGTCAAGACCACACCTGAGCCATTAAGTGGACGGTATTCTCCACGGAGGCTGTCTGATACGAATCCAAGCATGACAACATCATCACCGACAGCTTCACGCGCTGCCACAGTACCTTCAGCATCCGTAGATTTATTGATACGTGAAGCAGTGAAGAGGTAATACTTGTTACCCATCTTAACAACACTTGGACGTTCTACTTCATCAGTAACCATATGGCTAGTAACAAGTGGTGTATAAAGTTCAGCTACAGATGGATTTTTCTCGTTGTCGTCAAGTTTCAAGATACCAATAGAACCATTTGCCCATGAAGCAAGGTTATAAAGGTGTTTATTATTGACAATATTGAGGAATGACTTAAGGTTAAATGCGTCATCTCCTCCATAGTTTGACCAGTTGTAGATTTGTTTTTCGCCTTGGTAGTTTTCGTCACCTGTATTTGATTCGAAAATAAGGTAGCGACTACCGTTATCTTCAATGATGTGTGGGTCACGAAGACAGTAGTTATCTGTACGGTCTGGATTTCCATCGTGGTTGTGGTCGTCGTTGAAAGTACTCATGAATTTTGGATAACTTTGATAATGATAGTTATCCCCACCAAAGAGAATGTGGTCATTTTCAACTGACTTAATAACAACTTCGTCGTTTTCAACAGCTAGGTTAAGTGTAGCACTAGCCAATTGTTGCCAGTTCAATTTACCGCCACTAGTATCATTCTTAGTGTAGTAAAGTTGGATACTACCGTCAGAGTTTACCGTCGCTGAACCTGACCATTGTTGGTCATCTTCAAGGGCATTATAACCAAAGATTGGACCCGCATTTTTCCAATGTGTAAAGTCATTATCTCCGTATTTACTATAGAGCAAGTAAATGTGGTTTGAGTTTTTATTTGGTGCACCGGCCATTGAGATAACCAACTGATAACCGTTCCAGTTGCTTACTACACCTGACTCAGCATCTTGGACTGGCCAAGAATCCCAAACGTCGATTTCTTCTTTTTTCATCGTTTGGGCATCAACAGTGTTGAAAGCAGGCATATTGATGATTGTATCTGCTTTAAAGTAAGGAACTGCCAATTTGCTGTCTTGCTTCAAGAAGCTAGCAACGATATCTTTCAAGTTACGGTAAGTCAAGCTAGTACCTGTACCCTTGATAGCATCATCGCTAAAGTCAACTTTATTAAGTGCTTTAATTTCTTCCTCAGTCAAGGCAACGATTTGATCTGAGGTCATATTATCTTCAACAATAGACTTGATACGACCGTTAAGTTTGCTAAGGTTTGCATTAGCAGCACTGTTTTCAGTAGGTTTAAGGGCTACTTCAGTGTGTGTATCAGCTGTTTCTGAGCTTGCTGTTGAAGTTGGTGCCTCTACTGCAGCCTCTGATGTATGAGCTGGAGCAGAAACCGCAGCAACAGTTGCTGAAGGTGTTGTTGCATCTGATGAAGATGTCACTACTGTGCTAGACGCCTTTTCTTCGACTACTGATGGAGTTGTGTTGCTTGGTTGTGTCTCTGTAACTGGTGTAGTTGCAACCTCTGAATGTGCAACTGAAGATTCAACTGCTTCTGAAGTTGCCACACTTGTTGCTGTTTCACTGGCTACCGTTAGAGATGCTGTGCTTGTTTCTGGTGTTGCTGTCGCAGTAGCTACAGCTGGTACTGTTTCTGTAACTTGATCAGCTTTTACCTGAGTGGCACCCAAAAATGCCAAGGTACCAACGAGTGCTGATGTTGCCCCTACTGTGGCTACCTTACGGATGCTATAACGCATCTTTTTGCACTCTGCTTGCTTAGGTGCTACTGTATTTGACTGTGAATTAACTGTACTGTCCATATAAACTCTCCTTTTAGGTTTTCACATGTTTTATTCTATCATTTTTTAATCTAAATTCCAATCTTTTTTTAATGACAAATTGATATTTTTTGTAAAAAACTATTTTTTTGTTAAAATAATAACTATATAAAAAGCAATTTAATCAGGAATTATCACTATATGGAATCAAAATATCCTCCTCTAATCATTATTCTTATTTTTTTAATCTTATTTTTTGTTTTTATAATAAAAAATGAGAACGCTAACAATCCTTCCCAAAAAACAAATAAGGTTTCTATGAGTCAAACCTTTCATCTAGCATCTCATAAAGGATGGTCTAACGACCTACAGACTATCGTGTGGAATCAAGAAAAAAATTACTATGATATCTATTTTCTACATTCTGTAGATGGGGCTACTGATCCTTTTGGACCTAACGGTCAAGATTGGACACATACAACGACTAAAGATTTTATCACCTATAGTAAACAAGAGACTGCTATACCAGCAAAGGGTGGCGACTCTAAAGAAGGATGGCATTCTGCTTGGACAGGGAGTGTAGTCACAGATAGTCAGGGGATTTCTAGTAGCCAAAACGAAGAACCTGTCGCCTATTTTACTGGACTCATGGATGATGGAAGCCAAGCAATCTATGCTAGTGCATCAAATGACAAGGGAACTAGCTTTACTAAAGCCTTAAAAGATGGTAAACCTTTATTGACAAAGGAACAATCCTATAACGGTAAAGACTTCCGCGATCCTTATGTCTTCCACTTCAAAGACAAATTACTCATGTATGTCGCTGAAGGTGACGCCTTAGGTGTTTATCAATCTCAAGATGGTATCAACTGGACCAAAGCAGATAGCAAGGGAGACTCCAAAATCCTACCCGAAACATTTTTTAAGGGTCGTAACTGGCAGGACAACGCTCCTATCGAGTGTCCCGTTCTCAAAACAATGACAACAACTGATGGTCGGGACAAGCAAGTTCTCTTTTTTGGAGCTAAGGATACAGCCTCAGGCGAAACAACTGGAACCTACTATACTGTAGGGCATTTAGATGGTAACGGCTTATTTATTGCAGATACAGAAACAAAACGCTTAGATCAAGGCTCAGACTATTATGGCGCTAACTTCACTGGAAGCGATCGAATTGAAGAAAGCAACCATAACCTTATCAGTCTTGGCTGGGTTGGTAATTGGAACTACTTCACGTCAGGCATTCACAGTGACCAAGAGGCCAAGAGTGATTTTCTAAAAACTATCGGATTTTACGCTACACCCAGAAAGCTACAACTGGATAAAGACGGTATTATTCAGTCCGCCCCCCTCTATAAAAATGAACAATTAACCCTCAAAAATCAAAACGGCAACATTTCGAGTCAAAGGCCACTCACCAGTGACAATAGAAAACCTTGGATTGATAAAAGTCACAATCAGAATGCTAATGGCCTTCTTGATCTTGCTGGAAAAAATAGTGCAGGATATTACCAACTGCATTTTTCAAATATTAAGAAAGAAGGAGGCTATATCTACATTGATATCTGGCAAGGCTCTGATTACGTTAAAATCGGCTACCAAATAACAGGTAGTACCTATCAGGTCTCTGCTTATGCTGCTGAACTGAACAACAGCATGGATGGTAGCCAAACTGCCTCTTCTTACTATTACGATGGACTCTTGGGAAATGGTCAAGGTTATCAAGCTGACAGTCGCTATAAGGAAACTGATAATATTACTATAACGCTTATTACAGACAATCGTAGCTTGGAAATCTTCTTTCCAAATGGCCAAACCTACACTCTAGCTAGGTTTAATACTTCTGGCAAACAGGATGTCAAGGTCTTCTCCACTCAGAAAGACCTTCTACTAAACTTGAAAATCTACGATGTGCACTCATAAGAATAAGAAAAGTGATGCTATTTGCATCACTTTTCTTATTTTCCAAAGACAGAAACGAGGCGTTTCACCCCTTCTGCAACAACAGTAGTCGGTGTAGCTACGTTAAAACGGAAATGTTTTTCTCCTTCGGAACCAAAGGTAATACCGTCATTTAGCACTACCTTGGCTTCTTCTTTAAGCAAGCGTCCAAGTTCATTATGATCTTGATCATAGGCTGAAAAATCAAGCCATACCAAGTAGGTTCCCTCAGGTTTCATGACTTTGATATTAGTCTTTTCACTAAGTTCCTTGGTTAAAAGGTCAATATTAGTTTCAAAGACAGTCTTCAATTCCTCTAACCAAGGTTGCCCATAGGTCAAAGCTGCTTGCGTTGTAATCAAACCAATGGTTGGAATTTCATGTTGATTATTTGCCAATTGCTTTTGTTTAAAGGCTTTACGTAAGGCTTCATTTTCAATGATAGTAAAACTATTTTTAGTACCAGCAATATTAAAGGTTTTAGTGGCCGAACTAAGCACCAAGGTAAAGTCCTTGTAAGCATCTGAAATGGTATTCATAGAGATATGCTTATTCCCATATAAGGCTAAATCTTGGTGGATTTCATCAGATACTAAAAGGACACCATGTTTTTGGCAGAGGTCTGCCACCTTGGTCAATTCTTCCTTAGTCCAGACACGCCCACCTGGGTTATGTGGGCTACAGAAAACATAAAGTTTAACCTCATTATCGACGATATCACGTTCCAATTGTTCAAAATCAATTTCAAAATGCCCATTAACCTTAACAAGACTATTCTCAATCAACTGACGATTATTCAAACGGACAGAACGAGCAAAAGGCGGATAAACTGGTGTATTGATGAGAACAGCATCGCCTTCTTTCGTAAAGGCTTGAATAGCTGTTGAAATGGCTGGGACAACACCTTCAATAAGCACAATACTCTCTTTATCAACGACATAACCATGTTGATTTTTTTCCCAATTAATAATGGACTGATAAAGCTCATCACTTGGATAAGGATAACCAAAAATATGTGTCTCAGCATAGTTGATGACTGCATCCCTAATCTCAGGAACAGGTAGGAAGTCCATATCAGCAACCCAAAGCTCAAGGAGTTCTGGATTACTTTCAGCTTCGTGCCATTTCATGGTGTTTTGATTCAAGCGATTTGGTTGTGTTGTAAAATCATAACGTGTCATAGATAACTCCTTAAAGACTAAGGGCATTTTCCAAGTCAGCAATCAAATCTTGTGCTGCTTCAATACCAATTGAAAGACGAAGCAAGTCGTCTGTCAAACCATAGGAAGCACGTACATCACTTGGAATATCTGCGTGGGTTTGTGTCGTTGGGTAGGTAATCAAGCTTTCGACACCACCTAGGCTCTCCGCAAAGGTAAAGACCTTTAGAGAATTGATAATGGTTGGAATCTTGTCTTGATCAGCCACTTTGAAGGAAATCATCCCACCCTTGCCTGGATAGAGAACTTCCTTAACAGCCGGTGACTTTTCTAAGAAAGCTACAACTTCTTGAGCATTAGCTGTCGATGCCTCCATACGAAGTTTTAAGGTCTTAAGACCACGCATGAGCATATAGCTATCAAATGGTGATAAGGTAGGACCCGTAGTATTGAGGTTATAATAAAGTTTATCGTAAAATTCTTGGTTGCTAGTCACAACAACACCAGCCAAAACATCATTATGACCTGATAGGTATTTAGTAGCTGAATGTACAACGATATCAGCACCTTGAGTAATCGGTGTTTGATAGATTGGGCTATAGAAAGTATTATCAACAATAACCACTGCACCCTTATCATGAGCAATTTTTGCCACTTTTTCAATATCAAACTCAATCATAAGTGGATTTGTTGGTGTTTCGATGTAGACAATATCAGTATCATCAGTGATGGCCGCAATCATCTCGTCTTCGGTATTAGTGTATTCAAAAAAGAAGCGACCTTCTTTTTCCTTGTCATTAAACCAACGGAAAGAGCCTCCGTAAAGGTCACGCGCAGCTACAACCTTGCTACCTACTGGGAAAATTTCAAAGGCCAAAACAATGGCGCTCATCCCTGAACTTGTCGCAATAGCATAATCTGCTTTTTCAATAGCTGCAAGTGTTTTTTCCACTGTTGCGCGTGTTGGATTTTTAGTTCGTGTATAGTCAAAACCAGTAGAATGGCCAAATTCTGGATGTTGGTAGGTTGTTGAAAAATGAATCGGTGAAGCCAAGGCTCCTGTTGCTTCATCCGAATTGATTCCTGCGTGTGCCAAAATGGTTTCTAATTGATATTCTTGTGTCATAATGTGCCCTTTCTACATGGTAAAGTGGATATAATCCATATCTATGACCTCTATTTTATCACTATTTTCTGAAAATAATGGTAAGTTCATCATACGGATTCTTGATAGTTAGTTATAGTTTATTTCTATAACCTAAAAAGACAGATAGATACTGACTCTAATTTAAAATAAGGCCAATTTTTGAGATTGTCTAAAGTAGATTTTCAAGCATCAAAAAGTGCCTGAAACATCATAGTTTCAAGCACTAAGAAATGATTTAAAAGTCTCGCTGCAATCCGAAGTAAGCTACTGACTTACTTTTTATCAAATAAGCGATATCTGATTTCTTCCAAAGCCATAATAACAAACGGACAAGCAAGTAAATAGAGCCAATCATCAAGTCCAATAGGTGCAGTGTTAAATAGCGTGTGGAAGAAAGGCACGTAAGACAGGATGATAAAGAGAACAATTTCTAAAACAATCCCTAAGCTAATAATCCGATTAGCAAATGGTTTAACTTGGAATATAGACCCTCTACCTTTACGACTATTCATAGCCATACCAATTTGGGTAAAGATAATAGCACCTAAGGTCATAGTGGTTGCCTCTCGATAAAGAGGACCTGAGCTGGCCAAATGGTTTAAATTACCTTGATTAACCCAATAATTAAGGAAGAAAGCTCCCATAGCTAAGGCTGCTTCAATCAGTCCATACCAGACAAAAGCTTTAATCAATAATTGTCGATTGAGCAAGCGATCTGAAAGACGTCTTGGCGGTCTATCCATAACGCCCTCTTCAGGTGGTTCAACCCCCAATCCCAAAGCAGGTACCATATCTGTCCCCAAGTCAATAGCTAGGATTTGCATAACCGTTAAGGGAAGAGGTATGCGTCCCAAAGAGAACAAGAAGAAAGCAGAGGGTACGGCTTCTGGCGTGTTGGAATTAAAAATATAAGTCAGGAATTTTTGAATGTTTCTATAAACTGCACGACCTTCTTCAACAGCATGTACAATCGAAACAAAATGATCATCTGTTAAGATCATATCCGCAGATTCCTTGGCAACATCGGTTCCCGATACCCCCATAGCTACACCGATATCAGCTTTTTTAAGGGCAGGGGCATCATTAACACCATCACCAGTAACAGCGACAACCTCACCAAGCTCCTGAAGTGCATTGACCACACGGTATTTTTGTTCAGGTGCTACACGAGCAAAAACAATTTCCCCTTTAAGCGCTTCTTTGAGCTGGTCGTCATCCATGGCAGCTAGTTCAAGTCCCGAAACAACACGCGCATCATCACCTTGTACAATTCCGATTTTCTTGGCAATACTGAGAGCTGTCAAACCATAGTCACCTGTTACCATGATAATACGAATACTAGCTCTATGGCATTTCTCAATAGCCTCTCGCACCCCCTGACGTGGCGGATCACTCATGGCAACTAAACCTAGAAAGACCATACTGTCCTCCAGGGTCTGCATGTCCCACCGGTCTTCTCCAATATGCTCGCTATCTAAAGGTCTATAGGCCACAGCTAAAACACGTAGACCATCACGGGCAAACTTATCGTTAGCCGCAAGGATAGCCTGACGCTCAGTAGCTGTCAATGATTTAATCATCCCTTGATTATCAAAGTAATCTGAGCAAAGCTCCATCACTTCTTTTGGAGCACCTTTGGTGATAGATATATGATAACTACCATCCAATCCTGACTCAAGCTTATGCACTGTTGTCATCCGTTTACGATCAGAATCAAAGGGAATTTCCTTGATGCGAGGGGCCCAAGTATGATTGTCATTTAAATTAATTCCTGCTTTTTCAGCGAGAACATTAAGACAAGCCTCCGTCGGATCACCTAAAATCGTATAATTGGGATTATCAGCACTAGGAGCTACAACTTGAGCATTGCTAGCCAAATGTGAGAATCTGACCAAACGATTAAGGAGCTCATTTTCTTCAAGAGAAACAGGTTGTCCTTCCTGCTCAATCTGCCCTTCCGGTGCGTAACCTAGCCCAGTTACCCCATAACTGTCTGACAAGGTCCACAGGTGGTTAACCGTCATAGCATTTTGCGTCAAAGTCCCTGTTTTATCCGAACAAATAACAGAAGTTGCTCCTAGTGTCTCTACCGAAGACAACTTCTTAACCAAAGCATGATCCTTAGCCATACGCTGAACTGCCATGGCTAGAGAGAGAGTAACTGTGGGAAGAAGTCCCTCTGGAATAAAGGCCACAATCATCCCCAATGCAAAAATAAAGGCTTGAGACAAAGGCTGATGGACAAATAGAGTCGCTGCCACCATAAAGAAGAGACCTACAGATACTGCGATGACCGAAATCTGTTTGGTCAAATGGTCTAGTTCCTTTTGCAGTGGACTTTTTTCCTGAGCTAGGTTTTGCGTCAAGTCTGCAATTTGTCCGAACTCAGTTTTCATACCGATAGCAGATACTATAAAATGTCCAGAACCAGAAGAGACTGTCGTCCCTGCAAATACCATATTGTCATATTCTAACTCAGTCTTGTCGGGAGTCAAATCTGCTTGATCTGACTTATAAATAGGATTAGACTCACCAGTGAGGGCAGACTGGTTAACCTGCAAATCTGTCACGGCGACCAAGCGTCCATCTGCAGAAATACGGTCTCCTTCTTCAATGAAAACCAAGTCACCTGGCACCAAGTCCTGAGCTAGAATCTTATCCTCCTTACCATCACGAAGAACTCGCGTATAGGCTGGAAGAAGCTTGTTAAGAGCTGCCGTAGCCTGACTTGCTCTATATTCTTGAATAAAGCTAAAGAGACCATTAATAATGTTGACCAACCAGATTGCAATCCCCAACTCTAAACTATGAGAAAGCATAGCGATAAAACCACCGACCCACAATAAGAGTGCCATAAGACTGGTAAAATGCCTGAAAAAGACCAGCCAAATAGGCTCCTTCTTACTTTCCTTCAATTGGTTAGGGCCATAAGTCGCCTGCCTCTCCTTAACCTCTTGTAAGCTCAAACCTTGAGTGCTTGTCTGCAAGACTTGGTAAACTTGTTCGGGAGGATAGGTCCCTAATTTTATATTTTCTTGTCTAGAATCAACCATAATCCTTTCCTCGATTCTAAATCATTAAAACGATTTCATTTTTTCACCCTCATTATACTCCTTTTTCAGAAATTGTTGAAAAGAAAAAAACCAAGCCACACAACTTGGTTTAAATCTTATTTAATATGTAATTTAGCACGCAGACTAGCAGCTCGGGCACCAAGCAAGTGATCAGCCATACGAGTTACAAGAGCAAGAACGCCATAGACACCGATTCCAAGGCCTCCTCCAATGACCAAGTAAATCACACTACCCATACGGCTTGTTGGTGACAGTACAAACTGGAACAACCAATAGAAGACCGCAACTGGAATAGCCATGAGTACTGTAAGGATACAGATGAGCAAGGCTTTTCTAAACACTGTCTTACGACTAAAGTGCGTAACAGTGTGGAGGTGATTATACATGAGAGCAATTGGAACACCTAAACCGATGGCTGTTGAAATAACAGGGCCAAGGGCTCCTAGGAAAATAATCAATGGCAACTGTAGAACAGCCTTAACTAAAACCCCAATCGCAAAATAGTTAATAGCTTTACGGGTTTCAAAGATTGCCTGAAGCATTGGTGCTAAAACGCTATACAAGGCCAAGAAAATAACTTGAATCAGACTGGCTACAAATAGCAAGTGGGCCTGACTATCTGGGGCCCCATAAAAAACTGTATAAAGTGGTTTAGCTAAAATCACTGACCCCACAATAGCAGGAACAATAAAGAGCAAAAGCAACTGTAGGTTATTGATAATCAGTTTAGCCGCTCCCTTAAGATCTTTCTTAACCATATTTTCCGTCAAGAGTGGAATCCCAACCCCGGCAATAGAAAGAGCAACGGCAATCAAAATCATGGTAATCTTACTTGGGTTTGAAGACAAGTAAGCATAGAGAACCTGAAGTTGACTGTTACTATAGCTTGTAAACTTCTCCATAGTACGGATAAAGGTCCATTGATCAATCAGTTGGAAAAGCTGAATAGCAGATCCAGTGATAATAAAAGGGACAGCTTCCTTAAAGGTTTCAATAACAATTGCAGTTGGATTGATATCCGGATGAACAGCCTGCTTGCCAAAAAGGCTCTTGAGCTTGCCCTCCTTCCAAAGGTAGAAGAAAAGCACCCCATAACTAGCCAACATACCGATGAAAGCGGCAAAAGTCGATTGGACAACTGCCGTCACATAATCGCCTGTCCCAATTTTCATGATGAAGAAGGTAGCCAACAGCATCCAAATAACACGGATAATCTGTTCCGCAATCTGACTTAAGGCATATGGCTTCATATTGTTAAAGCCTTGGAAAAAGCCTCGTAAAACAGACATGGATGGGAAAATAACAACTGCCCAAGAAAGACTACGCATTACGCGAACCAGATCCTCATCTCCCCCAGAAAGGTAAGACATCCACGGCGAAGCAAAGTACATGAAAACGCCAAAGATCAATCCGAGACCAATCATGTAATACAAGATACGCTTGAGTAAGAAGAAACTCGTCTCCATCTTTCCAAGAGTGTTGTATTTAGACACCTGTTTGGCAATTGCGACTGGAATCCCTGCTGTAGAAATCAAAAGGAAAAGGGCATAAATGTTATACCCTTGACCAAAGAGGGCATTGGCTTGGTCGCCCTGTTTACCCATCCAAGCATACCAAGGAATAATGTAAAGTGCCCCTAATAGACGACTGATAATATTGGATGCTGTCATCCACGCCGTCCCTCTTAGCATCTGCTGCTGCTGTGTGTCAGTTTTAGTTTCAGTCATAATTTTCTTTCTAAAGAATAAAATATAATCTAGTTTATTATAAACTTTTGGCTGTGACTTGTAAAACAAGAACATTAAGGCTAAAATAGGAACTATGATTACTATTGAACAAGTTCTAGAGGTTCTCAAAAAGGACCGTAATTTTCGAGATATTATTGACCAAGACAACTACTACTATTCATGGACTGGAGTGACTTTTGATCATCTTTCTTACGACAGTCGTGATGTCACACCATCTTCCCTCTTTTTTGCCAAAGGGGCTGCCTTTAAGCCTGAATTTTTAGAGAATGCTGTCAAAGCTGGCTTGAGTTTCTACGTGGCTGAGAAAGATTATCAAGTGGGAATACCTGCCATTATCGTATCAGATATTAAACAGGCTATGAGCCTCGTTGCTCAGGCCTTCTACCAATACCCTCAAGACAAGCTTAAATTACTGGCTTTTACTGGGACAAAAGGGAAAACAACAGCAGCCTACTTTGCCTTCAATATTCTCAAGCAAAGTCATAAACCTGCTATGCTTTCAACCATGAACACGACATTAGACGGAAAAAACTTCTTCAAGTCTACCTTAACAACACCTGAGAGTTTGGATCTTTTCCGTATGATGGCTGAAGCTGTTGATAATGGCATGACCCATCTGATTATGGAAGTCTCAAGTCAAGCCTATCTGACTAAGCGTGTCTATGGACTGACTTTTGATGTGGGTGTCTTTCTTAACATCAGCCCAGACCATATTGGACCTATTGAACATCCAACCTTTGAAGACTACTTCTACCATAAGCGTCTTCTCTTGGAAAACAGTCGAGTTGTTATCGTCAATAGCGGTATGGATCACTTTGCTTTTGTCGCTGAGGAAGTTGCGGATAAAGAGCATGACTTCTATGGTAAAAACTCCGACAATGCTGTTAAACATGGCTCAGGTTTTAGCTTTAAGGCAAGTGGGAAATTAGCCGGCGACTATGATATCCAACTTATAGGTGACTTTAACCAGGACAATGCTATGGCTGCAGGTCTAGCCTGCCTACGTCTTGGAGCTAGCCTTCAAGACATCAAAGAAGGGATTACTCAGACCTCTGTTCCAGGGCGTATGGAAGTTCTTACACAAACTAAAGGAGCCAAGGTTTTTGTGGACTATGCTCACAATGGAGATAGCCTAGATAAGCTCTTACAAGTCGTAACCAGCCATCAAGATGGCCATATTAGCCTAATTCTAGGGGCTCCTGGAAATAAAGGTGAAAGTCGTCGTAAAGACTTCGGACATGTCCTCAATACCTACCCTGATGTTGATGTCTTCCTAACAGCCGACGATCCTAACAAGGAGGATCCTCTTGCTATCTGTCAAGAAATTGCCAGTCACATCAACCGTGAGGTACGTATCATTGTTGATCGAGAAGAAGCAATCAAAACAGCAATATCTGAGACTACAGACTCCAAAGATGCTGTGGTTATTGCCGGTAAAGGTGCTGATGCTTTCCAAATCGTAAATGGGAAACGTGATAACTATGCTGGCGATATAGAAGTCGCTAAGAAATATTTGTAAGCATTTAGTTAAAGCAATACTACCGATAACGTCTCAATTGAGGAGGCGTGTAGGACTGGACGAAAGCTTCAATTTCTGAAAAATCATCTGTAAAGAGGAATTTTGCTGCTGTTTCAGCCTCTAAAAAGTCATGAGTAACCATGGTATCCAACATTGTTTTCATAGCATCATAATAGCCATTGAGATTGAAGAAAACACAGGGTTTGTCCAGCTTACCGACGCGAGCAGCTGCAATAGCTTCAGAAATTTCTTCCAGTGTTCCTAGACCTCCTGGAAGGGCGATAAAGAGGTCTCCTTGCTCTAGCATAGCAGTCTTTCGTTCTGCCATGGTTTCTACTATGGTCATTGAAGTCAATCCCTCATAAGCTATCTCCCTATCTTTGAGGAATTGCGGCATAATTCCATGAGCCTCTCCCCCATTTTCCAAAATAGTGTCACCAAGAACTCCCATCAGCCCCATCTTACTACCACCATAGACTAGAGTATGCCCATTTTTAGCAATCCACTGGCCCAAGGCAATCGTTGCTTTCTTAAAGCTAGGATTGTCACCCATATTAGCTCCCAAATAGACCGTTACTTTCATTGAAGTTCTCCTTTTTATTCTATTATAACGCAAAATTCCTGCCATAACTGACAGGAATTTTTTCTTAGTCTTTACGCTCCAAATTACGAAGCATTTCATCAATTTTATTACCGTATTCGATAGACTCATCTTTAATAAAGGTCAAATCCGGAATCTTATACATAGTCAATTTTTTACCAAGTTCACGCTTGATTGTCCCAGTAGCCTTTTCAAGACCAGTTTGTGCTTTTTGGTTATCTGAGGCCAAGGTTGAATGAATAGTGTAAAAAATCTTAGCAGCTGACAAATCGCCTAGCATTTGCACATCTGTGATAGTGACATCTTGCACACGTGGGTCACGAACTTTCTTTTGAAGAATTTCATTGACCTCACGTTTGATTTCCATACCAACACGGTCTACACGAAATGAATTTCCCATAGTCTTATCCTTTCTCTCTTATTATGATGGAACAAAAGCCAGGCCAGATGACCTAGCTTTGTCTCCTAAGTAAGCTTTTTTTAAAGCTAACAAAATTAACGTTTAATTTCTTCCATAATGTAAGCTTCGATAACGTCATCAACTTTAATATCGTTATAGTTTTCAATCATCAAACCACCCTCTTGAGCGTTTCCGACTTCTTTAACGTCATCTTTAAAGTGTTTCAAGCTTGCCAATTTACCATCAAAAATAACGACACCATCACGAATCACACGGGCACTTGAATCACGAGTGATTTTACCACTAGTAACCATGAAGCCACCGATTGTTCCGACTTTAGAAACTTTGAAGGTTTCACGGATAATAGCTTCACCAATGACTTTTTCTTCAAATTCAGGATCAAGCATCCCTTTCATGGCATCTTCGATTTCTTCGATAACCTTGTAGATGATGCTGTGAAGACGAATTTCAACTTCATCAGTTTCCGCTTGTTGACGTGCTTGTGGTGTAGGACGAACGTTAAATCCGATAACAACAGCATCTGAAGCTTCCGCAAGAGTAATATCAGATTCGTTGATAGCACCTACTGCTGAGTGAACAACATTAACACGAACACCCTCAACATCAATCTTAAGAAGTGATGCTGCCAAGGCTTCAACAGAACCTTGTACGTCGGCCTTGATGATAACATTAACAGTCTTCAATTCACCAGCTTTAAGGGTATCAAAGAGGTTATCAAGACTAACACGATGTGTTTGTTGACGTTGTTTCATAAGGGCACGTTTGGCACGTTCTTCACCGGCTGCACGAGCTGCTTTTTCATCTTCATAAACGGCAAAATGGTCACCCGCCATAGGCGCTTCGTTCAAACCAGTAATTGAAACTGGTGTTGATGGTGCTGCAGTCTTAATACGACGACCAAGGTCATTGGTCATAGCACGGACACGTCCGAAGGTATTACCAACAACGATTGGGTCTTGAACATGCAAAGTACCTTGTTGAACAAGGAGGGTTGCAACCGCACCTTTACCTTTATCCAAACGCGCTTCAATAACGGTACCGATGGCACGAACTGTTGGGTCAGCTTTAAGTTCTTCCACTTCAGCCACAAGAAGAACTGTTTCAAGCAATTCTTCAATATTTTGACCAAACTTCGCTGAAATTTCAACGAATTCGCTATCCCCACCCCATGCAGTTGAGATAACGCCATGCTCTGCCAATTCACCGATTACACGCTCTGGGTTAGCACCTGGTTTATCAATCTTGTTAATCGCAACAATGATTGGAACACCAGCAGCCTTAGAGTGGTTGATGGCTTCAATAGTTTGTGGCATAACACCGTCATCCGCAGCGACAATCAAGATAGTAATATCTGTAACAGAAGCACCACGGGCACGCATAGATGTAAAGGCCGCGTGTCCTGGAGTATCAAGGAAGGTGATTTTCTTACCACCCTCTTCAATTTGATAGGCACCAATATGCTGTGTGATACCACCAGCTTCTCCAGTCGCAACACGTGAGTTACGAAGGGTATCAAGAAGGGTTGTTTTACCATGGTCAACGTGTCCCATGATAGTAACAACTGGTGCACGTTCTACCATAGCATCTTTATTGAGGTAGTCTTCGTCAACAAAGAAACGTTCGATATCAGCATTATCGACTTCTTCTTTCTTGGTTGCTTCAATACCGTAGTCAACCATCAACAACTCAATAGTATCCCCATCAAGAGATTGGTTTTGAGTTGCCATAACACCCATCATGAAGAGTTTCTTAACGATTTCAGCTGGCTCACGTTTAATACGTTTTGCGATTTCTGCAACCGTCATGCCTTCAGTGTATTCAAATTCTTTTGGTAATTCATGGAATTTACGCTCTGTTACTGGTTTTGGAGCTGAATTACCACGGTTATTTTTACCTTTTTTATTTTTGTTTTTATTCCAGTTACTATTTCGTTGATTTCTCACTTGGTTTTGATTATTCCACTTATTATTTCTTGTTTGCTTAGGTCCATCTTCATTCTCGCGACGATTATCACGTGATTTATCTGGACGTGCCTTTTTACGACGTGTATCTTGTGCTTGCGCAGCTGGAGCTGGTTGAGCAGCCGGTGCTGGTTTGGGAGCTGGCTTAGCTTCAGCAACTGCTTTTTGAGCAGCGACTTCAGCCTGTTGTTTTTCTTTTCTTGCCTTTTCTTGCTCTTTCGCACGGCGTTGCTCTGCAGCTTTTTCTTCACGGAAGCGTGTTTCACTTTGACGTGAATATTCTGCATTTTGCTCTGCTTTCAAGGCTGCTGCACGCGCTTTAAAGTCAATACGTGGACCTGCCTGATTGTTGCGGGCAGCATCGTTACGTTTATTTCGACCTTGATCATTGCGCTGTTTACCTTGGAAATTACGGTCACGATTACTATTGTTACCGCGGTTCCCATTATTACGGTTGCCTTGACCATTTCCATTTTGGTTGCGACGATCATTATTCTGACGTTTACCTTGATCGTTCCCTTGTTGATTTCGGTTACGATTACGGTTGTCACGGCCTCCGCCGTTTTGACGACGCTCTGCTTCTGCCTTGGCACGTGCTTCACGTTCTGCCTTAAAATTACGGCTTTGTGGTTTTTTCGGAGTCGCAGGGGCTTCTTTGACTTCAGCCTTTGATGTTTCTTTAGCTGGAGCTGATTTGGCAACAGGTACCTTATAAACCTTAGGCGCTACCTTTTCCTCTTTAGGAGTTGGTGTCGCTTTAGGAGCTGGCTTGCTTTCAGCCTTAGCTGTTCCCCCTTTTAAACTTGAAGTGATACGATTAGCATCAGCTTCTTCAACTGATGAGGAATGGCTCTTCACAGAAAGACCAAGTTCTTGAGCTTTTGCAACAACAACCTTGCTTTCTACACCAACCTCTTTTGCGATTTCATATAATCGTTTCTTTGACACGTGATGTCCTCCTATTCTTTATTCCATAAGAGTCCTCATTTTCTTTGAAAATCCAGCATCAACTACAGCAACCGTTTTTCTTGGTTTACCAATAGCCATGCTTAATTCCAGTGCGTTAAACACTGTGGAGACTTCTATATTATAGTAGTTACATTTATCAGTCGTCTTTTTAGTCACGTTACTACCAGCATCATTGGCAAGAAAAACTAGTCTCGCCTGCCCTGATTGAACTGCCTTGATGACAAGTTCTTCGCCAGAAATAAGTTTTCCAGCTCTTTGTGCCAGTCCTAACATATTTGACAATTTTTCTGTGTTATTCAAGACCTAACTCTCTTCTTTTGACCTTGTGATCCACATAAGCAATGAGTTCATCATAAAAACTTTCAGGAACATCCATTGAGAAACTATGGTTAAAAGCACGTTTCTTTTTAGCTTGGAGAGCTTCTTCATTATCTAGTTTAATGTAAGCACCTCTGCCATTTTTCTTTCCTGTTGGATCAATGAAAATCTCACCATCTTTAGTTTTTACGATGCGGAGCAAATCACGTTTATCAATGATTTCTCCTGAGACAACTGATTTGCGTAAAGGTATTTTTCGTGTTTTAGCCATCAAACACCTCTATGTTCTTCTTATTCTGCTTCTGTTGTTTCAATTACTTCTTCTGTTGTGACTTCAACAGGTGTAGCATCTTCTGCAACAATCTCGTCAACAACTTCCTCAGTAGCAGCCTCAGCTTTTTCAGCTTCGAGTGCTTCATATTCAGACGCTGACTTGATGTCAATACGGTAACCAGTCAAATGAGCTGCCAAACGAACGTTTTGTCCACGACGACCAATTGCAAGAGATAATTTGTTATCTGGTACAACTACTGTCGCACGTTTGCTATCATCTTCGTCGAAGAGAACATAGTCCACTTCAGCCGGTGCAATAGCATTGTAGATGAATTCAGCTGGATCTTCAACCCATTGAATAACATCAATATTTTCCTCAACAGGAACTTCAATACCTGTCTTAGCATCCAAACGTGTTGGGTGGAAACGGCTGACAACTTTCTTGATGTTGCTTCCACCACGACCAACGATTGTACCGATAGCATCAACGTTAGGGTTATGACTGCGAACAGCAACTTTAGTACGATCACCTGCTTCACGAGACACGCTCATGATTTCTACAGTTCCATCAAATACTTCTGGAATTTCTTGTTCCATGATACGTTTGATGAACTCTGGATGGCTACGACTTACAAAGACGTTAACACCTTTAGGGTTGTTTTCAACTTTATAAACATAAACATCAATGACATCGTGTGACTTAAAGCTTTCGCCAGGAATTTGGTCTTGGCGTGACAATTGGGCTTCAAGTGTTCCAAGATTCACATAAATGAAGCGTTGGTCAAAGCGCTCAACTGTCCCTTGCATGATTTCACCTTCATGTTGTTTATAGTCATTATAAGTGATTTCACGCATCTGCTTGCGCATTTTTTCCATAATGGTTTGTTTGGCAGATTGCGCTGCAACACGACCAAATTCATCGACTGACTCTTCAAAACGAATCTTGTCACCGAGCTCGTAAGCAGAGCTGATAGCAAGTGCATCTTTCAAGCTAATTTCCAAACGACTATCAAAGACTTCATCTACAACTTCACGAACGGTATAAACTTGAAAATCACCTGTTTTTTCATTGAATTCAACTACAGCTGATTCTGACTGACCATAACGACGCTTGTAGGCTGACTTAAGTGATTCAACCACAGCATCGATGATGTCTTCCTTGTTAATGTGTTTTTCTTCTTCCAAGACACGGAAGGCTTCTAGCATTTCTTTGCTCATATTCTTTGTTGTTTTAGCCTCTATTGGCCAAAACTGGCATCCTTTCTTTATTTACACTAAGAGTTTTAGAGTTTGACTGCCAAACGAGCTTTAGCAACTGTTTGATAGGGAATCTCAACAGTTTTATGGCGAGTCTTATCAAGGTAATCGATTGTTAGGGTTTCCCCATCAAAGGCCACCAAGTCACCTTGGAAAATCTTGATCTTATCAATAGCCTTGTAAAGACTAACATTGATATACTGACCAACAGCATTTGTCAAAGCTTCTTTGGTTTTTAAGGGACGCTCTAACCCTGGACTAGAAACTTCCAGCATGTATTGATCCGGGAAAGGATCAGGCTGAATAGTATCCAAGAGGGGACTGATAATTTCAGTCAAGTCTGCAGTATCTTCTACAGTAATACCACCTGGCTTATCAATCAAAACTGACAAGACATAGTCACCGCCAAGCTTTTCGTACTCGATATCGACCAGTTCGTATGGCTCAGGAATAGCTGGAGCTACGACTGCCGTCACGAGATCAATAATTTTTTGCGACATTATGACCTCCTTACACACACAAGAGACGAAGTTTCTACTCCGCCTCTCTTTCGTTATTTTCTTATATTATAGCATAGCTCAAAAGCCATTGCAAGGAATAACCATATCGCTGTCATTTCAAAGCAAAAAGGTTGGGAATCACCCAACCTCATTTATTGTGCCGCTGGAACAGTGCTATAGGTAGTCACACCCGATCCATTATTATTGTATGTAGGGGTTGTCGTACCTTGTTCCTGAACATAATTACCTGTATTTTCACTATAATTATTACTATAGTTAGAACCTCCATTATAGGTACTTACCGATCCACCACCTGCTGCCTCAGATGGCCCAGCCTCATAATTTGAAGATGCTTCACTTGAAGCCGCACTTCCTTTAGAATTAACGAAATCATCTGAACCATAGTTAGAGCTACCAGATCCATAGAGAACCAAACTAGTCTTAAGATTGGATTCAGAGACTTTTTTCTTACCAACTTCCTTCTTAATACGGTTTTGCACCTTAAGAATATCCTCAGTAGAGGCCACTTGATAGCTTCCTCCGTTGATCATGGCATCCGAACCAGCCAATTGGTATGACTTAATATTTTTAAGTGCATCGCTATAGCCCATCAAGCTACGCAGAGTATTGGTATCACCAAGATCAATGCTAGTTTGAACATTTGAACTTACAGCTGACAAGATTTTCTTGTAAGAACCAATCGAGTCCATCTTCAAGAGCTTAGCTACAACTTTTTGAATAACCTCACGTTGACGTTTTTGACGACCATAGTCACCATCAGGGTCATCGTAACGCATACGTGAATACACTAAGGCTTGCTCACCGTTGATTCTATGGGTTCCAGGCTCAACTTTTGCCTGAAATTCTGGTTCATTTTCTGCAATTGAAATAGGGAAATCAAAATGATTCGTTACCTCAATTCCACCCACGGCATCTACCAGATCAATCATACCCTGCATATTAATCAGTGCATAATAGTCAATATCAATATCTAAAACCTTTTGAATAGTTGAAATAGCCAAGTCAGCACCACCCTCAGCATAGGCTGAATTTAGTTTTGCTTCCCCCGACCCCTCAATATCTGTCAAAAGGTCACGTTCCAAACTGGTCATGGTTGTTTTCTTAGTCTTAGGGTTCACTGTTACCAAGATCATGGTATCAGAGTTACCTTCCCAGGTTTCCTTACGTTCTTTGGATCCTGTATCTACCCCCATCAACAGAATAGTTATAGGCTTAGTCTGTTGAATGGCCTTACTATTCCCAGAAGTTGCTTTAGAAGCCCTAAACGTTTTTGACAATTCGCCTGTGGCGTAATTATAAGTTGTCGTTAGGTAAATACCAGCAGCTACTACTGTCGTTGCAAAAATCGCCAACAACATCAATAAAATTTTTCGTCCAAGTTTCATGTTTTTTCCTAATCTATGAGTTTAGCCATAAGGTAAACATCTAGAAATTCTCCATTTTTAGTTCTTGCACCACGTTTCTTAGTGCCTTCAATGTCAAATCCAAATTTTTGATAGAGGTGAACCGCCCGTTTATTACGTGCTTGAACCGTCAACTCTAAGCGGCGGATAATCGGTGTATGATCTGCCCAGTCAATCATTGTTTCCATCAGAAACTGGCCAACACCATTTCCCCAGTAGGGTTTAGCAACCGCAATAAATACGTCACCAATATGACTAGTCTTAGTATCTTGATCAGAGGTTACATTACAAACACCAATGACCTCACGACCCAATTTTGCCACCAAACAAATCTCATTAAGCATATGCTGATGGCCCTCAATATAAGATGCTAACTGTTCGACACTCAGTATAGAACTTCTAGCATCTTGTGCTAGAAAATCCGATTCCAAGGCTACAGTCTCTAGTAAGCGAGCTAGAGAGGCAGCATCCTCTCTTTGAGCTTCCTCAATGACTAATTCTTGCTCAGCCATTTACCATTTCCTCCTGAATCTCCTTACTTCTAGGACCGAAAGATTCAAAAAGCAACCGACGCCCGTCTCCATGATGTGATATCGAAATTAGGAGATAGTCCCCTAACAAACTCTCATCTAGGAGCTCACCCCACTCTATGATTGTCACGCCTTCACCATACAGAAAATCATCCAAATCAATAGAATCAGGATCATCACCAATGCGGTAGACATCTAAATGATAGAGTGGCAGTCGCCCCTCATACTCCCTTACAATAGTATAGGTTGGACTCTTTATCATTTGAGAAATATCCAAACCTTTGGCAATTCCTTTAGTTAAGGTCGTTTTGCCAGCTCCCAGATCACCTGAGAGAACAATTATATCTCCAGAATTGAGCAGTCGCCCTAGCTTTTGACCGATACTAATCAATTCTTCTTCATTTTGACTGTAAATCATGTTTTCATTATATCAAAAAATAGAAATATGGACTAGAATCCACTGTAAAAATACAGTAGAAACTTATAAATATTGAATCATTTAAGTAAGAAATCAAAATCCGTGTTTTAATTTTGGATTTATCTTAGACACATCAAACGCTCATAAATTAGATTTTTTCGTGAAATTTCTATGGCATTGAAAATTCATCAAAAAAACCTCTCACCTTTCTTCCACATAAAAATTGCAAAAGAAAAAGCCTGACAAATGTACAGACTTTTTCTTTCAAGCTTTAGAACACAGCCATACTGATGAAGTTAAGGATAAACAAGATATCCAAAATCCACATAATAAAGTGGACATCCTTAGCTTGACCTTTGACAATTTTGACCAAAGTATAAGTAAGGAACCCAGCTGCGATACCATAGGTAATGCTATATGAGAATCCCATGAAAATAGAAGTAAAGAAAGCAGGAATTGCTTCAGACAAGTCTTCCCAATCGACACTCTTAAGGTTAGAGAGCATCATAACACCTACAATAATAAGAATAGGCGCTGTTGCCGCATTTGGAACGATTGACACCACTGGACTAAAGAAACTAGAAATGGCAAAGAGTACAGCAACCACAAGAGCTGTCAAACCAGTACGTCCACCAGCACCAATACCTGCTGCAGATTCAACGTAAGTTGTAACGTTTGAAGTCCCTGCAATGGCACCAATACTTGTACCAACAAGGTCAGAGTAAAGAGCACGGTCAAGAGCTTTTGATTCGTTGTTATCACCTGTTGAAGCAATGATACCAACCTTCTCACCAGTACCGATTAAGGTACCGATAGTATCGAAGATATCAGTCAATGAGAAGGCAAGGATAGCCATAAAGACACCAGGCAAACGAGAAACGTCTGCAAAGAGTGATCCCAATCCCTTAGATCCAAGCGCTGCACCAAAGACCTGACCAAGATCTTTAATAGATGATGTCAAGCTAGCTGCGTGCCAATCGATGCTTCCAAGATCAACGACACCAGCAAAAATAGCAATGATAGTCGTTACGAGGATTGAAAGAAGAACTCCACCACGAATACCTTTAACGATAAAGAAAATCGCAATCGCAAGACCAATCAAACCGACAATAACAGTTGGGTTATTGAAGGCAACCAAACCTGGTGTAGCTGATGATGAAGCTGTAATTGAAGCCTTGGCCATATCAGCACCTTTACCTGCTACAGTGTAGGTATGAGGATTAATTGAGAATTTCAAGAAACCAGCATTTTTAATCCCCACATAGGCAAGGAAAACACCTATACCTGCTGAAATCGCAGATTTAAGGGCTGTTGGAATAGACTCAATAATCATCTTACGTACTTTAGTTACTGTGATAATCAATGAAATAACACCACATAGAAAGACCATCGCTAAGGCCTCTTGCCAAGTGTACCCCAAAGAAAAGACCACTGTATAGGTGAAGAAGGCATTAAGTCCCATACCAGGCGCTTGAGCGTATGGTAGGTTGGCATAAAAGGCCATCATCAATGTCCCTGCAACCGCACCAATAATTGTTGCTAAGAACACACCTTGTGCAGGCATCCCTGTTTGAGCCAACATCGCTGGGTTAACAAAGAGGATGTAAGACATGGCAAAGAAAGTTGTCAATCCGGCAGTCACTTCTGTACGGACGTCAGTACCATGTTCTTTCAATTTGAAAAACTTTTCCATGAAAGTTTAGACTCCTTAATAAAAAATATTGTCAAAATCCGAATAATTTCGGAACATTCTCACGTAGAATGCAACGTTACTATTCTACATGAAATTATTTTACGGTGCAAGGTTTATTTCCTGAGACTTTTCTTATGAAAAACCGAACGTTCTTAGAAAGCTCTTTCTTAATCACCAACAAAGGACAGATTTTTGCTATAATGGGAACATGACAAAAAAATTGATTGCACTAGATCTTGATGGAACCCTCTTGCGTCCAGATGGAACTATTTCAGAATTTACACAAAAAACAATTAAAGATGTACAAAACAAAGGACACCAAGTCGTTATTGCTACAGGTCGTCCTTATCGTATGGCTATCGACCATTACAAAACACTTGGGTTAGAAACACCACTCATTACCTTTAATGGCTCCTTGACCAATCTTCCAGACCAAGACTGGGCCTATGAGCATTCGGTTAAATTAGACAAAAAATATCTGATTGACCTCCTACAACGACACGATGAGTTAGAAATGGATTTTCTGGCAAGTGAATACCGAAAACATTTCTATATCACTATGAATCACCCAGAGCGTATTCAACCACAACTCTTTGGTGTTGATAAAATCATTGAGGCTATGCGTTTGGAACCAGCAAAAATTACACGCAACCCAAATGCTCTTCTTATGCAAACTCGTCATGAGGATAAGTACCAACTAGCCGATGACATCAAGAAAGACTTCAAGGAAGAAATTGAAGTTGATTCTTGGGGTGGCCCACTTAATATTTTGGAATTTTCGCCTAAAGGCATCAACAAAGCCTACGCTCTAAACTACTTACTTAAGGCCATGCGTAAATCAACAAATGATTTGATTGCTTTTGGTGACGAACACAATGACACAGAGATGTTGGAACTTGCTAAAACTGGTTATGCCATGAAGAATGCTAGCTCTGTCCTTCTTCCCCACGCTAACGAACAAATTGAGTGGACTAATGAAGAGGATGGCGTTGCTCGCAAACTTCAAGAACTCTTTTTATAAACAAGAAAAGACACTGAAAATTTCTTCGGTGTCTTTTGTTCTGATTAAGGTAAAATAGCCACTGCACGCACTGGGGAACCTGTCGCCTTGTCCCAGTGAGGAAATGCAATTGAAATCAAAGCACCAACGGCTGGAACTTGATCCAATTGGTTCAAGACTTCTACCTGATAAATGTTTTGTTCCAAGAGGTAGTATTCGTTAACCAAGCCATGTTCTGCTGCTGGAATACCAGCATCTGTATCAAAAGTCTCATGACCGACAGCCTTAACATGGCGTTCATGAATCAAGAATTCTAGAGCTTCGCGGCTCCAACCTGGACTTTGCTGAACCCCATTTTCATCAAGGTTGCGCATAGCATCTTGATCTGGCCAACGCTTCGACCAATCACTACGAAAAGCGACAAAGGCCCCTTCAACAATTCGTCCATGTTCTGCTTCAAAGTCTAAGATATCTTGTTTGCTCAAGATAAAGTTTGGACTCGCAGCAACTTCTTTAGACTTGTCGATAACATAGAGTGGTAAAAGAAGATCTTTGAGGGCAATCTCATCCAACCAACGACCACCTTCTACAAAGTGAATCGGTGCATCAATATGCGTTCCGTATTGACCAACTACTGTAAATTTTTGAACATGGAAACCATCTTTTAATGTGAAAAGGTCTTCTTGTTTCAAAGCAGGGAGTGCTGGAAAGTGTGGACTTTCCGCATTAATTTTGTGGGTCAAGTCAACCCATTTCTTAGATTGCAATTCTTTATAAACACTTAGTAAATCTGACATAAGGAGGCCCTCTTTTCTTATAGATTTAACCTTAAATAGTTAATTGAAGAAATTATAGCAGCCATTACTAGCTATTACAAGCATTTATCTCATTTTTTCTTAATCCCATTTCTTCTAGTTAGATATAGCTTCAAACTATATCTAAATCCTTTTGTCTGAAAAAAAGTATATTTGCGATAATTTGATATTTTTTTCAATTTTATGACACTTTTGTTACGAAAAGCATTGACAAATTTATGATAACGTTTTACAATTAGATTGTTCTAATTTTCGAGGGACTAAAAAAATATTGTTGTCATTTTCATGTCATGAATGATAATACCAATAATCATTTTTCTATTCCTAAGAAGCAATATATAAAAGGAGGAAGAACACTAATGGGTATCGGTATTATTATTGCTAGCCATGGTAAATTCGCTGAAGGTATTCACCAATCAGGTTCTATGATTTTTGGTGAACAAGAGAAAGTTCAAGTGGTTACTTTCATGCCAAATGAAGGTCCAGACGACTTGTACGCTCACTTCAAAGATGCCATCGCTCAATTTGACGCTGACGACGAAATTCTTGTCCTTGCAGACCTTTGGTCTGGATCACCATTTAACCAGGCAAGCCGTATCAAGGAAGAAAATCCTGATCGCAAGATGGTTATCGTGACAGGACTCAACTTGCCAATGCTTATCCAAGCATATACGGAACGTATGGTAGCTCCTGACGCTGGGGTTGAAGAGATTGTCGCTAACATTTATAAGGAAACAAAAGAAGGCGTTAAAGTCCTTCCAGAAGGCCTTATTCCTGAAGAAGACACTAAACCAGCCGACGCTAAACCTTCTATTCCTAAAGGTACCATTCCTGAAGGAACCGTTCTTGGTGATGGAAAAATCAAATACGTTTTGGCTCGTGTTGACACACGTCTCCTCCACGGTCAGGTTGCGACTGGTTGGACTCACTCAACTCACCCAGACCGTATCATCGTTGTTTCAGACACTGTTTGTCATGATAAACTTCGTACAAGCATGATTAAACAAGCCGCTCCATCTGGTGTTCAAGTTCACGTTATCCCAATTAAAAACATGGTTAAAGCAAACAATGACCCACGTTTTGGAGATACACGTGCTATGCTTCTCTTTGAATCTGTTGAAGATGCTCTTGCTGCTGTTAAAGCAGGTGTTGATGTTAAAGAAATCAACCTTGGTTCTTCAGCTTATAAAGAAGGAAAAGTCAACGTTACTAAGGCTCTTTCATTTGACCAAACAGATGTGGATGCTATCAAAGAGTTGCAATCATTGGGTGTCAAGTTTGACGTTCGTGGGGTACCAAGTGATAGCCCAGCAAACGTTGATGCCTTGATTAAGTCAGCTGAAACTAAATTAGCAGAGAAGAAATAATTTTGGAGGATGCATAAATGAGTTTAGTACAAATTATTTTAGTCGTAATTGTTGCTTTCATCATCGGTTGTAGCTCAGTTAACGACCAAATCGAAACATACCAGCCAGTTGTGGCTTGTTCCCTTATCGGTCTTGTTACTGGTCATCTCGAACTCGGCGTAATGTTGGGTGGTAGCTTACAATTGATCACTATGGGATGGGCAAACGTTGGTGCTGCCATGGCACCAGATGCCTCACTTGCCGCTGTAGCTTCTACAATCATCCTTATCTTGGGTGGTCAAGGAGCTAAAGGAATTGGTCCAGCCATCGCCCTTGCGGTTCCTTTGGCTGTTGCCGGTCTTGCCTTGACAATGTTTGTCCGTACTGCAACTGTCTTCATCGCTCACATTATGGATAGTCGTGCTGAAGATGCTGATATCGCTGGTATTGAAAGATGGCACTTTATCGGTATGTCCCTCCAAGGTCTCCGTGTTGCTATCCCTGCCCTCCTCTTGCTATTGATTCCTGCACACCTTGTACAATCTGGTCTTGAATCTATGCCTGAATGGTTAACATCAGGTATGACAATCGGTGGTGGTATGGTTGTAGCCGTTGGTTATGCCATGGTTATCAACATGATGTCTAGTCGCGAAGTTTGGCCATTCTTCTTCCTTGGTTTTGCTTTGGCTGCCCTCAAAGAATTGACCTTGATTAGCTTGGGTATCATCGGCCTCTGTCTTGCCGTTATGTACCTTGCACTTGAAGCTAGTGGTTCAAATGGTTCTTCAAATGATGGAGGATCAGGTGATCCCCTCGGTGAAATTCTGGAAGACTTTTAATTAGGAGGAAAGAAAATGGCTGATTCAAAAATTAAATTAACAAAAGCAGATCGTTTCAAAGCTTTCTTGCGCTCATACTTCCTTTTAGCTTCATTCAACTATGAACGTATGCAAAATGGTGGTGTGGCTTACACCCTTATTCCTGCAATCAAAAAACTTTATCAAACAAAAGAAGAACGTGTAGCTGCTCTTAAACGTCACTTGGAATTCTTCAATACACAACCATTCATGGCTAACCCAATCTTTGGGGTTACACTTGCCTTGGAAGAAGAACGTGCTAACGGGGCGGACATCGATGATGCCGCTATCTCAGGGGTTAAGGTTGGTATGATGGGGCCTCTTGCAGGTGCCGGTGACCCTCTCTTCTGGTTTACCCTTCGCCCAATCTTCCTTTCATTAGGAGCAGGTTTGGCTGTTTCAGGTAACATCTTGGGACCTATCGTCTTCTTCGTACTTTGGAATGCTATGGTCGCTGCCGTTAAATGGTACACTCAAGAGTTTGGTTATAGAGCTGGTGCTGCGATTACAGACGACGTATCTGGTAACCTTCTTCAACAAGTAACTCGTGGCGCATCAATGATGGGGATGTTCGTTATCGGTTCTCTTATCCAACGTTGGGTAAGCATTACCTTCACACCAGTTGTCTCTACTGTTAAACAACAAGAAGGAGCTTATATCGATTGGGATAAACTTCCAAAAGGTATTGCCGGTGTTAAAGAAGCCTTCCATCAACAAGCTGCCGGTCGCTCTCTTGACGTTAACAAAGTGACAACCTTGCAAGATAACTTGGACCAATTGATTCCTGGTCTTGCTGCCCTTGGTTTGACTTTCCTCTGCATGTACCTTCTTAAGAGAAAAGTTTCTCCAATTGTTATCATCTTGGGTATCTTTGTTCTAGCTATTGTACTCCACATTATTGGTCTACTCTAATCGGAGCAAGGTATGGTTAAATCGCTCAATACCGAAATGGCTCACACATCTAAGGGAACTTGGTTCCGTGAAGGGCCTATTTACGGAAATATCATGGTCGGTGATAAGGCCTTCGAATTTTACAATGATACGAAGTTACAAGACTACGTTCAAATTCCTTGGGATGAAATCACTTATGTGATTGCCGATGTCTACTTCGGTGGTAAGTTCATCCCACGTTTTGAAATCCGTACTAAGCAAAATGGACGTTTCCGTTTTGCCAGTCGAAAAAGCCGAATAACTTTGAAAGAAATTCAAAAAAGAATTCCTCGAGAAAGTTTAAGAAAAGCACCTAGCTTCATCGTTGTTCTCAAACAAGGCTTTAAGAATCTTTTCCGACTCATTGTCAAGAAGAAATAATCTCCGAGTATTATAAAAAGATTGTCCAATCTAATGGTTGGGCAATCTTTTTATAATGTTTTGCTCATTTTTGAAAGAAATTGACTTCTTTTGAAATTTTTTCTCACTAGCTATTGACATCTGCGTGAAAGCGTTTTACAATATGATTGTTCTTGATTTCTTATGTTTAAAAAGATTGAGAGACGCTTTTTTTAGCGTCTTGATAAAAATCGGAGATAGTCTTTTTAAGCCTAGGAAAAAATAATTTATAAGGAGGAGAACACGAATGGGTATCGGTATTATTATTGCCAGCCATGGTAAGTTCGCTGAAGGGATCCACCAATCAGGCTCTATGATTTTTGGAGACCAAGAGAAAGTTCAAGTCGTAACTTTCATGCCAAGTGAAGGTCCTGATGACTTGTACGCTCACTTCAACGACGCCATTGCACAATTCGATGCTGATGATGAAATTCTTGTTTTGGCTGACCTTTGGTCTGGTTCACCATTTAACCAAGCTAGCCGAATTGCTGGAGAAAATCCAGATCGCAAGATTGCTATCATCACAGGACTTAACTTGCCAATGCTAATCCAAGCATACACTGAACGTATGATGGATGCTAACGCTACTGCAGAGCAAGTTGCTGCTAATATCATCAAGGAAGCTAAGGGTGGTATCAAGGCACTTCCAGAGGAGCTTAATCCAGCTGAGGAAACAACAGCAGCTCCTGTAGAAGCTGCTGCACCTCAAGGAGCTATCCCAGAAGGGACAGTTATCGGAGATGGTAAACTCAAGATTAACTTGGCACGTTTGGACACACGTCTCTTGCATGGTCAAGTAGCAACTAACTGGACACCTGCTTCTAAAGCAGACCGTATCATTGTTGCTTCAGACGATGTTGCTAAAGATGAGCTTCGTAAAGAATTGATCAAACAAGCAGCACCAAATGGGGTTAAAGCAAACGTTGTTCCAATTCAAAAATTGATTGATGCTTCTAAGGACCCTCGCTTTGGTAACACACACGCGCTTATCTTGTTCGAAACTGTTCAAGACGCACTTCGTGCTATCGAAGGTGGCGTGCCAATCAAAGAACTTAACGTTGGTTCTATGGCTCACTCAACTGGTAAAACAATGGTTAACAACGTTTTGTCTATGGACAAAGACGATGTTGCTTGCTTCGAAAAATTGCGTGACCTTGGTGTCGAATTCGACGTTCGTAAGGTACCAAATGATTCTAAGAAAGACTTGTTTGACCTTATCAAAAAAGCTAACGTTCAATAATCTTCATTCGGAAAAATTAGTTGATTATTTCAGCTAATCACAACTCAATAGAAAAGGAATTATTACCATGTCAGATATGTCAATTATTTCTGCAATTTTGGTCGTAGTTGTTGCCTTCCTTGCTGGTCTTGAAGGTATCCTTGACCAATTCCAATTCCACCAACCACTTGTTGCATGTACCCTCATCGGTGCTGCTACAGGTAACCTCACTGCAGGTATCATGCTTGGTGGTTCTCTTCAAATGATCGCCCTTGCTTGGGCTAATATCGGTGCCGCTGTCGCTCCTGACGCTGCCCTTGCCTCTGTTGCTGCTGCCATTATTTTGGTTAAAGGTGGTAACTTCACAACTGAAGGTATCGGTGTTGCGACTGCAACAGCTATCCCACTTGCGGTTGCCGGTCTCTTCCTAACTATGCTTGTTCGTACAGCTTCTGTTGCCCTTGTTCACGCTGCAGATAAAGCAGCAGAAAGCGGAAACATCGCTGGTGTTGAACGTGCACACTACCTCGCCCTCCTTCTTCAAGGTTTGCGTATCGCTGTGCCAGCTGCCCTTCTTCTTGCTATCCCAGCAGAATCTGTTCAACATGCCCTTGGATTGATGCCTGACTGGCTCAACCACGGTATGGTTGTCGGTGGTGGTATGGTCGTAGCCGTTGGTTACGCCATGGTTATCAACATGATGGCAACTCGTGAAGTTTGGCCATTCTTCGCCATCGGTTTTGCTTTTGCTGCTATTAGCCAATTGACACTTATCGCTCTTGGTGCTATCGGTGTCGCTATTGCCTTCATCTACCTCAACCTTTCTAAACAAGGTGGCGGAAATGGTGGCGGAACTTCAACTGGTTCAGGCGACCCAATCGGCGATATCTTGGAAGACTACTAGGAAGGGGTGCTCTCATGGCTGAAAAAATTCAATTATCTCAAGCGGATCGTAAAAAGGTTTGGTGGCGCTCACAATTCTTGCAAGGTTCATGGAACTATGAACGTATGCAAAACTTGGGTTGGGCTTACTCACTCATTCCTGCTATCAAAAAACTCTACACTAACAAAGAAGACCAAGCCGCAGCTCTTAAACGTCACTTGGAATTCTTCAATACCCACCCTTACGTAGCTGCTCCTATCATGGGGGTTACCTTGGCTCTTGAAGAAGAAAAAGCTAACGGTACTGACATCGAAGATGCTGCTATCCAAGGGGTTAAAATCGGTATGATGGGACCTCTTGCCGGTATCGGTGACCCTGTTTTCTGGTTCACAGTTCGTCCTATCCTTGGTGCCCTCGGTGCATCATTGGCACAAGCTGGTAACATCGCTGGTCCACTTATCTTCTTCATCGGTTGGAACCTTATCCGTATGGCCTTCTTGTGGTACACTCAAGAACTTGGTTACAAAGCAGGTTCAGAAATCACTAAAGACATGTCTGGTGGTATCTTGAAAGATATTACTAAAGGGGCATCAATCCTTGGTATGTTCATCTTGGCTGTCCTTGTTGAACGTTGGGTTTCTATCGTCTTCACTGTAAACCTTCCGGGTAAAGTTTTGTCTAAAGGTGCCTATATCGAATGGCCTAAAGGCAATGTCAGTGGTGACCAACTTAAGACTATCCTCGGCCAAGTTAATGACAAACTTAGCTTCGATAAGATTCAAGTTGATACCCTCCAAAAACAATTGGATTCATTGATTCCAGGTTTGATGGGACTTCTCCTTACTTTTGCATGTATGTGGTTGCTTAAGAAGAAAGTTTCACCAATCACAATCATCATCGGACTCTTTGTAGTTGGTATTGTTGCAAGCTTCTTCGGAATCATGTAAAAAGAGTAAGAGTTTAGCAAAGCTGAACTCTTTTCTTATGCTATAATAAAGGTACTACAATCAAAAAGCGAGATAGATATGGCACAATCACTAAACAAAACAGTTGAATTGCATACAACAGGCGTTTCCTACATGGCTATCGGAGGGAAAGTCGGTAAATTTCTAATCGGAGATGTGGCTCTTGAATTCTACCCAGATGTCAATGTCGAGCAATACATTCAAATTCCATGGACTAGCATCACACAAATCGGTGCAAATGTCTCAGGAAAGAGAATTAGCCGCCACTTTGAAGTGTTAACAGACAAGAGCAAATTCCTCTTTGCTTCTAAAGATTCTGGGAAGATTCTAAAAATTGCTAGGGAACACCTTGGCAATGAAAAAGTCGTCAAGCTACCAACTCTCATTCAAACTATTGGGGCTCGACTCAAAGGTTTATTTGCCAAAAAATCATAATTTTTGTATAATATAACAGACGGATAAGTACTAGCTAGACCCTTACAGAAAGCCTGCGGTTGCTGCGAGCAGGTAGGGTTAACCTACGAAATTCTACCGTTTCTAATAATTAAAAACATAAACAAGTGCACTCCTGTGAAGTTGGATGGAACCGTGGCCTATGTCACTCCAACACTTTCACTGGAGTGTTTTACTTTTTGGAGGAACTTATGTTAGATGTAAAACGTATTCGTAACGACTTCGATGCCCTTGCCGAAAAATTGGCTACACGTGGTGTCGCTGCTGAAACTTTAAATGAACTTAAAGAGCTTGATGTTAAACGTCGTGAACTTCTTATCAAATCTGAAGAACTCAAAGCTCAACGTAACATTGCTTCAGATGGTATCGCTCAAGCTAAGCGTAACAAAGAAGATGCTTCCAAACAAATCGCAGCAATGCAAAAAGTCTCTGCAGAAATTAAGGAAATCGATGCAGAACTTGCTGCTATCGATGAAAAGCTTAATGCCATCGTTGTAACACTTCCAAACACACCAAATGACTCTGTTCCAGTAGGTGCTAACGAAGACGAAAACGTAGAAGTTCGTCGTTGGGGAACACCTCGTGACTTTGATTTTGAAGTTAAAGCACACTGGGATCTTGGGGAAGACCTTGGTATCCTAGATTGGGAACGTGGTGCTAAAGTCACTGGTTCTCGCTTCCTCTTCTACAAAGGACTTGGAGCAAAATTGGAACGTGCAATCTACAACTTCATGTTGGATGAGCACGCTAAAGAAGGTTACACTGAGATGATCACACCTTACATGGTTAACCACGACTCAATGTTCGGTACTGGTCAATATCCAAAATTCAAGGAAGATACTTTCGAGCTTGACGGTACTGACTATGTCCTTATCCCAACAGCCGAAGTTCCTTTGACAAACTACTACCGTGGTGAAATCCTTGATGGTAAAGAATTGCCAATCTACTTCACTGCTATGAGCCCTTCATTCCGTTCAGAAGCTGGTTCAGCTGGTCGTGATACACGTGGTTTGATTCGTCTTCACCAATTCCACAAGGTTGAAATGGTCAAATTCTCAAAACCTGAAGACTCTTATGATGAATTGGAAAAAATGGTAGTTAACGCTGAAAACATTCTTCAAAAACTTAACTTGCCATACCGTGTCATCACTTTGTGTACTGGCGATATGGGATTCTCAGCTGCGAAAACTTACGACTTGGAAGTTTGGATTCCAGCACAAAATACTTACCGCGAAATTTCTTCATGTTCAAACACAGAAGATTTCCAAGCCCGTCGTGCACAAATCCGTTACCGTGACGAAGCCGATGGTAAGGTAAAACTTCTTCACACTCTCAACGGTTCAGGACTTGCTGTTGGACGTACAGTAGCCGCTATCCTTGAAAACTATCAAAACGAAGATGGTTCAGTAACTATCCCTGAAGTTCTTCGTCCTTACATGGGTGGTGCTGAAGTAATTGCACCAAAATAACAAGGAAAATCTCCAGAAAGAACCTGGAGATTTTTTAGTTTTTATTAGCTTTCTCGTAATAGGCTTTCAACTTATCAAATCCATCAGCAAGCTCTTCTACTAACTCTTCCATAGTTTTACTAGTAGTCACTACCACATCATACTTAACCAATACCTTGCGGATACGACCATCTCTAACTGCTGCTTTAATCATCTGACGATTCTCTTCAGTTCCTTCTACACGATGACTGACACCATCTTCCTGGGCAAAATAGTATAGAGAGGGGGCAATCGGTAAGTCTAGGACCTTATGTTGCTTAGCTAGAGTGGTATCTGATTTTTTCCGTTCGACAAAGCTAACCTCAACAGAAATCCCCCATTTTTTAGGCTGACCATAAAGGCGAATCGCCATGGCAACATCGTCTAAACTGTCCTCAGGGGCCCTATAATAGCACCAAAAGTGTGGGCGACATATTTGTGCCTGATTGGCCCAATTGCTGACACGATCCATCTTAAAGGGTGCCAAACGCTCCTCTAAAACTTTTGACAAAGTCTGCATTTCCTTACGGGCTGCTTGACCAAGTGCCTTGAGCACTTCCATCTCTTCTTGATGCGGACCCGCTTTTTCAGGTTTGATATACTTAACCCCTTGTTTAGATAAATAAGCTTTAATATTTTCTAACATCATTTCTCCTTACAATGACAAAAGACCAACCTTTAAAGATTCTATTCTGGTTGGTCTCTTTTTTTATTTACGTTTACGAGCAATCAAGTGGATTGGTGTTCCTTCAAAACCGAAGGCCTGACGAATTTGATTTTCCAAGAAACGCATGTATGAGAAGTGCATAAGCTCTTCTTCATTGACAAAGATAACAAATGTTGGTGGTTTAACCGAAACTTGTGTGCCGTAGAAAATCTTAAGGCGTTTTCCTTTGTCAGTTGGTGTTGGGTTGATGGCAATGGCATCCATAATAACATCATTCAAGACAGCCGATGAAATACGACGGTTTTGACTCTCACTGATGCGTTTAATCATCTCTGGCAACTTGTTAAGACGTTGTTTAGTTTCAGCCGATACAAAGATAATTGGTGCATAGCTCAAAAATTGGAACTGATCACGGATATCTGCTTCCCAGTTGGCAACAGTATGGTTGTCCTTCTTAATCGTATCCCATTTGTTAACTACGATGATAATCCCTTTACCAGCTTCATGGGCAAAACCAGCAATACGCTTGTCATACTCACGGATACCTTCCTCGGCATTGATAACCATAAGAACAATATCAGAACGGTCAATGGCACGCATAGAACGCATGACAGAGTATTTCTCTGTATTTTCATAAACCTTACCAGATTTACGCATACCAGCGGTGTCAATCATGGTATACTCTTGACCTTCACTGTCCACAAAGTTTGTATCAATGGCATCGCGAGTCGTACCAGCAATTGGGCTAGCAATTACACGGTCCTCTCCCAAAATGGCGTTAATCAAACTTGATTTTCCGACGTTTGGACGTCCAATCAAACTGAAACGGATGATATCTGGATTTTCTTCTTCAACTTCTGTTGGGAGGTTTTCAACGATAGCGTCGAGAACATCCCCTGTACCGATACCGTGAACAGATGAAACTGGATAGGGATCACCAAGACCAAGAGAATAGAAATCATAGATATCTGCACGCATCTCAGGGTTATCCACTTTATTTACCGCCAAGATAACTGGCTTGTTGGTCTTATAAAGAATACGGGCAACGTACTCATCCGCATCTGTCACGCCTTCCTTACCTGAAACAACAAAGACAATAACATCAGCTTCAGTCATGGCGATGTCGGCTTGGTGCTTAATTTGTTCCATAAATGGTGCATCAACATCATCGATACCACCAGTATCAATCAAGCTAAACTGGCGATTAAGCCATTCAGCAGAGGTATAAATACGGTCACGTGTTACCCCTTCAACGTCTTCGACGATAGAGATACGTTCACCCGCAATTCGGTTAAATAGGGTCGATTTCCCAACATTTGGGCGACCCACGATAGCAACTGTAGGTAATGTCATATGTTTAAGTCCCTGATAAAAATAGGGATTCCTTTCTTCATTTAGCAGTCTCACTTCCACCAAGGGAAGCAAACTCTCTTATTCTTTATCATTATGAGATTCAACTTAGCGGCGATTAACACCCTTCAAGTGAACCTCCTTGGCAAGAAAACGAATACGCTCCATCACACGTTTGGCCTGCCAAGTCTCGTCTCCTTGACGTCCATTGGATAACTTAGCTTCTAAATCCGCAAAACTATAGTTAGACGTAAAGAAAGTAGGCAGCTCTTCAATCATACGATGCTGGAGGATGACTTGCAAAACATCATCCCTAATCCAAGAAGAGAATTGCTCTGCACCAATATCATCTAGAACCAAAACTTCTGCTTGTTTGACAGCGTCTATTTGTTCCTTGACAGAACCGTCCTTAATTCCATTTTTAACATCAATGGTAAAAGATGGGTAATGAATAATGGTCGTCGCAACCTTCTTGGTTTCGGAAAGTTCATGAGCCATAGCAGCCAACATGAAGGATTTTCCAACCCCCATGTCTCCGTAGATGTAGAGGCCTTTCTGGTCTGGACTAGGGTAATTCGCCACAAAATCCACGAGACTCTCAAAGGTATCCACACGCGCCACATCATCTAGAGCAATATCCGTAAAGGTAATCTTACGATAAGACTGAGGCAGACTCACCAAATTAATCCGTTTAGCGATAGCCTGTTGTTCTTGTTGCTCTTTGAGCTGACGCGTCTCCTTATAGGTCACATCAGCGTAGCCTTCATTCATGGTCAGAATCGGCTCATACCCTTTAGCAATATAGGAGGCATCACCTTCTTTGACCTTACGGCATTCCACCAGGAATTGATTAAACTTAGGAAGACTACGTTTGATTTCATCCTGGCTTAGGCTATGCTCTTGAATAAAGCTAGCCACTCTTGGATCTGCCAAAATTTGCTTCGTTAAATCTGTTGCATTGCCAGACCCATGATGCCCTGTTCGGTTTAGGGTTTGTCCAACTCTTTCCATAGGCTACTCCTTTCCTTTTTCTAGTTTTGCCAAAGCCCGACGTCTAATTTCATCCAATTTAGCCTGATCAGCCTGACTGGTTTGATTATCATAATCTGGATTACTCCAGCTCGGCACATTTGTTTTCTTCTTAGAATCAGCTTTTGCTTGTTGTGATTTCTTGTTGTAACCACTACGCAAAGCTAAAAGCCCTTGTTCGGCAGTGAGGATATTCTTAAAGTCAAAGTCGTTAGCAAGTTTAGAGATATACTCTCGATTCACATTCGTTGAACGTGTCCGTCCCAAACTGTAGGCAACCATGAGGTTAATGACCTCATCCATAAAGCCTCTTTGTGCCAAATCTGTGAGAATCTTCTTCTCAGAATTAGTCACAGCACCACCAGGACCCTTGGCACTTTGTAGATAATCTATAGGTTTTTCAGACCTAACCGCTTTAAGAATTTTTTTCTCCGTCTCCGTCAAAGCAGAATCACCACCCAATGTTTGAGCTTGAGCCTGCTCTAATTGCACCTGCATACGCTTGACAATAATCTGGTGGTTCACGGCTGTCTTCTTAGCTAAGAGATAAGTATCATACCAATTCATGCCATGAGTTTCAGACAATTTATAGATTTCTGGCACATCTGTCTTTTCATCTTTAAATACAAGCCCATCAGCCTGCATACGATTCCTGAAACTGCTTAAATCAAATGAATTTTTGGGCTTGATTTCAGACACAGACTTTTGAGCCAAACGCTCATCGGTAAAGACATCCGAAAAACGTTTAGATAAATCTTGCAAGCCTTGTAGACCTGCCGGTTTCAAAGCGTCTACTGCTGGTTCACTAATCTTTTGCTCGAGAAGTGAACTATAAACGGCATGTTTTAGAAACTGCTCAATTGATAAGGGAGACTTAAGCTCTATAACATAAAACCCTTGAGGTGAGTGGTAAAAGGCCAAGAGATCTACTGCTGTCAGAACCGCCAGTGCTTCCTGAAGGGGCTGCATTCCAAAGTTAAGATGGTTCAGAATAGCCGCAAACTTATGGCGGTGATTACCATTGTCATAAAAAGCCACGAAATACTGGTAGAGAGCGTATCCTTCACTCCCAATAATGGGATAATAGCAACGCATCAAACTTGCCTGATCGGGAACGATAACCTGATTGCCAACATAGACAAATTCTTCAATAGGTCTCATTTTTTAGACTCTTTTTTCGCACGTACAGTTTTGGTGATTTCTTGAAGCAACTCTTCAATCTCATCAACATCTTTGAAAGAACGGTAGACACTGGCAAAACGTACATAAGTAATTTCATCAAGGTCAGCGAGTTCTTTCATCACTAAATTCCCAATGACATCACTATCAACCTCTCCATCATGGTTACGGCGAATGTTTTGCTCAATACGGGTGATGGCATTTTCGATATCCTCACTAGAAACCGGACGCTTCTGAGCACTCATCAAGATACCATTGAAAATCTTATCGCGAGAGAATTGTTCACGAGTACCGTCTTTTTTGACAACCAAAAGTGGAACTTCTTCCACACGCTCAAATGTTGTAAAACGAGCATGACAAGAATCACACTCACGACGACGACGAATGGTATTCCCATCTTCTGCCTGACGGCTATCGATAACACTAGATTTATTATGTTGACATTTTGGACAACGCATGCACTTCACCACCAATCTTTGAAATTCGGTACTCTATTTTACCATAAAAACACATAAAAAGCACGCCCTAAACGAGGCGTGCCCATGACCAAGAATCGCTCTAAGTCTCTTATAAATTGATTTAAAGCTCAAGTTGAGGTGTCGTCGTTTCTCCATCTGCAAATGGAATGTAAAGGTCGAAACGTGTTCCAACACCAAGTTCAGAACTAACCTCAATACGACATCGGTAGGCCTCCACAATCTGGTAAAGGATTGACAAACCAATACCAACACCAGATTGCGTTGTCGTACGGTTACGTGCCTTATCTGAACGGTAGAAGCGCTCAAAGATATGCTCAATATCTTCTTTAGAGATCCCTTCACCATTATCTTGCACTTGTACCAACATTTCATCTTCCAGAGCCTTAATTGTAACCTGGATTTCCTTGTTAACAGGAGAGTACTTGACCGCATTATCAATCAAAATAGTAATCGCCTGTTCAAAGTGTTGGCTGTAAATCTGTGCTGGGCGCTCTGAGCTCTCGAAATCATTGAGGTAGAATTGATAATCTTCATGCAAGACACGGAAATTACCAATAACCGTACGGATTGAAGAATTCAAATCACAAGTATCGTTTCTGTGATTTTCAAATGATCCTTTGACACGGATAGAATCCAACATGTCATTAATCATAATCGTCATACGGTTGGCCTCGTGACTGGCAGCCTCAAGACTTTCCTCAAGAATCTCAGGGTCATTTTTACCCCAACGTTGCAAGAGGTCCATATGCCCCTTAATAACCGCAATCGGCGTACGCAATTCATGACTGACGTCACTCAAGAAACGCATCTGCATCTGATTATTTTCTTGGATTTTATCCATCATACGGTTAAAGTTAACCGCCAAATCACCAATTTCATCGTGACTTTCAATCTTAGAACGAAGTTCCAAATCACTTGGCGAATCGGTGATAACTCCCATCGTTTCGTGCAACTGTCTCATCGGACGAAGAATAGATGTCAAGACAACCACAGTTGCTGCGATAACTAGAACCGTCATCCCCACTTCTAGGAAAATCAATAAGAAAATCAAACGCTCTTTCAGAGCATAGTAGAATTCCAAATCATGGAAAATCTGGGCATAACCAACGATGGTCTTTTTATCTTTACCGTAGATTGGAACTTGCAGCAAGAAACCACGCTTCCCTTTATAGGAAACTGACTTCAATTTGTTTACCTCGGACATACCTGGAGGCGAGTCTGTGTTCTCCTCAGAAGTAAAGATAAACGTTCCCTTTTTGTCATAAACAAAAACAGATTGGTTAGAATATAATTTATTAGAAATCGCAACCTGACCATCCAAAGAGTGCTTTTCGGAAAGCACACCATTAATGATCGATGCATAGATATTTTTAGGCGAATAAAGGGCAGCTAAAAGCGGTTCTGGACTCAACTCTTCGTCGGAGTCCCAGTCCTTTTCTATATAAGTAACAACTTTTGAGATTGTAGTGTTTACATTTTGACGTTCACGTTGTAAAAGTAGTGTATTGGCTGAGAAAATAACAACCAGAGTGAACATCGACAATACAAGAAAGAAGACCACAGCAGTTGTCATGGTCAACTTTTTTCTAATGGTTACTTTACCAAATAATTTATCTTGTAATTTACTCATTTTTCACGGATAACGTAACCCATTCCTCGTACTGTTTGAATATATGATTCCTTACCTGGAACGTCGATTTTTCCACGCAAGTAACGAATATAAACATCTACAACGTTTGTTTCGATGGCGTCATCATATTTCCAAACTTGAAGTAAGAGTTCCTCACGGGTCATCACTTGGTTCATATTGCTCAAAAGTGTGTTCAACAAATCAAACTCACGTTTTGTCAATGGAATTGCTTCATCACCACGAACAACTGTACGGTTTTGAACATCCAATTTCAAATCACGATAAGTTGACGCTTTAGCTGGTGCATTCTTAGCAGCTTCGATATCTTGGCGACGGAAGGTTGCACGAATACGTGCCAATAGTTCTTCAATCGCAAAAGGTTTTACAATATAGTCATCAGCACCACGGTCCAAACCAGCAACAATGTCCATGATTGAATCGCGGGCTGTCATCATCATAATATAAGTATCTTTTTCTTGTTGGAGACGACGTGTTACTTCAAAACCGTCCATCTCAGGCAACATAAGGTCCAAGAGAATAAGATCGAAATCTTTCTCGAGTGCCATTTCAAGTCCTTCACGTCCGTTGTCTGCTGTCACAACGTCGTATCCTTCGTGTTGAAGTTCAAGAGAGACAAAACGAGCAAGGTTTTTCTCATCTTCAACAATCAAAATGCGTTTGCTCATAATAAGTATTTACCACTTTCTTAAAATTTTTTGACTTCTATTTCCCTTAAAAAGTCTGTAGATTTACCCTATAAATAAATCCGAAAATTAACTTCTAATGATATAATAATACAGATTTTTAAAATTGTCAAATATTTTTAGTTTATTTTTTTGAATTAATTTTCGTCAAATAGACCGTTCAATTGGGCAAAGGGATTACTTGCTTCTTTTTTCTCCTGTTGAAGTGCGGCAAAATCCTCTTCTGACAAGACTTCCCAGTCATTACCTGAGAGCGAAATTTGTCCTGATTCTTCCTCAGGTGTTAATACTCTCAAAGGAATATTAAGAAGAATATTATCTAGAATACTCTCATCAAGATTAATGGTATCCCCATCCAAGATAAGAACTAGATTCTCTTCGACTAATTCCTTTTGAAGAGCTGCATCTGCCTCTTGTATAAAGGTTTCTGAAACTGGATAGTTAAAGCTAAGTGTCACAGGTTCAAGTGAACGGCTAGATGGCAAGGTAATATCATAGCTAAGTTGATAGTCCAAAAGGTACAAGCCATTATCATAGGCTACCTGACCACTTGCTTGAATCTTTTCAAGATTTAAAACTTGATTATAGCGTTCTTTAATAGACTCCAACAAAGAAGGTGCTTCGGTAAAGGCGAGCCCCTCTGGAGACTTTCTAACTTCTGAAAGATAAATCATTCTTAATCCTCAAATTAAATTTCCCCATAGGGATCTATTTTCAATCCACAAGACCATAATCCCCTACATTCACTTTTCATTAGAGAACATGATTATGATTTTAGACTTAATTAGTATTATATCAAATTTTTAAGAAAAAATAACACCTTTAATATTACATATTTCTTAAACTTAGAACTTTTTTCAAAGCTAATGAGAAACTTACTCAGACCCAGTTCCCATCTGTCCTATAGAGTTAGATGAAAGCTCTTAATTATGGTAAAATAAGAGCATTGAAACTAGATAAAAGGAATATATAATGACACCTGAAGATTTTTACAAGGCTCTGAAAGAACTGGGGTTCGATCTCAGCCAAAAACAAAAAGACCAATTCCAACGCTACTTTGAGCTTTTGGTAGAATGGAACGAAAAGATCAACCTTACTGCAATCACAGAAAGAGACGAGGTCTACCTCAAACATTTCTACGATTCCCTAGCTCCTGTGCTTCAAGGGCATATTAAAAATCAAAGTATTCGACTTCTGGATATCGGAGCTGGAGCTGGATTTCCAAGTCTCCCTATGAAAATCCTTTGCCCTGAGCTTGATGTGACTATCATCGACTCTCTTAATAAACGCATCAATTTCCTCAATCTCTTGGCTGATGAACTTGAGCTCAGCGGTGTTCACTTCTATCATGGACGTGCAGAGGATTTTGGACAAGACAAGGCCTTCCGTGCTCAGTTTGATATTGTTACTGCCCGTGCCGTCGCACGCATGCAAGTTCTCTCAGAATTGACTATTCCTTTCTTGAAGGTTGGTGGACAACTTATTGCACTTAAAGCTGTAGCAGCTGATGAAGAGTTAGCCGATGCTAAAAATGCCTTGAACTCGCTTTTTGCCAAGCCTATTCTCAACGAGAACTACAGACTGCCAAATGGGGATGGACGTAATGTCACTATTGTCGATAAGAAAAAAGAAACCCCAAATAAATACCCACGTCGTGCTGGAATTCCTAACAAGAAGCCGCTATAACGTTTATCCAAGGAGGTGTCTTACTCCTTGGATTATTATTTACTCTTATGATAACTTGGAGGTTTTCATTGATTAATCGTCTTTCTGTCACGCAAAAGCTTGTGCTCAGCTTTGTCTTTGTCATTATAGTGGGAAGTATTTTACTTAGCCTTCCCATAAGCCACTATGCTAATAGTCCAGAAACAAGCTACCTGGATCATCTCTTCAATACTGTGTCAATGGTCTGTGTAACTGGACTTTCTGTTGTCCCGGTCAGTAAGGCATACAATGGTCTCGGTCAAATTTTCTCTATGCTTCTCATGCAGACGGGAGGACTTGGGCTCGTCTCTCTTATAGCCTTTAGCACCTATACCCTGAAAAATAAATTAGGACTGAGTGATCAAGATCTCCTTCAATCCGCACTTAGCAGGGATAACCAAAAAGATTTGAAAGCTTATCTTTTTAAGGTCTATAAAATTACTTTTTCTATTGAAGTTTTGGCAGCACTTGTGATTATGACTGATTTCATTCCTCGTTTTGGACTTGGTCACGGCATTTTTAATAGTCTCTTTCTAGCTGTCTCTGCCTTTTGTAATGCTGGATTTGACAACTTAGGTTCTAACAGTTTACAGGATTATGCAACCAATCCAACCATTAACCTTGCTGTAGCTTTTCTCATTATGTCTGGAAGTTTGGGATTTGCAGTTTGGATTGATTTGATTCAACTATTGCGACGTTATATTAAAGATCGTCCAAGGAATTGGAAATTAGCTTGTAGACCTTTCAGCAATCAAAGCCGTCTTGTTCTTATAAGTACAGGCTGTCTCCTCTTAGGAGGAACACTACTTGCTTGGTTACTGGAAATGGATAACTCTAAGACAATCGGTACTCTCAATGTCTGGCAACAACTTCTGGTAAGTTTCTTTCAGACTGTAACCATGCGTACCGCTGGCTTTGCAACTATTTCCTATACCAATGCCGATTTCTCCACAAATCTTCTTTTTATGATTCAAATGATTATTGGGGGTGGTCCTGGAGGAACTGCGGGTGGTATCAAGGTGACAACTGCCACTATCATGTTCCTGCTTTTTAAGTCAGAGCTATCTGGTAACTCGAGCGTTGTTTTTCGAAATCGTATTATATCTAATAAGACTGTTTTACAAGCATTCACAGTTATACTCTTTTTCCTAACAATGCTCTTTGTCGGCTATGTTATTTTGCTGGAGACTAATCCTACGCTATCGCCCCTAGGCCTACTTTTTGAGAGTGTGTCAGCCATTGCTACTGTTGGTGTTTCAATGGATTTGACCCCTAATCTAAATACTCTAGGACGACTCGTTATCATATCTCTGATGTTCATTGGCCGTGTTGGACCTATCACTGTTCTCTTGAGCTTGATGACCAAAAAAGAAAAGCATGTCTCTTATGCCCCAACTGATATTTCAGTTGGCTAAACAATTTTATTCATTGACAATATTCTGAAAGGATTTTATATGAAAACACAAATTATTGGGGTCCTCGGTTTGGGAATCTTTGGACAAACCATTGCAACCGAACTCTCCTCTTTTGGACAAGATGTTATTGCCTTAGATAATAACTCTACAACAATTGATTCCCTTGCTGATCAGGTGACTAAGGCCGCTGTTGGTGACATTACTGACATTGACTTTCTACGTTCTGCTGGTATTGATACTTGCGATACGGTCATTATTGCAACTGGAGAACACTTAGAATCTTCTGCACTGGCGCTCCTGCAATGTAAAAAACTTGGCATTACAAATATTATTGCTAAAGCTATGAATAACAATTATGAGGAAGTCCTTTACGGAATGGGGGCCAACTGGGTCATCACTCCTGAGCGTAGCACAGCAAAAGAATTGGCTTCAAACATCCTCCGTTATAACATTTCAAATGTTTTTCATTTAGAGGACGACGTGGCTTTAATTGAACTTAAAATTCCAAAGGAATGGGCTGGAAAGTCTTTGCATACATTAAATCTAAGACAAAATTATAACGTCAACGTTATTGGTTTTAGAGATGAGCAAAATGGCAAGTTAAACACTCACTTTGACCCAATTAAGAAACTACCTGACGAAGGAATCATCCTAGTTGTCGCCGACAATCGGACACTAGAAAAATTTGATTATTTAGGCTATTTGAAATAACAAAAAACGTTCCAATCTCGTTCATCTGGACAAGACGGGAACGTTTTTTTATTATGCTTAATGGCAGATTCTCTCTATGCTAAGAGCATTATCTCCATGGATTATAAAAACGACCATGATTGAAGAAAATTAATCCAATACTAATCCCCAATATAAGGATAGCTGATAGGATGACAAGGTAATCTTGTTTCATCAAAGATTTATGCACATACCATGTACGTTTTTTGTAGCGACCAAATCGTCGTAACTCCATGGCTGTCGATATGGTATCAATTCGTTCGAGAGATGAAAAAATTAGTGGAAGAACAATTTGGAGATTCCCGCGAATGCGTTTGACCAATCCCACCTTTTGCGACAAATCCAAACCACGAGCCTCCTGAGCCTTACGAATCGTAAAGAATTCTTCTTGAACATCTGGAATATAACGCAAGGTTAAACTCACGGAATAGGCAAATTTATAAGGAACCCCAATTTGATTTAGGCTAGCCGCAAACTGACTCGGATGAGTGGTCATAAGAAAAAGAATGGCAAGAGGGACCGTTGAAAAATACTTGAGCAATAGATTTGCAAGGTAAAAAAGCTCCTGACTGGTTAGATAGAAACGCCCCCAGCCTTCAATAATAACTGTCTTAGCCCCATAAATTTCTTCACCATAGCCAGGTGCGAAAAGGTAGACCATAAGTAAATTAAAGAGAGCAATCGATCCAATAATCTTAACAACGAAAGAAATATCTCGCCAACGAATCTTGGCCAAATAAAAGAGATAAATAGAAAGTAAGCCTACTGCTAGAATAAAACGTGGGTCATAGGTTGCCATACAAGCAACTGAAACCAAGATAAAGAAAAGCATCTTACTTGCCCCAGACAAATCATAGAGGAAACCTTGACCTGACTGATAACCAATTAAACGATTAGACATTAGGGCCTCCTTTTTTCGATATAATACTGGGTTACTTCTACTGGATCACTTGACAATTTCTGACCCAAAGTATAAAGAGATGTCTGCTTGAGATTAGCTGACTCTAGTAAATCCTTCTGATTAAGAATTGTAACAGGCTTGTCGTCTGCAATGATTTCACCCTCAACCACAACGAGACAACGATCGCTATATTCCAACATGAGCTGCATGTCATGAGTAATCATCACAATCGTATGACCTTGCTTTTGAAGACTGTCCAAGAAATTCATGATATCTGTGTAAGTCTTGTAATCTTGACCAGCCGTTGGCTCATCCAAGATAATGATTTCAGGTTTCAAAACTAAGATAGACGCAATGGTCACGCGCTTTTTCTGACCAAAGGAAAGCGCAGAAATGGGCCATTTACGAAAACTATAGAGACCACAAGTCTTCAAGACCTCATGAACACGCTCTTCAACCTCAGCCTCTTCAATACCTCGCAAACGCAAACCAAGAGCGACCTCATCAAAAATCATAGTTTGGCTAATCATCTGATTTGGGTTTTGCAAAACAAAGCCTATACGTTCTGAACGCTCGGCAATGCTATCCTGACTAATATCCTGACCCTCGTAAGTTAATTTCCCTTGACTAGGGACAAAACCGCATAGAGCCTTGGCAAGCGTCGACTTCCCAGCCCCATTTTTACCGACAATCGCTAGTCGCTCACCTTTTTTCAAGCTAAAGGACAGATCCTCTATAATTGTTGGATTATCTCCATAGGAAACACTAAGCCCCTCAACCTTCAAAATAGAGTCACTCGAACTGTCTCTTTTATCTTTCAAAACTCTGTCTGGCAGAGCAAGGTCAGATAAGTCTAAAGCATCTAATTGACTAAGATTTTGTGCACTCCTTGTGTCAAATCCCAACTGACGTAAAACCGTCACATATAGAGGTTCGCGAATCCCATTTTCTAGCAAGAGCGTACTCGATAAAAGCTCATCTGGGCTACCATTAAAGATGAGCTCTCCTTCATTGACCAGTAAAATGCGGTCAACGGGACGATAAAGAACATCTTCTAGGCGATGTTCAATAATAATCGTCGTAGCTCCCACCTCCTTGTGGATCTTATCAATGAGATCAATGGTTTCCTGTCCTGATTTAGGATCTAAATTTGCCAGAGGCTCATCAAATAAAAGAATAGGACTCTCATCAATCAAGACACCAGCCAAACTGACTCGTTGCTTTTGGCCACCTGATAAATCTTGAGGGCGGTGATTCAAAAGAGAGGTCAAGTCTAGACGCTCAGCCCAGAGGGCTACCTTATCTTTCATCTCACTTTGATCAGCACAATCATTCTCCAAAGCAAAAGCCAAATCCTCGGCTACAGTTAGGCCAATAAACTGACCATCCGGATCCTGCAATACCGTCGATACCAACTGTGACTTATCATAGATAGATTGCTTAAAAATATCCTGACCATCTATCCTTACCTGGCCTTGTGCCTGACCTTTATGAATATTAGGTATGATACCATTGAGACACTGAGCTAGAGTCGACTTTCCACTACCAGAAGGACCTAAGATTAGGACTTTCTCGCCCTTGGCAATATCAAAGCTGATATCTTTAAGCGTCGCTTCTGCTTGCGCATCATATTGAAATGTAAACTGATTAAAACTAATGTATTTATCCATGTTTCTACTAAAAAAGAGAGGAGGTATCAAAACAAACTGACAGTCCCACTCTCCTATGATTCATGCTAGTCTTTGGTAAGACTACCAGATTGTGTACGTGAGCTAGCATAGATTGCAAGAAGGAGGGTTCCTCCAATTGCAATTGTAATAAAGTTAGCTACGCCAGCTACAAAACTTTGTGCATAAAGGTATGACCAGGCTTGTGCAAATTGGAGTCTATCACCAATAGGAGTAACGATACCATAGGCAATAAGGAGGGCCAATGCTTGTACTAGGTTAAACCAAATCATACTCATCAAAGAGAACTTGCCAGTTGTGACGTCATATTTTTTACTAAATAGACCAATCACAAGACCTGTAATAGCACTTGCAAGTACCCAAGCCCATGAGATATTTCCGTATTGAATGCCATCTTTAAGCGCATGCCCAATAAAGCCCATAAAGAAACCTGTAATAGGCCCAAAAACAACTGAGAATAGTGCTTGAACAGCATACTGAAGTTGGATGCTAGTGTTCCCAAAAATAGGAATATTAACAAACATACCAATGATAATAAAGAGTGCTGCACCAATACCTGTCGCAACTACTGTACGAATTGAATTATTCTTCATAATCTTACTTTAATCTCCTAAACGTTTAATTTCAATGTGCCAGTTAGAGCCTACACCAATATTATATGCCTTGGCAAAAGACACTTGGTTAATGGCTAAACCGACACGATAGAGGGAATTGATATAAATAATTGGTTGACCAATACGAACATCCGCAAATGATTTTCCATAGGTAACCTGATTTTGATAAACCAACATATCATTGTTAAAGATGGTTACTTCAAAGCGGTCACCAAAGTTTGGGTCTAAAGCGTAAAAATCATCACGTGTGATAGAGGTCCAAAGAGAGCCAAAACGGACATCCAAAATGTCAATCGCACCACGAACTAAATTATCCTCTATGATGGTTTCAACCACTGGAAGTTCTAGAATTTTGTCCACAGGTAACTCAGGACCGACTTCTTCAAAACTGATATGACCAGAAGCTAATTTAGCCCCTGTATAGGCATAAACATCACGACCATGGAAGGTATAAGAAAGTTCTGTATTGCTACGACGATTCTCAACCTCTGAAATCTCACGAACAGCCACGATACCAACAACCTTTTTGATATAAGAAAGTGTCCCGTTATCTGGTGTGACGATATATTGCCCCGTCTTTGTTAAGGCAACCACACTTTTACGTGAGAAACCTACACCCGGATCAACTACCGAAACAAAGGTTGTCCCCTCAGGCCAGTATTCAACGGTCTGAAACAGACGATAAGAAGCCTCAAAAGTGTTGTAGGGGGTAATCTCATGTGTCAGATGATGAACTCCCAAACTAGGTTCTTCCTGAAGGGCCACACCAATCATGGCCGAAACAGCACCATCAACCAAACCAAAGTCTGATTGAAGCACCAATAAATTATTAGTCATAAATGTTTCACTTTTTCTCTTTGAACGGTTTATTTTACCATATTTTATGGGCTTTTTAAAGATGATAGATCCTTGAGCTAGCTATAGTCTTTGACTATGTTTTCTCTAAAATCAAAAAGCCAGCCAAATAGGCCGACCTTATACAATTAGCTATGCTTTCTTCCAACGGCTCTTTTCTGCTACTGCTGTAAAGAGAACGTCTGTTGAAGAGTTAAGGGCTGTTTCACAGGAGTCTTGGATGACACCTACGATAAAGCCGACACCGACAACCTGCATGGCCAAATCATTTGAGATACCAAAGAGGCTACATGCTACTGGCACTAATAGGAGGGATCCTCCAGCAATACCTGAGGCACCACAAGCAGAAATAGCTGAAACCACACTAAGAATGAGTGCTGTCGCAAAGTCGACCTGAATTCCCAAAGTCGTTACTGCAGCAAGCGTTAAGACATTGATTGTCACGGCTGCTCCAGCCATATTAATAGTTGACCCCAAAGGGATAGAAACCGAATAGGTATCAGGATTCAAACCAAGATCCTTACAAAGTTGAAGGTTAACTGGAATATTGGCTGCTGACGAGCGAGTAAAGAAGGCTGTAATCCCAGAGTCTTTCAAACAACGGAAAACTAGTGGGAAAGGATTTTTGCCCATCATCACAAAAGCAATGATTGGATTAACAACCAAGGCAACAAAGGCCATTGTTCCCACTAAAACAAGGATTAGGATACCATAATCTGCCAAAACACCAACACCATTCTCAGAAATAGTATTAAAGACAAGACCAAGGATACCAAATGGGGCCAAGTTGATAATCCAACGAACGATTTGTGACGTCACTTCTGCCAAGGTATTAAGCAAATCCTTCGTATGATTGCTAGCTGTTCGCATGGCGAAACCAAAGACAACTGCCCATACCAAAACACCAATATAATTGGCTTGAGCCAAGGCATTGACAGGGTTATCTACCATCTTAAGCAATAAATCTTTAAAAACTTCTCCCACACCTTGAGGTGCCGTTGCTTTAGTCGCTGCAGCTGCTCCCAACTTCAAAGAAATTGGAAAAATATAGTGAGAAATAACTGCCGTCAAAGCAGCCGCAAAGGTCCCAAAGAGATAAAGAACAATAACTGTCTTCATGTTGCTTTGTTGACCTTCTCGCGTTTGGGAAAGGGCATTGGCAACCAAGGCAAAGACCAAAAGTGGGGCAATTGCCTTCAAACCACCAACAAACATGTCTCCCAAGAGACCAATAACCGTAAACTTAGGAACAAGCAAACCAAGCACAGCACCCACTACCACACCAATGGCAATACGCTTAATTAGACTGGTCCTATTCCAAGTTGAAATAAAACGTTTCATAACTCATTAACTCCTTTTTTATGGTTAGCTTAACCATAAGCATTCGATAGCTTCCATACTATGATAAATATCTGAAATCGTCAAGACATGAGAAAAGCCTGTAGCAAACAGGCTCTCAAATCCTATTTATGACTCAATTTACGAGTCAAGAAATCACCCAAGAATTGGATAAGGAAAATCAAAATCAAAATCAAGAAAGTTGCCAAAATGGTAACTGATGTACTAGAACGGTTATATCCATAATAGATGGCGATGTAACCAAGACCACCGGCACCGATAGCACCGGCCATTGCAGTCTCACCGACTAGGGAAATCAGAGTTACGGTTGATACACGAACCAACTCAGGTAGACCTTCACTAAGGTAAACCTTAATCGTATCCCAAAGTGTTGCACCACTAGCTTGTGCTGCTTCAATAACGCCACGGTCAAGATCTGCAAGCACCACCTGTACTTGACGTGCAAAGAATGGGAAGGTTGCAGCTGACAATGGAACCAAGGCCGCTGTCATACCGAGGTTAGTCCCCACGATAAAGTAAGTGAATCCTTTCAAAATCGCCAAGAGGATAATGAAAGGAATGGCACGGAAGATTGAAGTGATTTTATCCAAGATTTGGAAAACAAATTTATTTTCAATAACTCCACGAGGACCTGTCAATACCAAGAAGAGCCCCATAACAAGACCAAGAAGTCCCCCAATGATGAAGGAAATAACCGTCATGTAGAGAGTCGCATAGATGGCGTCTGGCCAAGAGTTAACCCCCTGCATACCGATACGATAAATATCTGGAAAGTTTTGTTGAATCCAATCTGCCATTATTGGGCTCCTTTCTTAAGTACTTGCAAGCTGACACCTGCATTTTCAATCGCTTTTTGAGCAGCAAGAACCTGATCCGCTTCACCATCCAAGACAACGACCAATTCACCAACAGGAGTATCACCTAGAATCTCAACGTTACCATAAAGGATGTTACTTGAAACTCCGTACTCTTTGAAAAGTTCGGTCAAGAGTGGCTCATCTGTTGAAGAACCAGCATATTTAAGTTGAACGAGAAGGGCTGAGCTTGGTAAGTTTTTCACCAAAGGTTGTGCATTAATCTTAGCCAAGGCATCTTCAATCCCTGCTGCAGTTTCAATAAATTCTTGTGTCAAATCTTCTTGAGGATTTGAGAAGATATCAAGTACACTGCCCTCTTCCAAAAGTTGACCATTTTGCATAACGGCAACACGGTTACAAATATCTTTAACAATTTGCATTTCGTGGGTGATCATAACCACTGTCAACCCAAGTTTTTTATTCAAATCCTGCAATAGTGAAAGAATTTGCTTAGTTGTTTTAGGGTCAAGAGCTGATGTAGACTCATCTGAAATCAAGATTTCAGGATCATTAGCCAAGGCACGGGCAATCGCTACACGTTGTTTTTGACCACCTGATAATTGTGCAGGATAGTTTTCAGCACGATCAGCCAAATCAACCAATTCCAAAAGACCGCGAATTTTTTTGTCTTTCTCTTCATTGCTTAGTTTAGAATGACGAAGGGCAAAGGCTACATTTTCATAAGCCGTCTTTTGAGCCATAAGGTTAAAGTGTTGGAAAATCATCCCAATCGTTTGACGTTTCTGACGCAATTCTTTTGTCGACAATTGGACCTTACCATCTGCAAAAGTCACATCTTTACCGATAGTGATTTTACCAGCTGTAGGCACTTGCAAAAGATTGATCGCACGCACAAGGGTAGATTTACCAGCCCCTGAATAACCAACAATTCCGTAAATATCACCTTTTTCAATCTGGATAGACACATCCTTAACCGCTTGAATAGTGCGGCGTTTCTGCGTAAAGGTGATATCAATATTTTTCAAATCAATAATGACATTACTCATAACTTGCAATTAACTCCTTAATTAGTTCAATGTGGGTGTAGTAATCTGCTAAGCTGACATTTTCATCCCCACCATGGTCACGACTGTTGGCATTTCCTATACCAAAGGCTGCCATAGGAACACCCAAAGCCTGATGAATCATATGCATAGGCCCTGTACCTGCTGCCGTTGGAAGCACAGCAACGCCTTCTTCATAAAAGCCTTTTGCTAACTCAATAACATTGACAATAGCTGGATCAGACATATCACTACGATAACTTTCTTCACCAAGAGTGAAGGTCACCTTGATACGGTCAAATCCTTCTTTTTTGAGGTGTGCCTTGATACACTCCAAAACGTACTCAGGCGTCAAGCCAGGGACCAAACGCATCTCCATCTTAGCTCTGGCTTGGGCTGGTAAGATAGTCTTAACCCCTTGCCCCTGATAACCTGTTGAAATGCCTTCAATGGAAAGGGCAGGTTCAAAATAGTAAGTTTTTAAGAAAGCTCGGCGGTCACTTTCTAAAATGGGTAGTTTTAAGCCGTAAATCTTACGAAGACTATCTGCATTTTCAATGGCATAAGTTTCAATAAGATCCATCTCTCGTTCGTTTGGTTGGACAATCTTTTCATAGATACCGTCGATAAGGATACGTCCCTGATCATCTCTCATGCTTGAGATAGCGTTGAGCAAGTACCACGAAGCCGATTCAATCACTGCACCAAATTTAGAGTGGATATCAACATCAGCACTCTCGACAGACAAGTCAAAGGTAATAATCCCCTTGTTGCCCCCTGTGATTTCCAATTGACCTTTACTATTTCGATTTCCTTGCTCCCAAACCAATAGGTCTGCTGGAAGAAGGTCATCTCGGTATTTTTCCAAATATTTTTCAAGGTCAGTTGATGCAGATTCTTCAGCCCCTTCCATCATAAACGTAATATTTACAGGAAGGTCGCCAACCTCTCGAATATATTTCCGCAGGGCTGTCAAACGAGCTGTAATATGCCCCTTATCATCATCAACACCACGACCATACATGTAGCCCTTACGAACTGTCAGACGGAAAGGTTCATCTGTCCATGGCTGATCATTATCCGCAGGAACCGTATCATAGTGTTGATAGAAAATAATTGTTTTCGCATCTGGATTTGGACTCTTGAATTTTGCCAAGACAAATGGTGCCGTATAGGTCTCGTCAATTGTCACCTCTGCACCAACACCAGAGAAAATCTCACCAAGGTAAGCAGCCACGTCATAGAGACCAATATTTTGAGCAAAAATAGATTTTTTAGAAATCAAAGTCCGCAAGACTTCAAAATAGTGCTGAGCAATTTCATCGTTACGAAATTTTCGTAACTGCTCTTCTTCACTTGAAAATGCCATCAAATCGTCTCCTTCATACACGACAAAATGGCGTGCTCTCACACGCCCTCTGTCTTTAGCTTATTTCTTTGAATTAGCTTTCAATTGATCTTGTGTTGGGGCACCTTTCCATGCTGGAAGGTCAACCTTGTTAGATGCATCATAGATGATTTGTGCTACTTCATCGTTTTGGTATGCTTTAATCAAAGTCTTGATAGCATCAGCTTTATTTGATTTTTCCCAATCTTTATTAGCTGCAATGACGTTAACCCAATCTTTCAAATCTTGACTTGGTTCTTCTTGGAAGAGAGTTGTATCATAGTTAACGTTTTGTTGTTGTGCGTATGAGTTATTAACAACCGCTGCATCTACTGATGAAAGCGTTTGGGCAGCTTGTTCAGCTGAGATTTCTTTGATGTCCAATTTCTTTGGATTCTCAGAAATGTTCTTGATAGTTGCCAATTCACCATCTTTAACATCCAACTTAATCAAACCAGCTGTTTGAAGAAGTGTCAAAGCACGGCTTTCGTTTGTACCATCGTTAGGTACTGAGATTGTAGCTCCTTCTGGAAGCTCTTTAACATCTTTATACTTAGCTTTTCCGTTTTCAGTACCTGAGAAAAGGTGGATTGGGCTAAGAAGTGTGTCAGCTGCCGCAACAACATCACCTTTATTTTCTTTGTTCCAGTTGTTCAAGAAATAAATGTGTTGGAAAGCATTAACATCGATTTCACCGTTTTTAAGGGCTTCATTTGGTTGGTTGTAGTCTGTGAACTCTTTCAACTCGATAGTAACACCCTTGTCTTTAGCCAATTCTTTGACTTTATCCCACAATGGCTCAGTTGTATCATCCAAAGTCATGATACCAACTGTCAAAGTTTTATCATCTTTAGCTGATTTATTACCACCAGCACCACAAGCAGCCAAAGCTACTGTTGAAGCGACTGCCAATCCTGTAATTCCGAGAATTTTTTTAAGTTTCATAACGAACTCCCTTTAATTGTTTTAAGTATAAAATTATTATCCCATAGGATGAGAATTGTATCAAATTGTTTATAATTGTATATATCTATAGTTTTTAACTATAACTCGCCCTAGATTTTAATTATATGAAAAAGCTGAGAATCACTCCCAGCCTTCCTTATTATTTTTTACTAGGAACTTTCAAAGCATCTTTAGTTGGAATATAATCTTTATTTCCAAGGAATTTTTCAGCCAACTTAGCCAAAGTACCATCTTTTTGGAGTTCTTCCAAACGTTTGTTTACAAATGTTTGAAGATCTTTTTGGTTATCTGCGAACAAGAAGTAGATGTATGGTTGTTGATCAGATTTAAGTTCAATCGTCTTCAAGTTGCTCAATTTATTGTTTTTGATGATTGCATTAACAGTTGGTGCATCAAAGATCTTGAAGTCGTACTTGCCTTCATTCAAACTTGTCAACATTTGTGTAATATTTTCATTTGTGTAGTTAAGTTCAACTGGCTTGTCTGAATGTTTATCGTTAAATTCAGTTAATTGTGTCGCTGTCGATGTCCCTTGAACAACCTGCGTTGAGTGTCCAGCAATATCATCATATTTCTTAATATTACTATCTTTTGGAACAGTCAAAACAGCTGGTGTGGTACCAATTGGATATGAGAAGAGGTATTTTTGGTCACGTTCTTCTGAATAAGAGATATTGTTCCCAGCCATTTGGTATTTAGCTGAGTCAAGACCTGTGAAGACTGAAGACCATTCTGTTTTTTGGAATTTCACTTCATATTTGTCAGAGTCCTTGAAGACTGCTTTAGCCACTTCCACATCGTAACCAGTCAATTCACCGTTTTCTTCATATGAGAACGGTGCTGTTGTCCCAACTGTGGCAAAGTTAATTGTTTCTTTAGCACCTGAAGATTTAGATGCTTCTTTTGATGATTTAGATGAACATGCAGCAAGCAATGCTACTGAAGCAATGGCTACACCTGTAATTCCAAGAATTTTTTTAAGTTTCATAATATTCTCCTTTGAGATTGATTGTTTTTATTGTAACAGAATTCACTAAGCTTAACTAATACTTAAACATAATCAAGGTGATAAGAAAATACTATCACCTAAAAATATCAATTGTTTGACAAGAAAAAAGTAGAAAACCAATAACGATTTTCTACCTTATTCCTAATTAATAATGTGACAAACGCTCAATCACTTGCTGGTTATTGAGCACTTCCTGGGCAGGAAAGAAATCAGCTTTGCCATCTTCAAAAAGAAGAACATCAGCCTTTTCATGATGAAGGTGCTTAAAGTGATGAGCAGACATGATAATGGTTTTCCCAGATGAATGAAGCTCATGTAGAAGTTCCCTAAAAAATTCTTCATATTCTTTAGAAAGATTATTGAAGGGTTCATCAAGAATATAGACATCTGGATTCGTTACCATGATACTGGCAAAGGCCACTTTCTTCTTTTCTCCACCAGACAGTTGATAGGGAACGCGATCCCTTAAATCTTCAATTTTCAGCAGGGATAGTGTGTCTTGGACCCGCTGTGAGACTTCTTCTTCGGTCAGACCTAGCTGACGAGGACCAAAAGCAATCTCATCATAGACAGTACTATTAAATAACTGACTATCCACATCCTGAAAGAGGATTCCGAGGCGGCTATAAAAATCTCGTTTTTGACGTTTGTCCTTCAGCCATTCTTTGAGGTCCTTACCTAAGAAAAGAATGCGTCCAGATTCTTCCTGCTTGAAGCCGGTTAATAAACTGATAAGACTTGATTTCCCAGTCCCGTTTTCTCCCATCAACATCACATATTGTCCTTGTCTAATCTCCAAATCAAGACCAGTAAAGACCTTTTTTTGTTCATAGGCACAGGCCACTTGATTCAATTGAAACATCTCATCCTCCTAACAGAATCTGTCCTAAAATCACTGCTACTAGACTTATCAAGGCCAGCCAATCCTTCCATGTGAATGACTGTGATGACTTGACATACTCACCAACAAAGCAACGTGCTTCCATGGCTTGAGTCAGTTCCTCACCATAGCGAATAGCTTTAAGGTATAAAATCCCCCAGATATTACTTCCAATCCGGAAACGATGATTGCCACCAAAGCTTCGTGCTTCAATCCCTTTGAGCAAATCCATTAATTGTTTTCCAAAGACATCGATATATTTTATGGTGATATCTAACTGGAGCAGAACAAGATCAGGAAAATGCAATCCTTTTAATGCCGCTAACATCTCACTTATTGTACTCGTCTCTGAATAATAAGCAATGGCTACAGCAATCAAAGGAAGTCTAAAGAGAAAGAGCGATTGACCTCCGCTAAGTAAGAGATGTGGTAGATAAAGAACTAAAGGAAAAATCAACAACACTACGGTCTTTTTCAAGGTTCTTACTAAAATAGAATGTGGCAGAAAAGCCACTCCAGCTCCTAAAAACAAGGCTAGAATCCACAAAACTGTGAGATTTCGGCTAATTCCTACTGAAATAAGTAAGAAAAAGAGAAGTAAAACCTTAGCAGTTGGATGAAAGACTGATGCTACTTTTAAAGGAGGCGTTTCAAACTTTTGAAGAAGAGCTTCCAGATGGTGACGATTCCGGATAAGAAAGTTATTTCTACCGACTTTAGTGACTACCGGGCGCTCTTCCGACATCCAATCTGGCAGAATCATTTTTCAACCTTTCTACCGAAAATCAAGCGATAGAGGATGAAGAAAATCAAAACAGCAGAAGCAGCGCTCAAGACATAACCCAAGACTTCTGGAATACCTGCAATACTATAATCTGGGAAGAGAGCATTGAATGAGAAACCATTCAACATTCCTTTTGGCGCTTGGGCTTCCACATGATAATGAGCCAATTTTTCCACCAACTCTTTGACATCCCATTCCGCAAAAGCTGTTCCCGTCGCCAATAAACCAAGTGGTGTTAGGATAATCAAGGCTAGGATAAAGAGCAATAACGGACGTAGTTTTTTAGTCGTTAGTTCCTGAGTATTATCAATATTCAAACGTTCAATGAATTCTTGAACACCAGCTGTGAAGAATCCTTCTACCAAACCGATGAGGAGGTGAGTCAAGCCCATTACTGGAAGTGTCACTCTCAAAGGGTATGGATTGTAAAGCGGATTACCACTGCTATCTTTAAAGAGAATAGGCTGAATTCCTAATAAAACTGCAACAGTCAGAGCCGCAGCTACAATCCCAATATAACCTCCAAAAAAGCTGGCAATTATCCTGTTCTTTGTCCACTTATTCAAGAGTTTATAAACAGCATAACCTACAAATGGCATAACAACGGCCATACAAAAGGCGTTAGCACCAAAGGCCAAGATTCCACCATCACCAAAGAGCAAGGCCTGCATAGCCAGGGCCACACTAACTGCTAAACAGGAGGCCCAAGGCCCTAACAATATAGCAATTAGCACTGCTCCAACAGCATGGGCACTAGTTCCACCTGGGGCTGGAAGATTAAACATCATGATAAGGAAGGACAAGGAAGTCCCGATTCCCAACATAGGAATCGTTTTTTTATCCGTATCAACTTTAACCTTTACTTCCTTGACAGCCTTATACCAAATAGGCAACATAACTGCCCCCATTGCCGCACAAGTCGTAGGGCTTAGGTAATTTTCAGGAATATGCATTTTTTATCTCCTCATATCATTTTTTCTCAAATTCAAAGGGGTTAATCCATGTATTTCTTGTCTAAAATAGTCTGCACAGGCATAAATGACGCGACGATTATCCTCAGCAGTTTTTCCTAAGATACGTAACACCAGACCTGGGATATCTAAGGATGAAATAGCAAAATCAGACTCTAAATTCAGATCTTCTAAGTGCTTCTGCAAAGCCTTAACAAAAGCCTCGTCAATATTTGGTGACACCATTACCAAACTATTATAATTACGCCAGCCTTCAAAATAACCAAGTTTAAACATATCTTGTTTCTGAGGCTCTAAGAGGGTCTGATCGCTATAAACAAGCTCATTATCTTGGTAGATTTGTGTCAAATTACGAAAATAATGGTATTGAAACGGCAAATCCTCATGAGACCAACCTGCCGTCACACCATCTGAATAAATCAAGTGGGCAGACTTGTCCATATCAATACGACTTGTTTGGAAATAGCGTGATTTCAAATAGGGAATAACTTCATCAGCCATGTACTCCAAATAGCTATTTTCTTCAAGTGTGATGGACGTATGTTGTTGCGTCAACTGCCCTCTTTCACACTTGTAAACATAGGTAGGTGTTTGGGTTGTTACCAAGGCATGAGCATCTTTATTAACATCAATAGTCACTTGATACTGCTCACCCTCGACAAAGCCCCCACCCATATTAATTAGGAAATAGTAAGGAACACCATTGGCATCTGAATTATCCGCTGACACTCGAGAGTTACCTTCTTGGTATTTCTTGTGGGAAATTGTACGACCATTTCGATTTGAAAATCCAAGATGGACAAAGCCATCGTATACTTGTGTCATCTTACAAGTCCTCTAGTAGGAAATTCTTACGAATCCATTCTTCCACTTCCTTAACATTGTCATCATTATTCAAATTTGTGAAAATGAAAGAATCTTCGTTACGGAAATGAAGGGTATCTTCACGCATACGATCTAGGTTAGCTCCAACATAAGGTGCAAGGTCAGTCTTATTGATCAAGAACAAATCACTCTTAATCATCCCTTGACCAGCCTTACGTGGGATTTTTTCACCCTGAGCAACGTCAATAATATAAATCGTAAAATCAACCAAATCAGGACTGAAGGTCGCAGCTAAGTTATCCCCACCACTTTCAAGGAAAATAACATCCAAATCATGGTCAAAGCGCTCTTGAAGAGTTTCAATCGCTTCAAAGTTCATAGAAGCATCCTCACGAATCGCAGTATGAGGACATCCACCAGTTTCTACACCAATGATACGGTCTTCATCTAAGCTTGAATTTTTAGCCAAGAAAAGAGCATCTTCTTTTGTATAGATATCGTTAGTAATAACTGCTAAATTTAAGTCGGACATACGTCGTGTAAGACGCTCAAGTAAAAGAGTTTTACCTGAACCAACAGGTCCACCAACTCCAATAATTACAGTACGTTTTGTCATTGTTTTTTCCTCTCAACCTTGTTGATATTTTAGGACATGAATAGGCGGAATACCTGTGTTTCATGTTTCATCTGAGCTAATTCAAGACCAGGCGTATTGGCCCCAAGGTAGGACGCGTCCAGTTCTTGAATTTCCTGTGTCATTTTTTCTAATTGCGAAAAGCTACGTAAAACAATCTCTTGTCCAGCAAACTGTCCAAGTGGAATGGCACGAACAGCATTTTGAACCATCGTCGAAATCACGCTATAGCCATAAAGTGCAATGGCTTCACTACATCCCAAGCCCTTGTTAAACACATAGAGCGCAAAGACAATAGCTGGATTGCCGAAGACCTCACCCTTACGTATTTTGGACTGATAGTCATCCAATACCGGAATAGCATGAAGCCTTTGAATGAGTCGAAGCATTTGCTTAGCAATCATTTTAGTCCCCTGTCTTGTTTCACGCGCTTGCGTCGAAACTGTCAAGACCTTATCATAATGCCAAACCTGCTCTAAGTTGTCTGTAGCCATAGCATCATAAACCAGTTTGATTACAAGACCTTCACCATATTTAAACTGACTAGCTAAATAGGCTTCTTGCCACTCTTCGTAACCTTTATCATCTGTTACAGTGTCTTCGCGCAGATAATTTTCCATCCCAAAAGAGTGGTTAAACGATCCAATTGGAAAGGTTGAATCGACAATTTGCACAATTTCAAGATAATCTTGCAAAGACACATTAGCAAAAGGATTAATGTTCATGGGCAGTTAAATTCACATGGCGTAGGGGCTTATCAAGGACCACTTCTTCAATCGTGTAGGCAATCTCTTTTTGAGTCAAGACTTGCTCTACAACTGGGTCAACCTCTAAATAAATCTTGGCATCTTTCACCTCAATCGGTTTATGAGTATTCCCAAGAATATGAGCTGTGATTCCCATTTCATCCATATCTTTAGGTGAGATGACAATCAAATCCTGTGACTCAACACCAATAGCTAGGACATGGTGATCATCGATAAAAAAGGCAGAGCCATTTTGCAATTTTTGTCCCTTATCAAGACGAATACCAAATTCATTCCCGTGATCACTCTTCACACGAATAATTTTTTTGTTAAGGTCATCACTCGAAAGAATGACTGTTTCAATATGGTATTTGTCCACATCGATATCTTTAACAAGAGCGTCTACTTTTGTAAAAATCATACTTTTTCCTTTTCTATTACATTTTAAAAATCTAGCATCAAACTCATATAGCAACTTAATTAAGCGCTAAAAATGTTATGGCTATAAAATACAAAAGAGGTTGGAGGAAAAATTCCAGCCTCATTTATATAGCGTCTTCCTTAGAACAAGAAATAACGTTGAGACAATGATGTCGTATGGATTGGTTCACAAGTAACCAACTCATCATCAATAAAGACATCAAAGGTCTGTGGATCGATACGGATTGTTTTTGGAGCGTAGTCATTAAGCTTCATATCACGCTTAGTCAAGTTACGCGTATTCTTAACAGGAAGAACAATCTTATTCAAACCAATTTCTTCTTTGATACCGTGATCATAAGCATATTGAGAGACAAATGTAAGATTTGTTTCATGAACCGCTTGACCGTAAGCACCATATAATTTACGCATGATACGTGGTTGAGGTGTTGGAAGACTTGAACCAGCGTCACCCATAACACCATAAGTTAACATACCACCCTTAAGCACCAACTTAGGTTTTGCACCAAATTGTGCTGGTTCCCAGATAACCAAATCTGCAAATTTACCAACTTCTACAGAACCGATATAGTCTGCAATACCGTTAGTGATGGCAGGGTTAATTGTATATTTAGCCACGTAACGTTTGATACGGTTATTATCGTTAAACTCTGAATCCCCTTCAAGCGGACCACGCTGAGCTTTCATCTTATCAGCTAGTTGCCAACAACGCATGGCTACTTCACCGACACGTCCCATAGCCATGGCATCTGAAGTCATGATACTAAGGGCACCCATATCATGAAGAACGTCTTCTGCAGCCACTGTTTGTTTACGTACACGTGATTCAGCAAAAGAGACGTCTTCTGGAATTTTTGGATCCAAGTGGTGGCAAACCATAACCATATCTAACAACTCACCAATAGCATTTGTAGTGTATGGGTTAGTTGGGTTAGTTGATGATGGCAAAATATTTTCCTTACCAGCAAAGACCATAATATCTGGAGCATGTCCACCACCTGAACCTTCGGTGTGGAAGGTATGAACGGTACGACCTTGGAAGGATTCCAAAGTATTTTCCATAAATCCACCCTCATTCAAAGAGTCAGTGTGGACCGCAAAAGAAACATCGTATTTATCCGCAACTTTAAGGGAATTATCAATTCCTGCGTAAGTCGCACCCCAGTCCTCGTGTGTCTTAATTCCTGCTGCACCGGCCTTAATTTGCTCTTCAACCACTTCAGTCTCAGAACCAACACCTTTGGCAAGGAAACCAAAGTTAGCAGGCATATCATCAACAGCTTGCAACATACGAGTAATATGGAATTTACCTGGTGTACATGTTGTTGCATTACTTCCATCAGCAGGACCAGTACCACCACCAAAGAGGGTAGTAATCCCGTTATCCAAACCAAATTCAGGAAGGTCGGCAGAAATATAGTGCACGTGAAGGTCAATACCACCAGCAGTCACAATCAAACCTTCAGCAGCAATGGCTTCTGTACTAGCACCCACAACAAAGTCCACATTGTCCATTGTATCTGGGTTACCACCGCGACCGATAGCAACAATCTTACCATCACGAATACCGATATCCGCTTTAATAATACCTGTATAGTCAATGATGGTTGCACCTGTAATAATGGTATCAACAACTGATGGATTGTCACGTGTTTCCGTAGCACTAACACCCATACCATCACGCAAAACTTTACCGCCACCAAACTTAGATTCCTGTCCATAAACAGTAAAGTCTTTTTCAATGGCTGCAAAAAGATTGGTATCTCCAAGACGTACGCTATCACCTACAGTTGGTCCGTAGTGTTGAGCATACTCTTCACGATCCATTTTAAAACTCATCGATTTGTCCTCTTTCTAGTCTAAGAAACCATTGACCTTGTTATTGAAACCAAAAATACGACGTTTCCCTCCAAAGTCAATAAGTTGTACTGTTTTCGTTTCACCTGGCTCAAAACGAATGGCTGTACCTGCTGGAATATCTAGACGTTTGCCTCGCGCCTTTTCACGATCAAACTGAAGACCAGCTTCGTTTGCTTCATAAAAATGGTAGTGAGAGCCCACTTGAGCAGCACGGTCACCCACATTTTTCACTTCAAGACTAATGGCTTCGTAACCACCGTTATAATCAATTGGCTCACTCGCCACATGGTATTCACCTGGAATCATTACATTTCTCCTTACTGAATAGGATCATGAACAGTAACCAGTTTTGTACTGTCCGTAAAAGTAGCTTCAACTTGAATCATTGGAATCATTTCCGCAATACCTTCCATAACATCTTCACGTGTTAAAAGATTGCGAGCTTCATCCATCAATTGGGCAACAGTTTTACCTTCTCTTGCACCTTCAAGCACATAGTCTGTAATCAAAGCAACCGCTTCTGGATGATTCAATTTGATTCCTTTATCTTTACGTCGTTGAGCAATCATAGCCGCAAGGCTAATCATCATTTTTTCCTGCTCACGCATTGTCAATTGCATCGTTTTTCCTCCTTAAATCAATGCTTACCACTTGCCCCAAAGCATCAAAAGCCCTGGAATCCAAGCTGTTACAATTCCTTCAAAAATAGCTAGGTAAGGGACAAATTTCCCTAGGTGCTTCTTAAGGTTAATTTCAATAAAGGCAGTTAGCCATAGAATACCCCACAAGAACCAAATAATACCATACCAAGCATTACCACCGTATCCAGATGTTAAGCAAAGAATCCCTGCTGGTAGCGTATTAATCGCCACAAATAAACTAAACCACCCATACAAACGTTGATCAAAATCGAAAATCGTATTGATAGCTGAGTAAAGGTAGGTGAAGGCAAATAAAAGGCCAGTGGCGCTACCATAAAACCATTCAGCGCCTTGCCCTGTACAAGCTCCATAAGCAATGACAATAATGTTGAGAATCAACCCCAAACCACCCGTAAAGATATTCATGACAACATTTGACTTATCAGGAATACCCTCTAAACGATGGAGTCCATTACTCATCAAAACCATACCAACATAGAGTAGGATGACACCTAACATAAGAACCTCCTAAGTTTTTTATGTTAATATCATACTACTTTGACAACACATGTCAACGAATTTTCAGAAATTTTGCAACATTTACATATTAGTCAAGCTAACATGTGGTGTCAAAAAATGACATTACATTTGGTAATTCTCAATAGGAGTCCTTTGCTTAATCCCAGATAAATAAACAGTTAATCTATAAAAAGCTTCCTTTAGTATTTGACTGTTTCTGACAATATAGTCCGTACAATCTATCATCCAATGTGAGCATTATATTTTTTTCTCGCCTATTTTTCCAACTCATTCTCCAGACCTAAGTCCATAGACCTATTTTTAGTAATTTTACAGTTGGGTAACAAAGTCAAACGTTTTTTATGATAAAGTCTTTTTTGGACAAAAATCCAAAAGGAGAATTATGATGGAAACAAATAACTACACTACTGATTTACAGCTAGTCTCCCAGGAATATTCCGACGAAAAGACTAGTCTTCAAACCAAAACCAAGAAATTCTTGGAACATTTTTCACCAAAAGACATTTGGAAAATTAAGGGACTGATTGTCGCCTGTCTTGTGTCCTGCTTCCTGTATGTCACTTACTTGACCCATTTTTCCTTTGCCTTTCCAGCAACCCTTGTCTTGATCAGTACGATTGAGCTAGGCTGTCGCCTATTAGGTGGAAAAGCAAAGGGAATGCGACTTGAATCGGCAATATTTATGGGCACTAGCCTACTACAAGGTTTACAAATTAGTCTTTGGGGTCTGCACGACAACTGGGGGAGCGCTCAAATTCTTTGCCTTCATGCGAGTATCCTCCTTTACTTAATGGCACGTACTGGACAAAGTAGTCAAGACCGTTTGGGAATTATGGTTTGGCTAGACCTCATATACACTAGCTGCATCTTCCCACTGAAATATTTCTTTATCGGAGCCTGGACACTACTCTATAAAACAGCACCTAAACAAGAGCTCTCTGAAGAAGAAAAACACGCAGTTCAGAACCACAAATGGATGATTCTCATTAGTATCGTGATTGCCTTGCTACTGACTGTATTCGCTGCTAGTCAGCTTAGTTAGGTCTTGCCTGCTTTCGGACAACTTTGGCAACAGTTCTTCCAGACACTTGCTTCTCTACTTGATTTCACTATCTCCTTCAAGGATAACGGATTATTGTTCTCTCGTTTAATAACTAGTATCCCTCTGGCTCTAGGACTTTTTGCTCAACTCGTTGCAACCTATTTGGCAAAAGAAAAGCCACTTAGTCGAAAACGATTTGAAGGCCGTCTTAAAACAACCCGTCAGTTTCCAAAAGTAGCAGCTTATATCGTACTCGGAAGCCTCTGCCTTACTTATGCCCTATTCATATTAACTGCCACTAGTCAAATGGGAGAACTCCTTTCTCTCAACCAAGTCAACATTCCAGCTCATCAAGCCTCACATATTGCTGTTCAGGGCTTCTGGCAATTGGTTCGAGTCTCTACCCTTAACTTGGGAATCCTAGCTGGACTTTACATTTTTTCTAAAGAAAACTTCTTCACCCACAAGGGGCTTCGTTTGTTGAGTACCCTACTCTTTACTTTCGCTAGCCTCTTTGCCCTTATCGCCGGCTGGAAACTCTTTGGCGTTTATATCGCACTCTATGGTGTAACGCCACGCCGCTTACTATCAGGTTGGTTTGTCACAGTACTCTTTATTTGGTGTGTCCTAACACTTATTAGACTTTATAAGCCTATCCAGGCAACCCGTCTCGCTGTATTTTATGCAACTATCAGCTTCACCTTGATTAGCCTCTTAGGTAGCTTTATTTTATAAGAAAAAAGAGTGGAACTAGATTAACTAGTTTCACCCTTTTTATATTGGAGTTATTTTGAATCTCTTGTAGGAAAGGCATACATCACCCAAAGTACTACTAGTAGTGGTGTCGCTTTTAATACAATCCAAGCAACATTGAAATTGGCATCACGTAGACGACGAATCTGCATAGAAATGGTAGGAAGCGCCGTTGCTGCTATAAATAGAATGAAAGCTGTCAATGTAAAGCCAGCAGCTCTTGTTTCCCCAAGTAAGTCCATCAGTAGGAAAATCAAACTACCGATAATTCCATTAATCAAGACAACCCACCAATAGTCTGATCGTTTTGTACGACCATAAAAATCGAGATAGCCTAACCAAAAATTTTTATATGCCTCTAACATGTTTACACCTCTTAATAGTATGCTACCAGTATACTATATTAAGGAGATAGGTGCAAGATGTGAATATTTAGACTACTTAAGTTTTCTACATATATAATAGGAAGATTATTTTAAATAAACTGGAATGGATTGAAATTAGGACTGTCCGACTCAATCTGGCCACTCACCATGGTCACCACACGACCGACATGTTGACGAACACTATTGCGGTGAGCAATAAAAATCATTGTTCGTTTAATCTTAGCAAGATTAGCCATGACCCTGCTTTCAGTATCACTATCGAGACCACTGGTAGCTTCGTCAAAAATCAAGATAGGCTGCTGGGACAAGAGGGCTCTCGCTATCGCCAAGCGTTGTTTTTGACCACCAGATAGACCACCATCTTCAGATACTTGGGTCTGAAAACCTAGTGGCATTTTTTGAATATCCTCTAAGATATCAGCTTGTTGGCAAACTTTAAGAAGCTTTTTCTCGTCAACTTCTCCTTCAAATCCTAATAGCAGATTTTCTAAAATAGTGCCTGTAAACACATAGGTCTGCTGGGGAACGTAAGTCACCATTTGACGCAGCTCCGCATGGCTAATAGCATCTTTATCTAGGGTTACATGACCACTAGATTTTGTGTAATAACCCGACAACATTTTAGCCAAGGTCGTTTTCCCAGATCCACTTTTACCCATGAGGGCGATTTTCTCCCCCTTATGAATCGTTAAATCAATCTTACTAAGCGTCTCTTGCTGATAACTAAAACGGTGACTAACACCCTTAAGAGCAAGTTGTTTAAAGGATAACTCTTTAAGTTTTCCTTTTTCTTCCTTATCCACAACATAAACTTCTTGAAGACGATTATTGGCTACTTTGGCTTGCTGAATTTTAGATTGGAGATTGATAATATTAATTAAAGGAGTTGTAAAATAATTCAGCAACATATTATAGGTAATCAACTGACCTGCAGATAGCTGTCCTTCCATGACCAATTGTGCCCCATACCATAGGATAAAGACATTGGAAACTAACTGAACCCCTGTCTTTAAACCATCCTGTGTTAATTGCCACTTGGCCTTAGACAAAGACTTCTTCAAATAGTCATGGAATTTCACCTCAATTTCCTGATAGCGTCTTTCTTCAACTCTCAAGGATTTTAAGGTTTCAATGCCTCGCAAATCATCAATAACAGCGGTATTGACCTGACTATTTGCCTCCATCAATTGATAATTTTCCTTTTCAAAAAGCTTATAGAAGGCCAAAATGATTAAAACATAAAGAGGCACTACCGTGAGAGTCATCACAAAAAGTGACTGATTTTGTAAAATAAGAGCCACAGCTAGAGTCATCACAATGGTCACATCTAGGAAAATCGATAAAATCGTTGAAGCTAGAGCATCGATAATAGTGTTAGCATCGCCAAAACGTGACGTTATTTCACCAGTACGACGTGAACTAAAGAAACTAATAGGCAAGGAAAGGACATGCTTAATATAAGGAAGAATGACAGCAATGGACAAGTAATTCCCCAATCGATGTAGAAGATAATCTTTGAAAAAAGTAAATACTTGTTGAGCTAGATAAGAGATACATAGGCCTAGCGAAATCATGGTTAGAAGAGTGTAGGCCTCCTGAGGAATCAAGCGGTCAATAATAGATTGCAAATAATAAGAACCAATAATATTAACAAGGGTCACTAGAAAACTTAACAAGACAATAACTGCAATCAAACCCTTACGACGAAACAAAATTGGTAAAAATGAAAGAAGCCCAGGCACATCTTCTTTGTATTTAGTGTAAGTTTCTCCTGGAACAAAAAAGAGAGCAACTCCCGTCCACTCTTTGGCAAACTCCTCTAAGGGCATTTTAATGACCTTCTTGCTAGGATCTGGATCACCAATAACAAGCTTCCCCTTGATTTGACCAAACACCGTATAATAATGTTGCAATCCACCTTCTTTAACCACATGTGCAATAAAAGGATAAGATAGGCTTTCTTGTTTAAACAAGTCTAAATCCGCACAAATAGCCTGAGTTTCAACGCCCAACTGCTTGGCCGCTTCAACCAAACCAAGCGCAGAAGTGCCTTCACGAGAAGTCTGAGCCAACTCTCGCAAATAAGCTAAACTATAAGATGAACCATAGTGTTTAAGAATCATAGCCAAGGCAGCGACACCACAATCACGCTGATCAACCTGTGAAATATATGGATATTTTGACATGGTGACTCCTTATTAAAGACAACCTGCAAAATAAGGCAAGATAGTAATAAGTAGTGAGAATAGTGTAAATAATTTTAGTTTTTTCAAAATAAAACTCCTTTTAACTGTTATTTATGTTTCTATAGTAAACATTTAACCATTAAAAAAGTAGTGACATTTATGTCACCACCATTTCTATAAACCATCTGCCGCTTTACCTGCCTTTATACTTTCTTCTAGCACCGAGTCTTCTAAAACGGAAGCAAACATTATGGCCTTATCGTAATTTTCTGCAGCCTCTTTCTTGTTTCCTTTATGCAGAAGTTCATATTTGGCTTTGAGAACAAAAACATTAGGTTTATAGCTATAGAATTGTGATTTTTCTATAACAGCTAAGGCTTTATCCACAACTGTTAAGAAGTCTGAGAAGGAATTGTGAAAAATCTTCAAAGCAGCGATAGCCATCAAATCGTTAAATAAAACAATATTATAGACATCATCTGTCCAAATTTCCTGATTTAATACTCTCTTTACGATTCTTTCAAAAAGTTTTTTATCATACTGCTTTCTTCCATAAAGATGGAAGAAATAATAGTCAATAACTAATAAATCGTTAGTTGAGAATTTCTTCTTCCTTTTGACTTGTTCAAACAAGTCTTCATATATTTCCTCAACTTTAGGACTCTCTTCCCAACTAGTAAAACTCAAAATATTTTCCAAAATATCTAGAGTTAACAATTCTTCTTCTGGGAGAAGTTCAAAGAATTTCTCATAGACCTCCTCAATTAAGGCAAGTTTAGCCTTTATTCTTTCTGGATTTCTATACGTTGGAAACTTAATCAGACGATTCTTCATCTCGTAGTATTCGTCAGGGATAGTAATATTATCATGATCCAATAAATCGGTCATATTTTTTCCTAGACGTTTTGCAATATAAGATAATTTATCCAAAGACGGGAGCGACTCCCCTTTTTCAATGCGAATTAACTGACGAACAGTCAATTCCGCACCATCTAAACATAACACTTCACGTGACATCTGCTGGCGATCACGCTCAGTTTTGATTCTTAGTCCAATGCTGTCTTTTATGTTCAAGAGACACTCCTTTATTTCGAAATTTTAAAAACATTATATCATAATTATAATATAATTAATATACAGTTAATGCATTTTTAACAGAACAATAGTCAAAATAAGCTATTTTTATACATTTTATATAGGAAAGACCTTCCTTTGTATCAAAAAAACATGCAGTTTAAAACTACATGTTTTTTTATTTCTGTTTACTTTGGAATCGCCATTCAAAGCGAATGCGATCATAAGTTGGATAAATAGCATTAAGCAACCCAAAGGCTAAGGTAAAGCCAGCTAAAACATCTGTTGGATAATGAACACCTACATAAATACGCGAAAGTCCAACAAGGAAAATCAGAAGCCCAGTAATACCATAAACTGCTATTTTAGATTCTTTTTTCGCCAAACGCTGAGCAAGAACAATGGCAATTGCTCCAAGAATCATAAAAGTTCCCAAAGAGTGACCACTAGGGAAAGAATAACCACTAGCGTGCACTAAATGCGTAATTGATGGGCGTTGACGCTGGTAAATATACTTCAAACTTACAATCAAGATACTAGCGAGAAGCCCACTGGCACCTACAAAGATAGCTTCTGCTTTATACTGACGTAGATAAAGCCAGATTACTGCTACGATTGCAATAATAGCCTGTACGGGCGTATTCCCAAGTATGGTAATCGTTTTAAAAAAGCGTGTCAATCCTGCTGGTAAGTCTCCTCGAACCCAAGTTTGAATGTTGCTATCAAATCCTGTCAAGGCTTCAGGGTAGAACTTAACCATGTAACCGAGAGCAACAAATAACAATAAGGCAAAAGAAGCATAAGTATAATGTGTGTGTTTGTGTTTCATATTTATAATTTTACTAGAATAGACTTAAGTGGAGCATAAATCAAAGCAAAGGCTAGCGCAAAAATCAAACCTTCAAGTAAATTGAAAGGTACTACCATAGCGAAAAGGTATTTATAGAGACCTATAAATTGCGCAATATCAAAGTTGGCAAATTTAGCATAGAGTGGTACTGCATAAATATAGTTAAGAATAACCATAACAACTGTAAGCAAGACAGTTCCTACAACAGAACCAAGAATATAATTCTTGCTTGTTTGATTTTTCTTCCAAAAATAGCTTAGGCCCCAAACAAAGACGCCTAGAGCAACAAAATTCATAGGAAGTCCAATCATTGATCCTGGTCCACCATTGTTTAGCAAGAGCTTCAACAATGAACGAAGCAAGAGAACACCAATGGCACTCTTAAAATCAAAGATAACCAAGGCAATAAGAACAGGAAGAATTGAAAAATCAACCTTCAAAAAATCTGCTGCTGGAATCAATGGAAATGAAAAATAAAGCAACAAGAATGAAACTGCGGATAAAATGGCAATGTAAGCCAATTTACGTGTGTTTGTCATAAAAAAATTCCTCCAAATTTTAACAATTTGAAAGAAGTTCCCAATGGATTTGCCCATGCCAAAAAAAGCCTACGCAAAAAGACTGGTCTTCTTCCATCCAGACTGTACTGTCGGTTGAGGAATTACACCTCATCAGCTTGCGCTCGCGGACTTATCCAAAGAATCACCGCCGGTCGGGAGTTTCACCCTGCCCTGAAGACCTTTTAAGGATAACATAAAAAAACCTTGGTGACAAGGTTTTCAAATTATGGATTTCTAATCTGTTGATAGTCAATGACTATAATTATTCTTTTAAAACAAAATGAAGTATCTATTTTAATTTATCGTGTTGATAACGGTGACTCAGCTCTAGCCCCTCAAATTGTTGCTGACGAAGCGCTTCGTAAACAATCATACAAACAGTATTGGACACATTTAGACTACGCACATGTTCATCATTCATCGGAATACGAATAGCTTTTTCAGGATGCTCACGCATAAAATCTTCAGGTAGGCCTGTATCCTCACGACCAAACATAAAATAGTGGTCCTCACCATCGGCATAGGCCTCTTCTGAATAAGTCTTATCCGCAAATTTCGTGACTAAATGCAAACGGCCCTCTTGATTTTTAGACATGAAATCTGCCAAATTGTCATAATAAGTGATGTCAAGCCTATCCCAGTAGTCTAAACCTGCACGTTTCATTTTCTTGTCATCAATTGGAAAGCCCATAGGACGGATGATATGAAGAGGGCTATTAGTCGCTGCACAGGTACGTGCAATATTTCCGGTGTTTTGTGGAATACGAGGTTCAAACAAGACAATATGATTACGTGACATCTCAATTCTCCTAGACATAAAAAATACCATGTCGCCCGGAGTCAAGCTCAGCAGACGACATGGTTGTGGACGTTCATTAGCTTAAATCATGACAGGTTAGATTTAAAATAACGAATCTTTGAATATATTTTAGCACTTCTGGTCTAAAAGTCAATACTATTTAAAGAAAAATTTCACCTTTATTCACTTAAATAGGAATAGTTGATAAAGCTAGCTGAAAAGGATGATTTTTCCGCTAAAATAGAGTATCATAGTAATGATTATTTGGAGGTAACTCATGCGTATTATTGTCGTAGGTGCCGGTAAAGTCGGTACCGCACTCTGTCGTTCTCTTGTTGAAGAGAAGCACGATGTTATTTTAATTGAAGAAAAGGAAGAGGTCCTCAAACGCCTCAGCAAACGTTACGATGTTATGGGCTTTGCTGGAAATGGGGCTAATTTTAAAATTCTGGAACAAGCCGAGGTTAGTAACTGCGATGTCTTTATCGCGATGACTGACAAAGATGAAGTAAACATGATTTCAGCCGTTCTGGCTAAACAAATGGGTGCCAAAGAAACCATTGTTCGTGTGCGTAACCCAGAATACTCAAATGCTTATTTCAAAGACAAGAACTTTCTTGGATTCTCATTAGTAGTTAATCCTGAACTTTTAACAGCTCGCTATATTGCCAATACAGTTGAATTTCCAAACGCCCTATCAGTTGAGACTTTTGCTAATGGACGCGTTATTCTGATGGCATTTAAAGTCACTGAAAATAGCCAATTGTCTGGTATGACAATGGAACAATTCCGTAAGAAATTTGGCAATATTCTAGTTTGTACGATTGACCGTCAAGGTGAACTCATCATTCCAGATGGGAATGCTACCATGCAAATTGGGGATAAAATTTATGTCACTGGTAAACGTGTTGATATGGCACTTTTCCACAGTTACATCAAGCCAAAAAGTATCAAAAAACTTTTGTTGATTGGTGCTGGACGTATCTCCTACTACTTGCTCAATATCTTGAAAAACAATCGTATTAAGGTCAAATTGATTGAGCAAAAAATGGACCGTGCACAAACCTTTAGTCAGGTCTTCCCTGAAGTTTCTGTTATCTTAGGTGACGGTACTGCTAAAGACCTTCTTCTCGAGGAAAGTGCAGCCAGTTATGATGCCGTAGCTACCCTAACTGGAGTAGATGAGGAAAATATCATCACCTCTATGTTCCTCGAAAGCCTTGGTATTCACAAGAATATTACTAAAGTCAACCGTACCAGTCTTTTAGAGATTATCGATACACGTGAGACAACAACAATTGTCACACCTAAGAGTATTGCCGTTGACACTGTAATGCACTTTGTCCGTGGGCGTTATAATGCTAAAGACTCTAGTCTCGATGCCCTTCACCATGTGGCTAATGGTCGTATCGAAACCTTGCAATTCCAAATTAAGGAAAACAACAAAATCGCCGGGAAGAAACTTTCTGAGCTTGAATTTGCTAATGGTGTCCTTATCGCTGCTATTATTCGCAATGGAAAATCTATTTTCCCAACGGGAGAAGACAGACTCGCTATTGGGGATAAAATCGTGATCGTTACACTCTTACAAAATGTAACTCATATTTACGACTTGTTGAAGAGGTAAGCTGCCATGAATCGATCTATTGTCCGTTTTCTTATTGCCAAGCTCCTGCTTATTGAGGCTGCACTCTTGGTTGTACCACTTATCGTTGCCCTCATTTATCAAGAAGATGCCAAAGTATTTGCCAGCATCTTGGGGACGATGGGGATACTACTTTTTATCGGAGTGCTTGGTACTCTCTTTAAACCTAAGAACTACCACATTTACACAAAAGAAGGAATGCTCATTGTAGCCCTCTGTTGGGTACTCTGGTCCTTCTTTGGGGGATTACCATTTGTTTTTGCTGGGCAAATTCCAAGTGTCATCGATGCCTTCTTCGAGATGAGCTCTGGTTTTACAACCACGGGGGCTACTATTCTCACAGATACTGGGGTGTTGACCCATTCTCTCCTCTTCTGGCGAAGCTTCGCCCACCTAATTGGAGGGATGGGGGTACTGGTCTTTGCTCTAGCCATCATGAACAACAGTAAAAATGGTCACCATGAGGTTATGCGTGCAGAGGTACCCGGTCCAGTCTTTGGTAAGGTTGTTGCCAAGCTCAAAAATACAGCTCAAATTCTTTACATCATCTATTTGACTATGTTCGTTATTTTTGCTGTTATTCTCTGGCTTTGCGGTATGCCACTCTTTGATAGTATCATCACTGCTATGGGAGGTGCAGGTACCGGTGGATTTGCAGTCTATAATGACTCTATCGCTCACTATAACAGCGATTTGATTACTTATGTGGTTACAGTTGGCACCCTACTATTTGGGGTTAACTTCAACTTATATTTCTATATTCTGCTTCGCAAAATCAGATTTTTCTTCCAAGATGAAGAGCTACGTACCTATCTTACGATTGTTGCAGTATCAACAGGTTTAATTATCCTCAATATTTTTGGGATGTACCACAGTTTAGCTGACTCGTTTAAATACTCATTCTTTGAAGTGTCAACCATCATCACAACCACGGGATTTGGTCTAACAGATATTACCAAATGGCCACTATTTTCTCAGTATATCCTACTTCTCCTGATGTTTATCGGGGGGTCAGCGGGTTCTACAGCCGGTGGTTTCAAGGTTATCCGTGCTATGATTATTGCTAAAATTGCACGTAATCAGACCCTGGCTAGCCTCTATCCTAATCGTATCCTGTCACTTCATATTAATGGAAGTGTTCTCGATAAAGAAACGCAGCACAGTGTTCTCAAATACCTAGCTGTATATGTACTCATTATACTAAGTTTAGTCACTGTTTTGTCACTGGATAATCAAGACCTCTTGATTGTGACAAGTGCTGCTGCTTCAACCTTTAACAACATTGGACCTTTACTTGGAACGAGTGATAGCTTTGCTATTTTCAGTCCTTTATCTAAGCTTATCATGGGATTTGCTATGATTGCAGGACGTTTGGAAATCTATCCTTTATTACTCCTCTTCCTACCAAAAACTTGGTCAAAAACTTAAGCATAGAAAAACTCCTTTGGATTCATTTATCCAAAGGAGTTTTATTACGTTTTAGACTAAAATAATCTGGCACCGGATCATCTCCAGTCTCTGATAAAGGGTGACATCTTAAGATACGGGCAATTCCCATAAGAACTCCCTTTAAACCGTGCTTTTCTATTGCTTGGATCATATAAACCGAACAAGTTGGACGAAAACGACAAGACGGTGGAAATAGGGGAGAAATCCATCTCTGATAAGCCCTGACCAAGGCAATCAGAAATCTTTTCATTATTTGACCTTATTGACAGCAGCGTTATGAAGCTGGCTGATTTCTTTCTTATTTAGACGGCGTGATTCACCTGGACGAAGCCCTGTCAAATCAAGGGTTCCAAAACGGGTACGAGACAACTTATCAACGAGCAAGCCCACTGATTCAAACATTTTCTTAACCTGGTGGTTACGCCCTTCATGAATTGTCAATTCAACAACTGAACGGTTCTTTTCATGGTCTACTTTGATAATATTGTAACGTGCTGGCTTGGTTTTCTTGCCATCAATGACCACACCACGAGTTAATGGACGGAGATTCTCCTTGGTCGCAATACCTTTGACACGCGCCAAATAAACCTTATCAATCTCATTACGTGGGTGAATCATTTTATCGGTAAAGTCACCATCATTAGTCAAAATAAGAAGACCAGTCGTATCCCAGTCAAGACGACCAACAGGATAGATACGTTCCTTAACGTGGGGCATGAGGTCAATCACCGTCTTACGATTTTTCTCATCAGATACCGAAGAAATAACCCCTCGTGGTTTATTAAGAAGATAATAGACCTTCTCTTCATTATAAATTGGGCTACCATTTACCTCAACAATATCACCATTTTTGACAATGGTTGCCAATTCCGTAACGGTCTTACCATTTAGGGTCACACGACCTTCTTTAATCAGTTCCTCAGCCTTACGACGGCTGGCCACACCAGCGTGGGCAATATATTTATTAATTCGCATTCTTTTTCTACAGCTTAAGCTGTATCCTTTCTACCTAGCATCTCTGCTATGTTTCTCTATTTTTAATGATTAGTTTCAACAAGGTTTACTCTTAATTGTCCGAGTCCTCAAGCTCTTCTGGAGCATCTTCCCTAAAGAGACTTGTTTCCTGCTCTTCAAGTTCTAGTTGGTCAATCGCCACAAGTTCGTCTAAACTGTTAATTCCCATATAGTCTAAAAAATAATCAGTAGTCGCATATAAGTTAGGACGACCGACAGCATCTTTTTTACCAGCCTCTTGAATGAGATCGAAGGCCTGAAGTTTAGCAATAGCACCACTAGAATTAACACCTCTAATGTCATCGACTTCAGCACGTGTAATAGGCTGTTTATAAGCAACTATAGAGAGAACCTCAAGACTCGCTCGGGATAGACTCTGGTTAATAGGCGTTTTAGAATAGTCACGAAGGAGACTTGCAAAATCTGGCTTAGTCACCAGCTTATAGGTATTTGACGATTCCAATAAACAAAGAGCTGAATCCTCGTCTGCCTCGTACTTGGCTTGTAATTTCTCCAAGGACTGAGTCAGACCCGTCACTGGCATTTCCAAAAGCTGTGCCATAGCACGTAGACTAAGACCATCTTCACCAGCCACAAAAAGTAAAGCTTCTAATCGTGCTAAGTGACTACTCATTCGTCCATTCCTTTCTTAATGTGATTGTACCAAAAATTGTTTCCTGCTGTACTGATATGCGATGTACCTTAATCAATTCAAGAGTTGCCAAAAAGAGGGTAATTACTTGATTCATATCTTTAGCATCTGTGAAAAGTTCATCTAAATGTAGCTCATTTTTTGAGCCGAATGCTTCCTCAATAATCAGCATCATGTCTTCAATCTTATAATCGTCACGCGCAATGGTCGTGTGATTGCGACGAATTTCTTCCTGCTTTTCAGCCATGATTTTTGAAAAAGCCAAGAAAATGTCTTGAATGGTCTTATCCTGATTCAGCGTCACATCTTCATAAACCAATTCAACTTTTGGTTTTGAAAAATACTGAGCTCGTACCTCATGCTGCTTAGCCAACTCTTGACTAGCTGCTTTGAAGCGTGCATATTCTTCCAACTGACTCAAGAGCTCTAGTTCTGGATCATCTGCTTCAGGCTCAGCTTCCACCACTGTCGGCAGAAGCTTACGACTCTTAATCAGCATGAGCTGACTAGCCATAAGCATATATTCCCCAGCAACTTCAAGCTTCATGGCTTGCAAGGTTGCCAAATAAGCCAAGTATTGCTCGATAACCTCAACAATGGGAACATCGTAAATGTCTACCTCATACTTAGAAACCAGATGGAGCAACAAATCCAGTGGCCCCTCAAAATCTTTTAACTTAATATCCATTAGGTTTTATAGTATTTCTCCAAGGTCACTGGACTTTTTAGTCCCAGTAAACGAGCAAGTTCAAAGGCGCCCGTTCCCTTTTCAATCTGTCTAAGAATAAATTGCTGACGCAAGACTTGAGCAGTTACATTCGATAAGCCACAGTCACTAACATAAGTCTGGATTTGCTTATACAGCCATTGTCGAGTATAGACCTTACCCAAAAGCAAGCCCTGACTGTTCACATCTTTAATAGCCAACAAATACTGTTTCACATCTGCTTCAAGTCTGAGAACACGCTTAGTCGTTCCCTTGGCCACAGTTACAACACCAAAATCCAAGTCAATATCGGCCCAGTCCAACTCCAAAATCTCTGAAGGTAAGAGTCCCAACTCTAGAATCAGCAGACAAGCCAGCTTACCAACCCCTTCACGCCCCTCATAAAGCGATGAAAGATCCAGTATTCGCAACTTATCCTCCTGAGAAGATGTTGTAACCGTATCTGATAGTTTGAAAAATTTCTCTAATTCACCCTTTTGATAGAGGTATAGCAAAAATTGATTGACCGCAGAGCGCTTACGCTTTTGTACGGATGGCTTCCATTCCTTCAGTTGGTTCTCATATAGCTTGAGACTGGTTTGATCAATTTGTCCTGAAATAGACATTGCAAACTGCTTAAGATCGTAAGCATAAGCTTGCTTTGAACTCTCCGAAATGACCTTAGTAGCCAGAAAATCAGTGATCTGAGTTGTCAGTTGTTTTTGGAATGATGATATAGTCATGTGTAAAGTCATGTAAGAGGCTATTAACCGCCTTTAGAATCGATTTTCGTGTGATAATTCCTTTGAAAATACCTTGGCTATCAACCACAGGAAGGAAAGGATTATCAACTAGCTTATGCATTACCTCGTTTAGATTAGCATTATCTTCCACTGTTTCCACGACATCTGATGTCATCGGCCCGATATCATGGTTAACCATCTCCCACTCTTGCAAGTTATGTTCATCTTGATAACGCTTAATATCTGTCAAAGATATGGTCCCAAGATAGTGCTTATCCTTAGTCAAAACGGGAACGCGCGAATAACCATTGCTTGTCAAAAGCAAGACCACATGATCAGCGTTGTGACTATCAATAAAAATAGCAACCTGATCTGATGGAATTAAATAATTATCTAAATGAGCCAACAAAAAATCTTCAAATTCTTTAGCAATCATCGTTCAAATTCCTGTGTAAGTTCTGAATAAAGTTCATGGTCACGTGTGTAATATTCCACACGAATTTTTGAACTGTTTATAATCACCTTAGCATAAAGTTTCTCATGGATAGGTCCACGTGGCTGTGAAACAGATCCTGGGTTGATAAACACTGTCTTACCATTTCGCCAAGCTGCTGCCGCATGCAAGTGTCCATAGAGGCAAATATCTGCATCCTCTTGTTGCGCCCAAAGATCTAACTTGTCCCAGGTAAAATTAATGCCATAGAGATGACCATGTGTTTGTGCAATAATCACATCTCCAAGTTTAACGACCAAACGTTCTGGATAACCTGAATCATAATCACAGTTTCCTCGAACTACATAGATACCTTTCCAAATAGGATCACTTGATTCTAACTCCGAATCTCCGTTGTGGAAAATGGCATCCACCTTTCCTTGATAACGTTTTTTTATATCTGCTACAATATCACGATCCCCATGGGAGTCACTCATTACGATTATTGTTTGTTCTGCCATGCTGGGAAGACCTCCATAAGTTTCTTAACAGCTTGTCCACGGTGAGATTGTTCATTTTTCTCTTCTGCAGAAAGCTCTGCTGCTGTTTTACCCGTATTACCAACTAAAAAGAGAGGATCATAACCAAAACCATTGTCACCTTTAGGTTCTCGGCCAATATAACCCTTCCAGTCGGCATCAACAACCAAACTATCACGTCCAGGTGCTGCAACAACTAGGGTTGTATGGAAGTTCGCCGTACGTTTGCTATCATCAAGCACCATAGCGAGCTCATGCAATAATTTAGCATTATTTTCAGCATCTGTGGCATCAGGGCCTGCAAAGCGTGCAGACCAAACGCCTGGTAAACCTCCAAGAACATCTACCTGCAAACCAGAGTCATCTGAGAGGACCATTTTACCAGTTAAGTCAGAAATGGTTTCCGCCTTCAAGCGTGCATTTTCCTCAAAGGTCATACCTGTTTCAGCAACTTCAGGAAGGTCTGGATAATCATTAAGATTCTCTACCTTAATGCCTAGTTTTCCAAATAGTTTACGAAATTCCTTAGTTTTTCCTTCATTGCGTGTCGCAATCAATAGGACATCACCAAAATCTGATTTGTTATCAGAACCAAAGAAATCACTCAAGGTGACACCTTCTCTTGGCACATGAACATAGACAAGCTTATCCCCTTCACTAACTACCAAGGCCCCTTGATGTTGCGTAACAGCTAGGTCACGACCAGTTTGCTCTTTCAAGCAATCCAAAATAAAGGATACCAAGCGAAGGTCTGAAGAATGTTTAGCAATATGTAACTGGAAACCACTAACAGCCAAAACGTTAGTCAAGGCTTGGAAAAGGTCAACAAATTGTTCATAGGCCTCATCACCACCAAAACAAGTCAAGTGATTGTAGCTTCCAAAACTAGCCAAATACCAGTCTTGTTCGTCTTTATATTCTAAAATTGATTTAGTCATTTTCTAACTCCTTGTCCAAATCGACATGTTGGACAGCAACTTCTTCACCCAGCCATTGTTCTGCGATTTCTTTAAAACCAAGCACACTAGCTGTGGTGTAATATTCTTCCGTCTTGTCTTCGACTTCACGGCTACGATTAATTTCAAAATAATTGAGCAAAACGGAAACATCACGAACTGTTTCAGCTCCGCTATCAATTAGCTTGACACTTGGCCCCATAACATTCTGGATGATAGGACGTAAAAGTGGGTAATGGGTGCAACCTAAAACCAAGGTATCTACCTTACCGACTAAAGGTGCCATGCTCTCATAAACAATCTTTTTAGCCACACTTGAGTTAATTTCATTGGATTCAACAATAGGGGCAAAGCGAGGACAAGATAAACTCAAGACATTCATTTGTGGTGCCAGATGCTTAATTTTTTGTTCATAGATGTTAGAGGAAATCGTCATAGGAGTCCCAATGACGCCAATATGACCCGATTGACTAGACTTAATGGCAGCACTAGAACCAGGCAAAACCACACCTAGCACTGGGATATCCAAGGCTCCTTTGATTTCCTCCCAAACTACTGCTGTTGCCGTATTACAAGCAATAACGATCATTTTTACATCTTTGGTCAGAAGAAATTTAACCAACTGCCAGGTATACTCTCTGATTTGTTCTGCCGGTCTAGGACCATATGGCGCCCTAGCAGAGTCACCAATATAAACAATAGACTCGTGAGGCAACTGACGTTTAAGTTCACGTACCACCGTCAGTCCTCCGACACCAGAATCTAAAAATCCTATAGGTCGATTATCCATCTTGCCTCCTTATCCCCTAGGTTACATGTAAAAAGCTGAGATTCACGTCCCAGCTCCCCACCATTATTTTTTCTTTTTCTTGCTATCTGCAAGTGCTTGTTTTTGTTGTTTGATAATTTGGTTATATGTTTGACGCACTTTTGCTTCATTTGGCTTTTGACCCGCAGCCGACATCATGGTACGAACAGCGTCCACATTCAAACGAGGATTTTCAGCCAATTCTTTCTCCATTTGTTTGCGGGCAAAGTATGCGCCTCCATAAAAACCACCCAAAAGGGCTACAAAAACAAGAATAATCCAAAGGACGGTGTTCATAAATTCATTTCTCCTATAACGTTGATTTACCTTATATTATAGCAAAAATGGCCCCTACTGACAAATAAGACGTTGATTCTTAAAAACGTCTAGAAAAATAGTTTTTTCGTTTAAAATACCGATAAAATGAGACTTTCAGTATTTTTCACTTACAACTGTAAAGGACTTGTAAGATTTCTAGAACAAAAATAGGTTATTATATAGGTTGTGGAATTATTATTATGTTTATATAAAGGGGTTTATTTATGCTCAAGGAAGCAACTATTTCCGAACGAAAAATTGTCAACGCATTTATTGAACTCTTAGAGGAGAGTTCACTCGAACAAATCAGCATCACAGATATCATCAAGAAGGCAAATCTCAGCAGACCGACCTTCTACTACTACTATTCAAATAAGGAAGATTTGGTTGAAACAACCTTCTCAAAGATTTTAGATAAAATCTCAAGTATTCTTCAGGAAGACATGACCTACCAAGAGGGTGTTGTCACTGAAATGCTACGATATCTTAAGGAAAATCAAAAACTCTGTCTCACCTTGATGACACACATTCCAAACATCAATGAGATGATTCGTGAATTCATTATCGAGACTATCCTTAACTCTGATATTGAAAATGTTACAGAGCTCATGGAACAAAGCTATCATATCCCTGCCAAATATTCATTGGAAGTTTATGTTAGCACCATTGTTACCATTTTAACACTATGGCTCAAAGAAGGCTGTATCGAATCCCCTGAGGAGTTAGCCGATATCATTCTTGAAGCTGTCATCATTAAAGTAAAATAAGCTAGAGCCTTTAAGGCCTAGCTTATTTTTTTGTTAAATATCAAAATCAAAACCATCAAGAGTGGCAAAGTAATCATTCATCGTCTCTGCACGACGAATCATACGAGCTGTGCCATCTTCTTGGTAGAGAATTTCTGCAGAACGAAGACGTCCGTTATAGTTGTAACCCATTGAGAAACCATGAGCACCTGTATCGTGGATAACCAAGGTATCTCCAATACGAGCTTCTGGCAATTCACGGTTCTTAGCAAACTTATCATTATTTTCACAAAGCGAGCCTGTCACATCAACTACTTGAATATCACCATCTGGATTAGTCATATTCGTGATGTGATGGTAGGCATCGTACATAGCTGGACGGAGCAAGTTAACCGCAGAAGCATCTACACCAACATAGCGACGATAAGTGTCCTTAATATGAAGAACCTTAGTAACGACAAGGCCATGAGGTGCTGTCATGAAACGCCCAAGTTCAGTGTAAATACTGATATGTCCAAGACCATTCGGAACAAGGATTTCATCAAATTTAGCATGAACCCCTTCACCGATAACGGCAATATCATTTTGTTTATTGGCTGGTGTGTAGTCCACTCCAACACCACCTGATAAGTTGATAAAGTCAAGACTAACACCAAGTTCATTCTTGATTTCTACCGCCAATTCAAACAGTTGAGCAGCCAAGGTTGGGTAATACTCATTCGTTACTGTATTTGATGCTAAGAAAGCATGCAAGCCGAATGATTTCACTCCTTTTTCTTTAAGGTAAGCATAGCCTTTGAAGAGCTGTTCCTTAGTCATCCCAAATTTTGATTCTTCAGGATGATCCATGATATCAGTACCGAGAGAGAAGACGCCCCCTGGGTTAAAGCGCAAAGAAAGGGTTTCAGGAAGTCCTGCAGCCTCTTGCAAGAAAAAGATATCTTCGTAAGCATCAAGGTTAATTGTCGCATTAATATCACGAGCGTAAACAAACTCTTCTGCACGTGTATCATTAGACGTAAAGCTAATGGCGCTACTATCAAAACCAATTTTCTTACTCATGACAAGCTCTGTATCGGTCGCACAATCGACGCCACACCCTTCTTCCTTCAAGATTTTGAGGATTGCTGGATTAGGTGTAGCTTTTACAGCAAAGAATTCTTTAAAACCTGGATTCCACGAAAAGGCTGCGTTAACTGCACGCGCTGTTTCACGAATACCTTTTTCATCGTAAAGATGGAAAGGTGTTGGAAATTCTGCAGTGATTTGTTCAAGTTTATCAGCCGTAATAAAAGGTGTTTTTGTCATTTGATTCTCCATTTTTTACAATAGTAATCCTATTATAGCATAAGAAAAGGCTTGAAACCCAATTTTCTAATAATCTCAAGGCATATTTCATGATACAATAGACCTATAACCTAAATAAAATAATGGGGGATTATTTATGAAAAAATATCTTTACTCTGGGGCTCTTGCTCTAGCAGCCATCTTAACGCTCTCAGCATGTGCCAAGCCAAAACTTGATGCCAAGCTTTCTGTTAACGATATTGTCTATATGTCAGGAAGCGACCTCAAGCTCAAGGATGACCAAACCCTAGTCGAAGTTTCATTCAAACTCGAGAATACTTCGGAAGATATGGAAAATGAGCTCAAAACATCTGCTAAACAATTCTACCTCAAAGATAAAGATGGTAAGAAAGTCACAGCAAGCAAGCTCGACAAGGGCGACCTACCTACTCTCTTCAATAAAAATAAGAACGTAGAGGACGCTACAGATGACTTTGGAAAGCTTGAAGCTGACGACTACAAGACTGTCTCACTCTTTTTCGAAGTTAACAACGACGAAAGCTATAAACTCTATTTTGAATCAAAAGATGAAAAAACAGAGGGACAAACAGTTTCTACTAGCCTAAAAGATTTCGATGGTAAAACAACTACCAATGTTAAAAAGGCTATTGACGCTTATTTCAATGCAGTTCTTCTAGGTGGTGAAAGCAAAGACTACAGTAAATTTGTTTCTAATGACTTGGATAAAGCCAAGGGTGAACTTAACCAATATTTCTCAGATAGCCTTCAATACAGCTATAATGAAACTGATCATATCAAACCAACTGGTGATGAAATTCCAAAAGTTTTTGGTTGGGTCCAAACTGCTAACCGTGAACGCGGTAGCTACACTGTTGATAACATTATCGTCGCTAAAGATAAAGCAGAGTTTAACGTCAGCATGTCAACTATCAGTATGAAAGCTGCAGACGATGCCTACGGTGCTAATCACCCAAATCTCACAGATGACCTTAAAAACTACCTACAAAGCAATGGTGCCAACGCTGGAAATGTCGACCAACTAACAAGACAATACTACATGGAAACTTACCTACCAAATTCAATCAAAGAAGTAAGCCCATCAGCACCAAAGACAGAAGGAACTAATATCTTTGATAATTACTCAGTCGAGCTTACTAAAAAAGACGACAAGTGGGCCTTCCCAGATAAAGATAGCTATGTCGGAAAATGGGATTACTATCCACTCTTCTACGCTTACACAGGTCAGCAAGGAACACTCACAAAAAACTATTAGACATTAAAAAAATCAGCCATCTGGCTGATTTTTTTTACTAATTACGTCTAGCAAAGAGTCGCAAGATATTCAAGAATAAGTTAATGAAATCCAAGTAAAGACTAAGTGCCATAGAAACTGCCCATCCATCTGTGACCTGACCATTGGTACCATAATAAACCTTCTTAATCATCTGGTTATCGTAGGCAATTAAACCTGAGAAAATAAGAATTGATACAATACTAATCACAAAACTCATCATGCTACTTGCAAAGAAAATATTAATCAAGCTAGCCACAATAATCCCAATCAAGGCTGCCATAAGGAACTTGGCCATGCCTGATAAATCTCGCTTAATGGTAACTCCGATAAGTGCCATGATAAAGAAAACAATGGCAGTGCTAAGGAAAGCTTGGAAAACAATGGCTTGCGTATATTGTACGCTGATAAAGCTAAGTGTAAATCCATTCAGAGCAGAATAAACCAAAAATAAAGGTAGAGCCGCAGGTGTATTCTTTCTCGCAGCACCACTAGCCAAAAAGACCAAACCAAACTCTAAAAAGAGTGCTGCCATGTAAACCCAAGAATAATTCATGAGAATATTGACAAAAAGATGCGAAAGAGGAAAGAGCATCAGATAAGAGATGACTGCTGAAAGTCCCACTCCCATACCGACAAGACCATAAATCTTTCCGAAAAAGCGGTTCAAGCCCGCATCACTAGTCGTATAAATTGCATTTGATTCCATAGTTATCTCCTAAAAATAATGAATTATTGGTGGTGGCTTTGTAGAGTCTTGCGACGGAAAAACTTACGATTTTTTATTCGGTTTCGTAAGGGTGTCGCCGCTTCTTTAACCGCCCAATACTTATCCACCATCGTAACAATATAAGATTCCTTATACTTCGGCGGTGCAATCGTTGCTCCCCACATATGCTTGAGGATAATATCCTCTTCTTTTTTGTTTAGATTAACAAGCTTTCTGGCATTACGAACAGCAATACGTGGGTGTACCCAAGCATGACTCTTATTAAATTTAGTTACTCGCCAATCATAATAGAAAAAATCATGTAAGAGACCGCCTCGAGCAGTACTCTTGGCATCCCAGCCAAATTTTTTAGCAATCTTATAGCTGGTGTAACTAACATTAACCGAGTGTTCTAAACGTGTCGAATGATGGTGCTGTACAACCCCATCCAATTTTTGAAAACGTGGGTGTGAAATCAAATGTCCCACAACTTCCATGAATTCTTTATCATCTTCTGGTCGTTTCATAATAATACCTCATTAATGTTTCTAATGCTTCTTAATTATACCACTAGTCCTTAAAATTACTTTAAAAGTCAGTTGTTTTCTCCTAAAATCATCCTTGAGACCTAGAGACTAAACATGAGAATTCCTGCTGCAACAGCAACATTCAGACTCTCCGCCTGACCTGGCATGCTAATATGTACGAGTTGATCAGCAGACTCAGCCATATCCTGACTAATTCCCTGACCTTCATTTCCCATCACTAAGGCAAAATTGCCATCTGTCTTAACTGCTTTATAGTCAACAGAAATATCTGAGAGAGTCGTTGCCAAAACAGGTACCCCTTGCTTTTTGCAAGCCTCAACCATGTCAAGAATAGGTCCACGATAGATTGGAAGATGGAAATGACTTCCCTGCATAGAACGCAAGGTCTTCTGATTATAAATATCAGCTGATTTATCTGACAAAAAGACTCCGTCATAACCTGCGGCATCCGCTGTGCGAATCATTGTTCCTACATTGCCAGGATCCTGAACATCCTCCAAGAGAAGATACTTCCCTGAGAGAGATTCTGGCAAGGCTTGAGATTGTTTAGCAACTTCTGCCACAATCCCTTGGGGGGTCTGAGTTTCACAGAGCTCCTTGAGCACCTCTGGACTAACCAACTTCACCTTAGCCATATTAGCCACACGATTAGCCATTTCCTCAAGCACGAAAACTTGAAGAATATCGGCACCACTTGCCTTTGCTTCCTCAAAAAGATGCCATCCTTCTAAAAGATAGCTAGTTTTACGGTGCTTGCGCTGCAATAATTTTCTAGCAGATTTAATGCTAGCATTTTGCTTTGATTGAATGATTTCCATACACTCATTATAGCAGAAATTCCTTGATAAATCTTGGACTTGACCGACTTTATAGCAAGGATTATACTAAAGGAAAGAGCTTTCAAAAGGAGGTCGTAGACCATGCAAAAAGTAAGATTATTAGTCTCAGGAAGAGTCCAAGGTGTTGGTTTTCGTTATTCAACCTATGCTCTAGCACTAGATATTGGAGATATATACGGTCGGGTTTGGAATAATGACGACGGAACTGTTGAAATCCTAGCTCAGTCAGAAAATCCTGCTAAGTTAGCTAAATTTATTCAAGAAGTTCGAAAAGGACCTTCAAAATGGTCTAAAGTAACCTATGTCGATGTGACCATGGCAAACTTCTCAAATTACAGCGATTTTCGGATGGCTAATTAAGAGGAAGCCACCGTTTTTAGCTTGTTCTCTTTCTTAAAAAAAGGTAAAATAGACAAGTATAACTAAAAAACAAAAGGAATGATATTGTGAATAAAAATCAAAAACGTCTAGCCCTGATGGGGCTTGCTGCCAGCATGCTTTTCTTCCTATCAGGATGTGTGAGCCTTGATAAGTCTGGTAATCCTACTGGTTGGGTCTGGAACCTCCTTGGTCGCCCTATGAGCCACGTCATCACCTACTTCGCAGATAATCTTGGTCTCGGCTTTGGTCTTGGTATTATCTTTGTTACCATCATTGTTCGTTTGATTATCTTGCCACTTGGTCTTCACCAATCTCGTAGCGCAGCCTACCAATCAGCAAAACGTGAGTACCTTGCGCCTATCTTGGAACCAATCAACGAACGTTTGCGTAACGCTGAAACTCAAGAAGAAAAAATGGCTGCCCAGTCTGAACTCATGCAAGCTCAGCGTGAAAACGGTCTAAGCTTGATGGGTGGTGTCGGCTGTCTTCCTCTATTGATTCAGTTCCCATTCTTCTCAGCACTCTACTACGCAGCACGTTACACTCCTGGTGTACTTCAAGATAACTTCCTCTGGTTTAACCTTGGTCACCGTGACTTCCCATTGATTATCATCATCGCAGCTCTTTACTACTTCCAATCTTGGTTGTCTATTCAACAAGTTCCTGAAGAGCAACGTAAACAAATGGCAGCGACGATGTACAGTATGCCGATCATGATGATTTTCTTTGGTATCAGCTCACCTGCAGCCGTAATCCTCTACTGGTTCGTTGGTGGTATCTTCTCTATTATCCAACAGTTGATTACCAACTACATCATCAAACCTCGCTTGAAAGAAAAAGTGGCTGAAGAGTTCAAAAAGAACCCTCCAAAAGCACCTCGTACAACACCAATCAAGCGTAAAGATGTAACACCAAAAAATACTCAAGCAATTGCAAGTAAACCAAAGAAAAACCGTAACGCCGGTAAGCAAAATCGTAAATAAGCTACAAAGCACTCTTGGCAAATACCAAGAGTGCTTTTCTTATAGATTAATTCAGACTAGCCTAACTCCTAATAGCGCCGGCAACCAAAAAGGGAGTGCGACAGAACAACTGTTTTGTCTCACTCCCACTAGTTTCAAATATTGGACACCTTAATGCCAACAGTCACTTAGGCTGTTTTTTCTACACTAAGGATTTCTACAGAGTAGCTACCTGCTGGTGATTCGATAGCGACTTTGTCGCCAACTTTCTTACCAATCAAGGCTTGAGCAATTGGGCTTTCATTTGAAATCTTACCTGAGAAGATGTCAGCACCGGCTGCCCCAACGATATGATAAGTATCTTTGTCGTTTGTACCAACTTCTTGAACAACAACAGTTTTACCAATTGCAACCTCGTCATTAGCAACAGCATCACTATCAACGATTTCTGCATAACGAATTTTTGTTTCAAGAATCTGAATTTGTCCTTCAACAAAGGCTTGCTCGTCTTTGGCTGCTTCATACTCAGAGTTTTCTGAAAGGTCACCATAAGAACGTGCAATCTTAATACGTTCTACAACTTCTGGACGACGGACGAGTTTGTACTCCTCCAATTCCGCTTCAAGTTGTTCTTTCTCTGCTTGTGTCATTACATATGTTTTTTCTGCCATTTTTTTCTCTTTTCTATTTTTTGAGCCGTTGGCTGCATCATCAAAATCACTATTCGTTTGCTTGGTTTTAATGAGCCAATCAGACTATTTATCTTTTAGTTTGCTGTTAATGTAAGTTTCAACGTTATGCTGATGCTCTTCATAGCTTTCAGCAAAATAGACATTACCAGTGGTTACATCTGCCACAAAGTACATGTACTTGGTAGATGATGGATTGATAACCGCTTCAATCGCAGACAGACTAGGACTATCCACAGGACCTGGCATCAACCCCTTATGAACATAATCATTATAAGGGGAGTCAATGTTTGTGTCAATAGTTGCATCTTCTTTCAAGGTCGTTTCCTGACCAAGTTTTCCAAGAGCATAAAGAACTGCGATATTACTTTGTAGAGCCATGTCTGAGTTTAGACGATTATAGAAGACGCTAGCAATATTTTTACGGTCGTCATCTGTAGCTCCTTCTTTTTCAACAAGAGAAGCTAGGGTCAAAATCTCATTAACATTGTGTCCACTAGATGAAATCGTCGCATAGTAAGGTGATAGGTAGGTGTCCATCGTTGACAACATTTCCTCTGCCAAAGACTCCACCGTCGTATCATCATGAATGTTATAAGTCGCTGGGAACAGATAACCCTCTAGGACATACTTAGCATCCGTAGAATTCGGAAGGTTTGCCAACAAGGTTGGATACTTCGCTTTCATCTTAGTAATGAAAGCATCATCCTTCATCAATTTCAAGAAATCTTTCGCCTTAAGTCCAGTTGATGATTTTTTGCCTTTTTTAGCTGAAGAATTAACTTCAACTGCCTTGGAAATTTGATCAATGGTATATCCTTCTTTGACTAAGACCGTACCAAGAGATGGCTCCTGAGGTTTATCACTTCCTTTTTTCTGAAGTGCCTCAATAATTTCATCCATGGTCATGCTAGCCTGAAGGTTGTAATAACCACTTTTCAGATTTGAGATGTTCTTAAACTTGGTATAGTAATTAAAGACCTTACCAGACTTAATAACACCAGCTGATTCCAAGAGTTGGCCAATATAACTGCTACCTGAATTTTCGGGAATTTCAACACTAACAAACTTAGTTGAATTAACATCTTTTGCGCCAACAGCATCACTAACATAACGATAACCAAAGAATGCAGCTACTGACAAGATAAGTAGCAAGAAGATAATAATATTTCTTGCAATTTTCCCAGCACGACGGTTATTTTTATTGCGTTTGTGATTTCGGTTAGAACGTGAAATCGGCTCTTCGTCGACAATGTCAGCCTGTTTACCATCTTTTGGCGAAGACTTTTTCTTCTTCACTTTCTTGCCTTTCTTTTTCTTAGGTTTTCCAGAGGGTTCTAGAGCAATACTCTCATCATCCTCATTACCATCAGCTACTAGCTCTGATTGAACCTTTTCTTGCGACGCTTGGTCACTTGTTGCATGATGTTCCTGCAAGAATGCTTCTTTTTGACGTTCTGAGGTCAATTTGGCCTCCAATTCTTTAGGGTCTGTATAAATAGCTTCGTTAGACTTAGCTTCAATGAGCTCCTTGGCAACATCTGCAGGAATATACTCCTCTTCAGATGCTTCGTTAAGGCTAGTTTCCCAAACTGGACGTTTAAAACGACGTTTCGACGTTTCAGTCTCCTGAGGAATATTTACCTTTTTCTCCTCCTCAATTGGCTCTTTAGGAATAGACGCTAGGTTTGAATGAGCATCAGATACTAAAGACTCCGCTTGAGAATCTGAAAACAAGCTAAGACTATCTTGTTGAGAATCTCGGGCTGTCTCAGAAGTCATAGATTTAGCAAAGGCACTGTGAGAAACAGAATGTGAACTAAAATCTTGGTTACTTACTTTATTAGACACTGAATCACTACGAGTTGTAGCGCTCTCAGCTGACGTTGAAAGTGGTGTCTCGGGCATAGTTGCACTTTTATTATGCTCCTCCTCGCGAAGAGAACGGAGCCGTGTTGCTTCTTGTAAATCTCGGAGAATCTGATCTTTGAAGCTTAGGCTATCTTCAGAAGCTTCCGAGTGTTCATTAAACTTGTCCGTCAAGGCATACCTCCTCTATAGTAACAAACGCCATTATATCTTAAAAAGTCAGTTAATGCAAATCAATTGGTCCTTTGTCACAGTAACGTAACACTGAAATCAATGGGTTTCTGGGTTCTCCCAGACCATATTATACCAAGTGCTTCCACCATGCTTTGATTCTGATTCTCCCTCATCAGTAAAACCATTCATCTCATAGTAGGCAATCAAGTAATCATGACAAGTCAAGCTAATACCTTGGCGTTTTTGAGCAATAGACAGATCTTTAAGCGCTGCAATCAAGGCTGTTCCAATACCTTGCCCTTTAAAATCTTTGGAGATAGACAAACTAGTAACTGCAATAAAACCTCCTTGACTAGCATTAGGAGCCACCTTATGGAACAGGTCATCTGTGAGGTAACGTTCCGTAATCACAGGTCCTTCGATGTAGCCAGCTACAACGCCATCAATTTCAGCAATTAGAAAGGTATCACAAATCGTCTCTAAACGCTCTGCAATAGCCTCTGGAGTTGCAGCCTCTTCAGGCGAAAAATTTTCTTGTTCGATACGAACAACATCAGCCCAATCATCCTCTCGGGCATGTCGAATAAGCATATCAAATTCCTTTCTATTAAGAGAAAGAGCTGAGCGAAATCGCTACAGCCCTTAATATATTACATGTGTGTTTGCAAGCTTGCTAGAAGCTCTTCAAACGAGCGTTCGTAAAGTTGGATATCTCCAGCTCCCATAAAGACATAAACAGCATTGTCATGGTCAAGGAGAGGTGAGACATTTTCAACTGTAACCACTTTGGCAGGTTTATTAATCTTAGCAGCAAGATCTTCAACCTTAACATCACCATGGTCAACCTCACGCGCTGAACCGTAAATTTGCGCCAAATAAACAGCATCTGCTTCACTCAAAGCTTCAGCAAATTCATCAAGAAGGGCGATGGTACGTGTGAAGGTATGTGGTTGGAAAATAGCAACAATCTCTTTAGATGGGTACTTTTGGCGTGCTGCATCAAGCGTTGCAATAATTTCAGTTGGATGGTGAGCAAAGTCATCGATGACAACAGTACCACTGATAATTTTCTCTGTGAAACGACGTTTAACACCTGAGAAAGTTTTAAGGTGTTCTGCAACCAAATCCATGTCGAAACCAGCTACATAGAGGGTCCCAATAACCGCAGTTGCATTCAAGATATTGTGACGACCATAGGCTGGCACATGGAATTCTCCAAGAATTTGTCCATCGTGTTTTACCTTGAAATTAGACCCTGTCGTTGTACGAACAATGTCTGTTGCTATAAAGTCATCATTTTCTTCGAAACCATAGTAATAGATTGGCGCATTGGCTGTAATCTTACGAAGGTGTGGATCCTCACCGTAAACAAAGAGTCCTTTTTGCACTTGCTTAGCATAGTCATCAAAGGCAGAGAACACATCATCGATACTTGTAAAATAATCGGGATGGTCAAAGTCAATGTTAGTGATGATTGAGTATGCTGGGTGGTATGGCATGAAATGACGTTCATATTCATCAGACTCAAAGACAAAGTATTGTGCATTAGCAGAACCTCGTCCAGTTCCATCACCGATAAGGTATGACGTGTCGGTGATATTTTTCATAACATGTGACAAGAGACCTGTTGTAGAAGTCTTACCATGTGCACCTGCCACACCAAAGCTAGTGAATTGATCCATGAAGTGACCCAAGAACTCGTGATAACGCTTAAAGCTGTAGCCATTTTTAATTGCATAAGCAACTTCAACGTTGTTATCTTCACGAAAGGCATTTCCAGCAATCAATTCAACATCTTCTGTGATGTTTTTTTCATCGAAAGGAAGAATAGGGATACCTGCTTGCTCAAGACCACGTTGAGTGAAGTAATATTTTTCCACATCTGAACCTTGAACCTTGTGTCCCATTTGGTGGAGCATCAAAGCCAAAGCTGACATACCAGATCCTTTAATTCCAATAAAATGATAAGTTTTTGACATAGTTTCTCCTTACAATCGCACTGCGATTAGTTTGCGTCTTCTAAATGCGTCAAATTTAATTCTTGAGCAACTCGGTGTTCACGGTAAGTTTGACGTTCTGGGTAATTATAAACCTGGCTACGTTTCAAGAAGTCATAGCTATTTTTCTTGACGTTCTTACGAGATGGGTTACTAGGCTGTTGATAGGTTGGAGCCACTTCTGCCAAGATGTAAGAATCTTGTTGCAGACGATTTGCCAAGTGATGGATCTTTGAGTGCTTCCCATTAGGTGCTAAAGTTCGCTTGATAGCACTTACAGGAGCTCCCAAGATAGAGGCTGTCACTGGTCCTTTATCCGTTGTTACAGCAGCTGGCTCAACAGTGGCCTCAAAGCTTGGTTTGGCTTCCACCTTAGGCTTAGCAGTCAATTGACGGCTATTAGTATGTTTGGTTTGTTGAACTTCTTGGCGGAGGAATTTTTGGCGTTTCTCTCGTACATCACGCTTAGCCTTTTCACGGGCTTCCTCAGCATAAGTCATGCCAGCTTCTTGTGTCTCCACTCGTTTTGGAGCCTTCTTACGATTGCTAGGCTTAGCTGACAAGAAATCATAGTTCGGCAACAAATCATTGTAGTCCTTATCTTGGTAAGGGCTACGGATATTTGTGATTAAATCTTCATTTTCGTATAGGCGCATAGAGACCGGTTCTTGCAAGCAAGGTTCCCCGTCTGGAATCAGCGGAAATTGTCGTCTTTGGCGATGCATAAAAGACTTCCTTTCATTTTCGAGATGATGCGTATCTTAATATAAATAATCGGGAATGGGAAGATACGTCTTGCAATATTCTATTATAGCCTAATTCAAAAGATTTGCCTAGTAGCATTTTTACCTCTTAGTATTTCAATATCAAATATAACAAATTAAGATATTGCAATACCAAGAATTTCTTTAATATCCTCAACGGTCATGCTGGCACGGCTTTCATTGCCATCCAAGACGGTTGTTACCAGGTTTTTCTTGCCTTCTTGAAGCTCAAGAATTTTCTCTTCGATAGTCCCTCTTGTAATCAAACGGTAAACTTCGACATTTTGTTCCTGACCTATACGATGCGCACGACTAATAGCCTGCATTTCTACCGCTGGATTCCACCAAAGGTCAATCAGAATAACCGTATCAGCACCAGTTAGATTCAGTCCCACTCCTCCTGCTTTTAGAGAAATCAAAAAGGCATCTCGGCTTCCTTGATTGAAGGCTCTGGTCATCTCTTGACGACTATCAGATGGCGTTGACCCTGTTAGCTTATAAGAGGAAATACCTAATTCTTGTAAGAGCCCCTCTGTAATATCTAACATCCCACGAAATTGTGAAAAGATAAGAACACGGTGGTCTGATTCCTTAATTTGACTAAGCAACTCTCTTAGGCTATCTAATTTTCCGCTATCTCCAGCATAGTCCATAAAAAGAGCTGGGGTATCACAGATTTGTCGTAAGCGGGTAATTCCTGACAAAATTTCCACCTTACGACGGTTGATTTCCTGATCACTTGCAGAAATTAAACCTTGCTGCATCTGTTGCAATTGCGCTAAATAGATAGCTTTTTGAGCATCTGACAATTCACTTTGGTGAGTGATTTCAATCAAATCTGGTAAATCAGGAAGGACCTCTTCTTTCCTACGTCTTAGAATAAAGGGAGAAATATACCTAGCCACTTCCTTTGGTGTTAACTTAAGGAAAGTTTTCTTAGCCGGTAAAAGTCCTGGTAGAATAATTTGGAAAATAGACCAAATCTCCAACAAATGATTTTCAATAGGCGTTCCAGATAGTGCTAAGCAATGTGGAACAGAAAAATCACGTAGATATTGGGCAATCTTTGTCTGTGTATTCTTCATGACCTGAGCCTCATCAAGAATGAGATAGTCATATTTACCAGCCTTGTAGGCATCAAAATCCTGACGGAAGGAAGCGTAGCTTGTAATAATAATATGGTGGTCTTCAGCAATGATGTCATCACGTCTTGGCTTGAGTCCATAAGAAACCGCTACATCTAACTGAGGAGCGAACTTTTTAAACTCATCCTGCCAATTGTAAATCAGGCTTGATGGTGACAAAACCAAGACTCGTTGCTCTTCTTCTAAATGTGCAGAGAGATAGGCAATGGTCTGCAAGGTTTTTCCCAACCCCATATCATCGGCCAAGATACCGCCAAAACCATAGTGATGCAACATAGATAGCCACTGAACACCCTTTTCCTGATAGGGACGAAGGTCAGCTTCTACCTTATAAGTTGGCAAATCAAAGGTCTCTGGTTTACTCAAATGTTGCGTTAAGAGTTGGAAATCTTTTGAAAATCGAACAGAATCACTTTCTGAAAGAGCCTCCATTAATTGATAGGCAGTCAATTGATTTAGTTCTAGGTGACCTTGCCCTGAATATCGAGCTCTTAGAGTTTTGAGACTCTCACTAATACGATGCGTCGCTTCGTCAAAAACAATCAACTGACCACTACGATTGATAAAATAGGGCGAACTTTCCATCAAAGCTGCTAAAGCATGATCCACATCTTCATCGTCAAGACTTGAAAAATCAAAGGAAATATCTAATAAATTCCCCTGACGCTCTACCTGAACCTGCGGACTCTGTTCAACCCGTAAGTCACGCAACTCCTGCCCAATCAGAACCGTCCCTGTATTTTCAAATTCTGCTAGAGTATTCGTAAAGAAATCATAGAGCTCTTGACTGCTAATTAATCGTTTAGATGACTGAAAATCAGGGGTGAATTCATGCTTAGCCATCAAACGGAAAACAGCCTGCTCATGACGATAGTTACTCGTAAATCCTAAATGACTCAACTCTTGTCGATTATGGACTAGGAAACCATCAAAATCAAAGGCTAATGTAAGTATAACCTCACTGTCACCTTTCAGATCAAAGTGAAATCTCGGTGTGAAATCCTTGATATTAAAGGCTTTAGGAGCTTTAACTGGTCCCATAGTCCTAAAATCAAAAAGACTAGCAGCCAAGATGGCTTGTTCATCAAGATTAAAGCTGACATGCTTATTCAAATCGCTTCCGATTGGAAGAGAGCGTAAACCAACCAAAAGTTTTTGTTGTTTTCGATTCAAGTGATAAAAAACACCTTGATAAAAGAGAATACGATTATTAAAAAAGGCCTGACTATTCTTCTCAGCAACAGTCAATTCAATCATCTTAGGCTCGACAGAAATATCAAACGAGAAGAGATGGGCATCAGCAGTCAAATCCTCAACCAAAAGTCGGTGATATTCGGTTCCTTCCCATTCAAACCTAAAGCCATCCAAATCTTGCATCCGTCTCAAACCTTCCTCAAAAAAACTGTAGGGGAGACAAAGATGACGTGCATTATTCGGTAAAATAAAGTCTAAATTAGTCTTAGCTTCATCTGGAATCATCCGTCCTAAGAAGTCTAAAAATGCCTGTGAAGCCTGGTCAAATTGAATAAGCGATAGGGGTTCATAATAGTTCTTACCTATCTGATAATAACTCTCAGCCTCTACAAGTTTGAGAAAGGCAGGAATATCTCGAATAACATAAGAACGTTCATCTGGTAAGCGACGTAAACGTATACTCCACCAAATCTCTGAACCAAAGGTAGATTCCTCTCCCTCTACCATCAAGCAATATCTAACAGTATCATCCTCATTTAGGGAAAGGCCTTCTAAAAATAAACCACCAAAAGAGTGTCCTCGCTCTTGTCCCTGAGAGGACTCTTGTTCCTCTTCCAATTCTGCCAAGAGACGCTGGCCTTCTTTATCGTTTTTTAGATAATACTCAATAGCTGCCAAATGGGGACAATAGCCTTTTTGAGCGAAATAATCACAGTCACACGTGATTTCAGAATCATTGAGTGCATAAATTAAATGATGTTGGTCAACTGTTGTATCCAACTGAGTTTCTGAGACCTGATGAATGGTAATAAGATCCTTTTCAAAAAGTTCAATACCCTCATTACGGACTCTACCCGGCATCAATTTTGCCATAGTATTCACCCCTATCTTATCCCTCTATTATAGCACAAAATCCTTATAAACTAGGCCTTCACCAAGATAAAACAAAAAACACTCCCGAAGGAGTGTCGCAGATTATTATTCGTAATCAAGTTTATCTGAGTGACCTGAACCATTACCAACATAGTAACCTGTCTTACAGTTAATACTGAAGAGGTAAGTTCCATCTGGAAGGTACAAGTTGTAGTAACCATTACCATTGATGATGTTGACTGGCTCAAGGATGAAGTTATCTCCTGAGAAGTAACCACGTGAGTGTGATGTTTCGATAATCTTATCAAGAACACCATCAGCCCATGTCCAAGCTGGGTTACTTGTATCTGCTACTACGTTTGCATTATAAGGCACACGTGAGCGATTACGTTGAAGGATTGATGGGTTATAATTTGTGATTCCGCGTGTTACAACTGTTGAAGCTGCAGCTGAGCCACCAGTAGTTCCTCCAGTCGCACCAGTTGAACCTGCTGAGTTAGCTGCTCCATTTTGCGCTCCAGAAGTATTTGATGCGGCCGCACCATCACCATTAGAAGCTGCTCCAGATGCGTTATCACCTGAAGGTGCAGCAGGACTAGCAGTATTAACACTTTCAGAAGCTGTCGCTGCAGACGTTGCACTCGCAGCCTTAGCTTTTTCTTCAAGTTGAGTCTTACCACCCTTAATAGCTTCTTGGACAGTGCTGTCGAGACTCGCATTTCCAGTTGTTGTTACACTTTCTGGAAGATTATTAAAGTTAGCATCTGATTTAACAGCAATAGAGGCATTATAGTTACCATCTACAAGAGCATCTGACTCAAACTGACTGTTAATCTTTTGTACAGCTTCAATTTGTTTCTTCAAGTTATCATATTTTTTCTTAGCTGCATCATAATACTTGGTTTTCTCCAATTTCTTGAGCAGCTTTTCCAAATCTGATAACTTACCAAATTGGTCATTAGCGAGTTTTGTTTGCTCGTCATCTGTGAAGAAATTCTTATACATTTCTTCAAATGCCTTATTATCAGCAGCTGACGTATCCTTGCTTGATGATGATGTCACTGCTGAAGAAGCTGTGCTTGTTGTTTTCGCCGATTGGCTATGTGTTCCTTTATAAAGAGCATAGCTACCACCGATAATAGCTAAAGCAAGAACTGCTAGAGCACCTATAACAACACCTTTACGACGGTAAACTGGAATGTCACCATCAAAGGCACTCTTATGCGATGGTGAAATAGACTCTGAAGAGATTCTGTCTTCTGCAGATGGGCGATTGACTGCCATAGACACTTTTGGTGTTGTCTTTTCTTCATCAGCTTTTGCTCCAGTTACCCCTGCCACCGTTGATGCAATAGCTGCCAAATCAATAGTGTCTGAAATAGCAGCATCATCCAACATAGGTTTTGAAGCTTGTGGCTCAGTATCGTCAATATTGGCAACAGCAGAATTTTGTGGTTCTGGATCATCAATGTTAGCAATCAAAGGATTGTTATCATCAACATTATCGACCAATGCATCGTTATAGGCTGGCTGATTAGTTGAAGTAGAGGAATCAGCGAGTGCATCACCAAGGTCAAATTTTTCTGTTTCTGACGTGATGAAACGATCAGCATTTGTTGACGTAATGATAACTTCAGAACTTTGACTTTCTGGTTCTGCAATAACCTCAGGTTCAACAGGGGCATTTGGCAACTGCTTGTCAATATGAGATTGAGTTTCATCAGCCTTGTTATCTGTAGCACCAAAACCAAATGTGACCGGTGTTACTTCTTCAGTAGCTGTTGTTGAGTTGATTGACTCATTAGCCATTGATTGACCAATCAAACCTGAATCCGCAAACTCCTGACGTTGCTTTTGAATAAAGGCATCCAAAGGTGATGTATCGCCGTCAGCTTCAATTTTCTTTGAAAATTTTTGTGAGGCAACTTCTTCACGGTGTTGCTTGATATACTTATCCAAAATGCTATCTGTTTCTGTTACACCAGCATTAATCTCAGCTTCTTTTCGGACAGCCTCACCGACCGTCATTTCCTTGGCATCTTGGAAATCTAGCTCTTGGCTACCTTCATAGCCATTTTGTGTTTTATCTTCTGACACGTTTAATTTACCTTTCTAGCCTCAGAACGGCGAACACGCTCTCCAAAATATTGATACAAATCAACACGGAGGGTCCCGTTATAAAGCTTACGTTTTTTATCGGCTTTCATACCGTATTTGCTTTCAAAGTGTTCATCGCTGGTCAAGATAAACTTGCTCCAAGTTTTAAGTGGCGCAAAAGTTTGACCCATTTCATTATACAAGATATCCACAGCCTTGTCATCCAACAAACGCTCACCATAAGGAGGGTTTGAAATAATGACACCATTGATTTTATCTGTTTTCAGGTCCTGTAAACGCATTTGTTTCAATTTAATAACATCTTCAAGACCTGCCTCACGAGCATTGGCTTTTGCAATTTCAACCATACGGCCATCAATATCACAACCCATAATATCTAATTCAATATCGTAGTTTGCCTTGCTATCTGCTTCATCACGTACCGACTGTACTAAATCCTTATCCACCCAATTCCATGCTTCAAAGGCAAAATCACGATTAAATCCTGGTGCAATGTTCATGCCAATCATTGCAGCCTCAATACAGAAGGTCCCTGAACCACAAGTCGGGTCAATCAATGGTTTATCCGGATACCAATTACTAAGTTCAAGGATAGCAGCCGCCATATTTTCCTTAATCGGTGCTCCACCTTTATCAGTACGGTAGCCACGCTTAAAGAGACTAGCACCTGTGGTATCAATCAAAACCGTAGCCTTATCCTTCAAAATAGAGACTTCAATCTTAAATTCCGCTCCTGTTTCTTGGAGAGGCACTCCTTCTGGACGGTGGAAATACTTCTGCAATTTCTTAACGACAGCTTTTTTTGAAATTGCCTGAACAGATGGCTCATTATGAAGCTTTGATTTAACACATTTAGCCTTAGAAATTGGGAACTTTACACCTAGCGGAAGATAATTTTCCCAGTCTAAAGCAAAAACTCCCTGAAAAAGTTCCTCAAAGGTACGTGCTGGAAATTCACCCACTACAATCTTGATACGATCTGCTGCCCTCAACCAAAGGTTAGTTTCAGCAATTGCACGAACACCACCTTGGAAACGCACCTTACCATTTTCAACCTGCGTGTCATAACCTAACTCACGCAATTCACGTCCAACCACAGCCTCAAGACCTGCTGCTGCAGTTGCTACTAATGTAAATGTTTCTTTCATTGTCATCCTTTTATCTCATTGTTACGAGTACAAACTTTCTTAACCGATAGCTTATTACCCACTCTTTTCTTTAAATATAAAAGAGAGAATTCTTGCTAAAAGAAGGCTGAGACATGTGTCCCAGCCTCACCTATATGCAATTTTCTATAAGCCATGTTTTGTTCCAGAAGTGACTAGGTACCACTTCCTTCGATAATCATCTGTCTACTGCAAAGCAGTCAGGATGGTCCGTTCGTTTCCAGCCATCCCATGCCCCTACCAAAGTTTGGGTTGCTAGCTTGAGGGGTTTACCGCGTTCCACTTTTTAGGTTTCCCTAAAAACTCCGTCACTGTGGCACTTTCAGAGCTACTAAAACCTATCCTAAGACTTAGCCAGTTCACTCGCCGTAACTTGAAAATCAAGTCCCTAGGCTTATTAATTCACCTAGCACAAACACTACTGGCATCACAGCCAGTGCTAGCATGGACTTTCCTCATGGAAGACTAGCAACCATGCGATTATCCGAAAATTGCACAAACCAGTTTTATTCGACGATTTGTTTTCCAAAGACCTCTTTCTCCAAACGACTGATACGTTTTAAGATATCATAGTTTGAAGCCGAAGCAACATTGGCATTCGCACGTGATGACTCACTTGTCGCACTTGCGTATGCTGGGCGACTAGCAGGAGCTGATGAAGTCTTAGCCTTCAGTTTTGCATTTTCTTCTTGCAATTCCTTAACTAGAGCAATATAGACACCGTAATCTTTGATTACATCGTCTAGAAACTCATCAACTTCTTTTTTATCGTATCCACGCATGCTTGTTTTAAATTCTTGTTCGTAGATTTTCTTGGGCGTTAAATTAATCTTAGCCATTTTTATTCTCCAATACTTGTCTTATCTAACTTACTAATACTTTACTGTCTAATGTTCTTATGATACAGAAAAAAAGATAAAAATGCAAGTTTAAAATTCAATTATATCCTATTCCGACATGACTTCATTGAGGTCATCAAAAGTCAGTCTAGATACGGGATAACCCCTTGCTTCTAACATCATACCGTAAAAATATTTCAGATTTGTTTCATTTTCAGGTTCATAAAATAAATAAGCCTGATCTGTATTGTCAATGAGAAACTGATTAAATTGTTTAAACTGTGCTGGAGATTGGTAAGCGGGGAAGCTGTACTTGACAAAATCAACCTGCTTAAAGGCTGCTAGTTTTGTTTGATTACCTTCATTCCAATTCTGACCATGCGTTTCAAAAGGGAAGATAGTCGCTAACTTCAAAGGATAGTCTTTTTGAAGTTCTTTGGCTACTTCTAGTGCCCAAAATTCAAAACCGAGGTTCCCAGTAAAAATCATCCAATCCACACCATCATCCAAGAAACGCATCAAATCACGTTTGATTGCTTTCTTGATAATGGTTACTTTAGGGTCCTTGTCTTTAAAAATACCGAGTTCAAAGCTCTTATAGCCAGTTACCAGTAGTGATGTCATTTGTTGTTTTCCTCGTTCATTTTATGGTATAATGAAATAGTCTTTATGCATATCTTATAAAGAAGAAGGGAAAGAAATGGTAAACTATCCCCATCAGATATCTCGTAAGATAGCACAAGTACGTCCTAAAAAATCAAATAGAGTTGACTTTGCCAATCGGGGGATGAGCTTTGAATCTGCTATTAACGCGACTAATGATTACTATTTGTCGCGTGGTTTAGCCGTTATTCATAAAAAACCTACCCCTGTTCAAATTGTCAAAGTCGATTATCCCAAACGCTCACGGGCAAAGATTGTAGAAGCTTACTTTAGACAAGCTTCTACTACCGACTACTCCGGCGTTTACAAAGGATACTACATTGATTTTGAAGCCAAAGAGACACGACAAAAGACATCCATGCCTATGAAAAACTTTCATGCGCATCAAATTGAGCACATGTCTCAGGTCATCAGTCAAGATGGGATCTGCTTCGTGCTACTTCACTTCTCGACGCTTAAGGAAACCTACCTTCTGCCTGCCAAAGACTTAATCGCTTTTTATCAGATTGATAAAGGGACGAAATCAATGCCTCTTGATTATATCAAAAAAAGAGGCTATGCAATTGCAGAAGCAGCTTATCCTCAAGTTCCTTACTTAGAAATCATTGAAAAATTATTAGGTGGTAACACATAATGGCTAAATTTAATTTCAGCAACTTTAAAGAATCACTTAACGGTTTGACTAAACGTGCTAAAAACATCAAGGTCAAGCGCTCAGATTCTTCTCGCTATAGCAAAGGAAAACGCTCTGCCGCTTCAGACCAAAGTTTGGGCTGGCGTATTGCAAAATACGGATTTATTGGACTGCTCACTTTCTTTGTAGTCTGTGTCATCGCTGGTGGTAGCCTCTTTGCCTACTATGTTAGCAGTGTTCCTAAACTTACCGAGAACAAACTGCAATCAACAAACTCAAGTAAGATTTACGACGCTAATGGTAGTCTTATTGCCGACTTGGGAGCTGAGAAACGTGAGAGTGCATCAACAGATGAAATTCCAACAACTCTAGTTAATGCCATCACCTCTATCGAGGATAAACGTTTCTTCACTCACCGTGGGATTGACGTCTACCGTATCATGGGGGCAGCTGTTAACAACCTTCGTCGTAGCAGCACCCAAGGGGGGTCTACGCTCGACCAACAGTTGATTAAGTTGGCTTACTTCTCAACTAACACTTCTGACCAAACCCTTAAACGTAAGTCACAAGAAATCTGGTTGTCACTCCAAATGGAGCGTCAATTCACTAAACAAGAAATCTTGACCTTCTACATTAATAAGGTTTATATGGGTAATGGTTACTACGGTATGAAGACGGCAGCTAAATCTTACTTTGGTAAGGACTTGAGCGACCTCTCTGTTGCCCAAGCAGCTCTTCTTGCTGGTATTCCACAAGCACCAACACAATATGACCCTTATGCTAATCCAGATGCTGCCAAAGAACGTCGTAACACTGTTCTTGACGAAATGTATGAAGACAAGAATATTTCTAAAGAAGAGTACGAGCAAGCTAAAGCAACTGATGTATCAGATGGCCTTCTTCCACTTACGAAGAAAGCTAGCTATGAGCCATACTTAGATAACTACATCAAACAAGTTATTGAGCAGGTAGCTACTGACGCCAATGCTGATATCTACTCAGCAGGTCTCGACGTCTACACTAACCTTAATCCAGATATTCAAAAATATATCTGGAACGTCTATAATACTGATGACTATATCTACTATCCAAATGATAGTTTCCAAGTTGCTTCTACTATTATTGATGTTACTAACGGTCGTGTTGTTGCTCAATTGGGATCACGTCACCAAGATGAAAATATTGCCCTCGCTACTAACCAAGCTGTTCAAACAGACCGTGACTGGGGTTCTACAATGAAACCAATCACTGACTATGCTCCTGCTATTGAAAAAGGTGTTTATACAAACACTGGTACGACTGTTTACGATAATCCTTACAATTTCCCAGGTTCTTCAACACCAGTTTACAACTGGGACCGTAAGTATTACGGAAGCATTTCATTGACTTATGCACTTCAACAATCACGTAACGTAACAGCCGTTAAAGCTCTTCAAGCTGTTGGGTTGGACTATGCCCAGTCCTTCTTGAAAGATTTAGGTATTGAGTATCCAGAAATGTTCTACTCCAATGCCATCTCATCTTCAACATCATCAGCAGATCCTAAGTATGGTGCATCAAGTGAGAAAATGGCCGCAGCCTATGCAGCCTTTGCAAATGGTGGTACTTACTATAAACCTTCTTACATTAAATCAATCAAATTTGAAGACGGTTCAACAAAATCATTTGATTCTAAAGGTGTTGAAGCCATGTCACCACAAACAGCTTACATGATGTCAAGCATGTTGAAACAAGTAATGACAGGTGGTACAGCGACTGAAGCCTATGTCCCTGGTACGTTCAACGCTGCTAAGACCGGTACATCTAACTATGGTGACGATGAATACTACAAGGTACAAAAAGAAAGTGGCGTCTACGCTTACCTTATGGTTCCAGATGAAACTTTCGTTGGTTACAATACCAAGTATTCTATGGCGATTTGGACAGGTTATAAAAATCGTAAAACACCACTTCATGATTCAGACCTTGATATCGCTAAACAAATCTATGGTGTAACAAGTAGCTACCTTAACCAGATGTATGGTGCGGGTTCTGAAGATTTCGATATGCCTAGCGGTGTTTATAATAATGGTAGCTATGTCTTCCTTACTGGTTCTTCAACATCAAATGTTTACACAGGATCACTTGGAACATCTAGCTCATCATCAAGTTTAGACTCAAGCCAAAGCAGTGACTCATCAAGTTCACAAGATAGTCAACAGTACGGTCCTGATGCTTCAACAAATCCATCGACATCGGCCTCTTCTAATGGCTCTGAACATTCAAATTCAAACACTGCTACAGCAGAAGAATAAGAAATAAAAAGGGTTATCTGATTGGATAACTCTTTTTTTACCGATAGATTTTAAAGAAACTATAAAAAACACTGGAAAATTTCCAGTGTTTTCATGTATTATCTTATTTTGAAGCAAGGGCTCCCATTGGATCCCAAGGAGCAAGTACTTGTGGCTCTGCTTCATAGGCTGCTAATTCTTCAGCTGTAAGGAAGTCTTTGCGGACAACGATTTGATAAGTGTATTCATCCATCCAGGCATCAGAAGCGACAAAGTAACCTTTTTGACCGACCTTGTCTCCCCAAGAGTTTTCAACCTTCCATTTAACAGGTCTGCCATCGGCATCCAAATCAACCCCAGTCAATACCATGGCATGAGTCATGAGAGATTCGCTGTAGTCCAAACGTCCTGCCTTGTCTTGAGTCAAGTTAATATCCATGCTAGCTGTAAAATCGTAAACATTAGTTGCAAGAATACCTTTTTGGCGGTCTGAAACTTGACCAACATCTGAACCAAACCAAACAGTCTCTCCAGCCTTCATCTGTGCAATGGCAAGCTCTTTGAAACGATCCATTGGGAGGTTAATATAACGCACACTTGGCGCACCTACAACATTACCCAACATCTCAACAGTATAAGATTTTCCGTAAGGTTTATCAGCTGTTGGAGCGTTGATAACTGACACATAATCACTAAGTTTAAGACCCACATATTTTTCAAAGAAAGCTTGTGGTGTGATATTTTTCTCAGATTGATAGTTGTCATCTTTATCTCGGTAGGCAAAATCAAACTGACGTGGTGGTAAACCAAGAGTCATGGCAAGATAATTGAAAATTTCTTGAAGAAGTTCTTCCTTCTTGGCCTGAACAGCAGCTTGATCAGCACCTCCAGCAATCAAATCACGCAAGATTTGAGCATCTTGACGAAGAAGCTTATTGAGGTATTGATTAAGCTCACGACTATTGCTTGAAGCTACAGATTCTGGATAAACCGATTTTGGTACAACACCGTATTTTTCAAAAAGTGATACGACCATATCCCATTGTCCACCATCTTGTTGAGGGGTATCCAAAAGGAATTTAACCTTACGACTGCCAATCTCTTGATCTGCTGTAGCAATGATTTGTTCCAAGAACCAGTTCGATTTTTCATACTTGTCCCAGAAGAAAGTGTGAGCTTGAGAAAGTTCGAAACTTTCCAATTTAAAGTCTGAGATTAATTTGTGACGGAAAGTATTTAGTGCCGCAAACATCCAACAACGTCCTGAAGCTTTCTGGTTAGACACCTCATCTTTAGTCAAATCAATTGAGAAAACATGGTCGTTTTCAACTTCTGATTGACGTGTTTCGATGGATTTGAGCAAGCCATTATGAGTTACAGCATTCTCAATAGCACTGTACTTGGCATTAGCCTCATATTCTGCAAATAGTTTATCTGTGAAATCTGTTGATAATGAAGTCATAAGATTCCTCCTTTTAAGCCTTATTCTTCTCTATTTTATCACTAATTTCTGAAAATTCAATTTAAAAACACCCCTAGGTTAATGAACTGCACCCCAAAAGTTAGACAGAAAAAATCTAATTTTTGAGGTGTTTTTATTATGAAATTAACTTATGAGGACAAGATTCAGATATATGAACTGAGAAAACAAGGGAGAAGCTTCAAAGAGCTTTCCAAAAGATTTGGTGTGGATGTTTCTGGACTAAAATATATGGTGAGGTTGATTGAACGTTACGGAATAGAAATCGTCAA